>JAJTCN010000105.1 GCA_021323335.1 Ramlibacter sp.
AACGAGATCTTCCTGGTGGAGGGCGACTCCGCCGGCGGCAGCGCCAAGATGGGCCGCGACAAGGAATGCCAGGCCATCCTGCCGCTGCGCGGCAAGGTGTTGAACACCTGGGAGGTCGAGCGCGACCGGCTGTTCGCCAACACCGAGATCCACGACATCGCCGTGGCCATCGGCGTCGACCCGCACGGCCCCAACGACACGCCCGACCTGACCGGCCTGCGCTACGGCAAGGTCTGCATCCTGTCGGATGCCGACGTCGACGGCTCGCACATCCAGGTGCTGCTGCTCACGCTGTTCTTCCGCCACTTCCCCAAGCTCATCGAGGCGGGCAACGTGTACATCGCGCGGCCGCCGCTGTTTCGCGTGGACACGCCGGCGCGCGGCAAGAAGCCGGCCGGCAAGCAGTACGCGCTGGACGAGGGCGAGCTCACGGCCATCCTCGACAAGCTGCGCAAGGAAGGCGTGGCCGAGGGCAAGTGGAGCATCAGCCGCTTCAAGGGGTTGGGCGAGATGAGCGCGGAACAATTGTGGGAAACCACACTCAATCCGGATACCCGCCGGCTGTTGCCCGTGCACCTGGGCAAGTTCGACTTCGCCGGCACCGAGGACCTCATCACCAAGCTGATGGGCAAGGGCGAAGCGGCCGCCCGCCGCGAGCTGATGGAGCTGCACGGCGACTCCGTGGAAATCGACATCTGATGAACGCCGCCGTCGCCGTCCCCCACCGCAGCCCGGCCCGGGTGCGCCTGCGTCCCACGATGCAGAGCGACCTGGAGTTCGTGCTGTCGCTGGAGCGCGACCCGGAGAACCTGCCGTACATCACGCCCTGGGAGAAGATCCAGCACGAAGCGGCGATCCGCTTCCCGGACTTCCGCCACTTCATCATCGAGGCCGGACCCGGCCTGGAGGCCGGCGGCTTCCTGATCCTGATCGGTTGCCGCAACCCGCACCTGTCGATCGAGCTCAAGCGCATGGTGGTGCGGGACAAGAACCAGGGCTACGGCCGGGCGGCGCTGCGGGTGGTGAAGAAGATCGCTTTCGACGACCTGGGCGCGCACCGCTTCTGGCTGGACATCAAGAAGCGCAACGAGCGGGCGCAGTCGCTGTACCGCAGCGAAGGCTTCGTCCAGGAGGGCGAGCTGCGCCAGGCGGTGAAGGTGCAGGACGGCTTCGACTCGCTGGTCGTCATGTCGATGCTGCAGGAGGAATTCGCGCAGCGGCGCACCGGCGCGCTGGAGCTGCAGGCATGAAGCGCGTGGCCGTCATCATGCTGCTCGCCGCCAGCGCCTGGCTGGCGCCGGCGCACGCGGAGCTGTGGGGCTACGTGGACGAAAAGGGCGTCGGCCATTTCGCGCCGTCGCAGCTGGACGAGCGCTACCAGCTGTTCTTCCGCGGCGACGGCGAATTCGACACCGCCAAGGGCGTGAAGACGCCGCGCGCGGTGCCGGTGCCCACCAGCACCAGCAGCAAGCTGCTGACCTTCTTCGACATCTCGCCGAGCTTCCGGCAGGTGAAGCACCACCTGCGCGAGGCCTCGCGCGAGCACGGCGTGGACTACGAGCTGCTGCAGGCGCTGATAGCCACCGAATCCGGCTTCGACCCGGCCGCCGTTTCGCCCAAGGGCGCCGTCGGCCTGATGCAGATCATGCCGGCCACCGCGCAGCGTTACGGCGTGCGCGCGGACGGCAAGAATCCCATCGCGCGCAAGCTGACCGACCCGCGCACCAACGTGCGCACCGGCGCGCGCTACCTGCGCGACCTGATCCGCATGTTCCCCGGCCAGCTGGAGCTGGCGCTGGCGGCGTACAACGCGGGTGAGGGCGCCGTGCAGCGGGCCGGCAACCGCATCCCCAACTATCCGGAAACGCGCAACTACGTGAAGACGGTGATGCAGCTGTACGTCATGCTCAAGCCGCCCGTGCTGGTCGGCAAGGGCGAGGACGGCGGCGCGCCGGCGCGCATCCGCATGGAGATCCCCGCTCCCGCAGGCCGCCGCAACATGCCGGCGTCGCTGCCGGCGCCGGAGCCCGCGACGCCGGGCGCATGACGGACCATATCGATCCCGCGCAGCTGTGGCTGGGTGTCTGCGTGGGCGCGCAGGTGCTGCTGGTGATCCTGTCGGTGATCCAGGCCAACGCGTACCACGAGCGCTCGCTGCTGCTGCATGCGGCGGCCACGCTGATGGGCGTGGTGGTGGTGCAGGTGCTGCTCGGGCGGGATGCGCTGTTGCCGCCGGCGGTGTTCCTGCTCGTTCCGTCGCTGGCGGGATTGCAGTTGCTGGACCTCGTCAGCCACGCGGGCGGGCTGCGGCAGGGCCGGCGCTGGCTGCTGGCGGTGAGCGCGGTGGTGCTGCCGCTGCTGGCCATCGTGGCCGTGTACACGGTGTGGGCCATGGCCGCGGGCATGGTGCTGTGGTCCGCGGTGGTGCTGATGCTGCTGGCGCGCGCCTGGCGCCAGAGCCAGCCCTGGATCTGGTGGCTGCCGCCCGGCCTGGTGGCGCTCGGGGCGGCGGGCTTCCACCTGGCGGTGGACGACGCGCCCTTCGCGCTGGAGGACGCGGTGCTGGTCTCGGCGCTGCTGGCTTTCTGGAGCTGCGTCACCTTCATCGGCACCGGATGGCGCGACCGCATCTTCGGCGAGACGCGCATCCGGCTGCAGGCCCGCAACACCGTCGACCCGCTCACGGGGCTGGGCACGCCGATGGTCCTCATGGACCGCGTGATGGCGGCGCGGCACCTCACGCGCCGTTACGGCCACCCCAGCGTGCTGATGCTGGTGAACATCGACAACCTCGGAGCCCTCGCCACGGAGTTCGGCCTCGAAGCGGCGGAGTCGGCGGTGCTGGCCGCGGCCAGCCGCGTGCGTGAATCGCTGCTGCGCGACGGCGACGTCGCCGCGCGCCTGGCGCACGCGCGCATCGGCGTGCTGGCCGAGGGCGTGGCGCCCGGCCAGGCGTCCGCCACCGTGGCAGGGCGTATCCTCGTCGCCGGGCTGAAGGAGCCGCTGCAGGCGGCGCCCGCCGAATTCCTGCGCTTTCGCATCGTGCTGGCGGCCGTGCCCACGGACGACTCCCCGCCCAAGGTGCTGCTGCAGCGGCTGAACGCGCGGCTGGACCAGGAGGTGCGGGACGCGTCGGAGCGCCGCATCGTGACCCTGACGCAAGAAGAACTGCTTTCGTAGAAACCCATTTCCCAACGCCTGGACCATGGAGCAAGACCTCATCACCTTCGACGACGGCGGCGACGACGCCAGCCTGGACCTCGCCACCTACGCGCAGCGCGCCTACCTGGAGTACGCGCTCTCCGTCGTGAAGGGCCGGGCCCTGCCCGACGTGGCGGACGGCCAGAAGCCGGTGCAGCGCCGCATCCTGTATTCGATGTACCGCATGGGCCTGGGCTTCGGCACCGGCAGCGGGCCCAAGCCGGTGAAGAGCGCCCGCGTCGTCGGCGACGTGCTGGGCCGCTTCCACCCGCACGGCGACCAGGCTGCCTACGACGCGCTGGTGCGGATGGCGCAGGACTTCGCCCAGCGCTACCCGCTGATCGACGGCCAGGGCAACTTCGGCAGCCGTGACGGCGACGGCGCAGCGGCGATGCGCTACACGGAAGCGCGGCTGGCGAAGATCTCCAACCTGCTGATGGACGAGATCGACGAGGGCACGGTCGAATTCGTCCTCAACTACGACGGCAGCACGCAGGAGCCGGTGGTGCTGCCGGCGCGCCTGCCGTTCACGCTGCTCAATGGCGCCAGCGGCATCGCCGTGGGCCTGGCCACCGAGATCCCGTCGCACAACCTGCGCGAGATCGCCGAGGCCTGCGTGGCGCTGGTGAAGAACCCGAAGCTGTCCGACGAGGACCTGTTCGCGCTGGTGCCCGGCCCCGACTATCCCGGCGGCGGCCAGTTGATCAGCAGCGCCGCCGACATCGCCGAGGCCTACCG
Organism: Ramlibacter sp.; assembly: GCA_021323335.1. Classification (GTDB taxonomy): domain Bacteria; phylum Pseudomonadota; class Gammaproteobacteria; order Burkholderiales; family Burkholderiaceae_C; genus Ramlibacter. Next base: position 3,940 of record JAJTCN010000105.1, read on the forward strand.
CGGCGGCCGCGGCTCGCTGAAGGTGCGGGCGCGCTGGAAGATCGAGGAGCTGGCGCGCGGCCAGTGGCAGCTGGTGGTGACCGAGCTGCCGCCGGGCGTGAGCTCGCAGAAGGTGCTGGAAGAGATCGAGGAGCTGACCAATCCCAAGGTGAAGGCCGGCAAGAAGGCGCTGTCGCAGGACCAGGTGCTGTTGAAGCAGACCGTGCTGTCGGTGCTGGACGCGGTGCGCGACGAGTCGAGCAAGGACGCCGCGGTGCGGCTGGTGTTCGAGCCCAAGACCAGCCGGATCGACCAGCAGGAGCTGACCACCACCCTGCTGGCGCACACCAGCCTGGAGACCTCGGCGCCGGTGAACCTGACGATGGTGGGGCTGGACGGCCGGCCGACGCAGAAGTCGCTGCGCCAGATGCTGGTGGAGTGGATCGAGTTCCGCCAGCGCACGATCGAGCGGCGCTCGCGGCACCGGCTGGACAAGGTGCTGGACCGCATCCACATCCTCGAGGGCCGGCAGCTGGTGCTGCTGAACATCGACGAGGTGATCGCCATCATCCGGGCGGCGGAGGAGCCGAAGCAGGCCCTCATCGCCCGCTTCAAGCTGTCGGACCGCCAGGCCGAGGACATCCTCGAAATCCGCTTGCGCCAGCTGGCGCGGCTGGAAGCCATCCGCATCGAGCAGGAACTGAAGGAGCTGCGCACCGAGCGCGAGAAGCTGGAGGAGATCCTGGGCTCGCCCACCGCGCTGAAGCGGCTGATGATCAAGGAGATCGAGGGCGACACCAAGCAGTTCGGCGATGCGCGCCGCACGCTGATCCAGGCCGAGAAGAAGGCCGTGGCCGAAGTGAAGGTGATCGACGAGCCGGTGACGGTGGTGGTGTCGCAGAAGGGCTGGGTGCGGGCGCGCCAGGGCCATGGCCACGACGCGTCCAGCTTCGCGTTCAAGGCCGGTGACGGCCTGTACGGCACCTACGAATGCCGCACGGTCGACACGCTGCTGGCCTTCGGCAGCAACGGCCGGGTGTATTCGATCCCGGTGGCGGTGCTGCCGGGCGCGCGCGGCGACGGCCAGCCGCTGACGACCTTCATCGAGCTGGATGCCGGCACGCAGCTGGTGCACTACTTCGCGGGCGCGGGCAACGTCTTCCTGCTGCTGGCGAACTCGGGGGGCTATGGCTTCGTCGCGGCCGTGGAGAACATGGTGTCGCGCCAGAAGGGCGGCAAGTCCTTCATTTCGCTGGGCGCAGGCGAAACCGTCTGCCGGCCGTCGCTGGTGGGCGTCGCGGGCACCGAGACCTTCGCCACGCACGTGTGCTGCGCGTCGACCGGCAAGCGCGTCCTCACCTTCGAGATCAAGGAGCTCAAGCCGATGGCCAATGGCGGCCGCGGCCTGATGCTGATGGACCTGGAGCCGAAGGAGGAGCTGGCGGGCGCCGCGGCCTACACGCGTTCCGTGCGCATCACCGGCCTGGGCCGCGGCGACAAGGACCGCGAGGAGGTGCTGGAGATCCGCTCCTTGAACAACGCCAGGGGCGTGCGGGGCCGCAAGGGCAAGGTGGCGGACCTGGGCTTCAAGCCGCTGGCCGTGACGCGGGTGGAGTGATGGAAGGCCGCCGATTGCGCGCCGGCCAGCCGATCACGCCGCTGGAGTTCGACGAGCTGTCCGACGAGGAGCTGGAGCGGCTGGTGCCGAAGAAGTACCGCGAGTTCTTTCCGGGCAAGGACGGGTGCGCGGATGGGTTCTTCTACCTGCACGATGGGACGGCGTACAGCTTCTATCGGGGTGGGTTGCTGGACGAGTAGGTGTCGGGTTCGGCTGCGCTGAACCCGACCTACGGAGAGAGCCGCGAGATGTCCTGGATCGTAGGTCGGGTTTCGGCGCAGCCGAACCCCGACATGCCTCTCACCGCCATCGCGCGCGCATCACGATCTGCGCGATCGGCCCCGTAGCGCTCACCCAAATGGAGGATACAGCTCGGCCATTGCCCTGCTGTAATCGCCGATCGGGCACCACCAGAGTGGCCGGCAGGGAGGAACGGTCATGGCTGCTCATGCTTTGGCGGATGTTTCGGGCACCGTCCTCGCGGGTTTCGACCCGGTCACCGACACGCTCCTCGTCCCCGCAGGCCTTTCTCCTGCTTCCCTGACCCTGCTCGCCGCGGATGTCGACACGATCGTGTCGATCGGGGGCTACAGCGTGACGCTGGCCGGCATCGCGCCCGGGTCCCTCGACGGAACGCAGTTCGTCTTCGGCGACGGGACGTTGTGGCGACAGGGGAGCGGCAGCGACGACGATTTCGTCGGGACCGTCGGCGCCGACACCTTCGACCTGCGCGCGGGCGGCGCCGACACAGTCGATTCCGGTGATGGCAACGACGTCATCGATCTTGGCGCAACGCTCGACACCGCGGACAGCATCAACGGTGAGGGCGGGCAGGACGACGTGGTGCGGCTAGCCGGCAACTACGCCGAGACCGTGGTCCTGGGCGACACGACGATCCGTGGCGTCGAGAATTTCATCCTGGGGACCGGAGGAACGATTCGGCTCCAGTTGAGCGGAGGGCTCCTGTCCACTGCCACGCCCTCTGACTACGAGTCCGTCCTGTTCGACGCAACTTCGCAGACGGCGGCGGACGCGGTCTACCTCGACGGCCGCCTCGCCCTGAAGGCCTTCGAGGCGCTCATGGGCGCCGGCGACGACACCGTGCTGGGCGGCGCGCGCAACGACACCCTGGACGGCGGAGCCGGCGCCAATTTGATGGCGGGTTGCGCCGGCGACGACCGCCTCGAGGCCGGATCCCTCGGCAGCAGCACCTTGCTGGGGGGCGCTGGCAACGACGCCTTGTCCGTGACCTCCGGCAGCCTGGGTACGAGCGGGGTGGTGATGGCCGGCGGCAGCGGGTCCGACACGCTGACCGGGGGCGAGGGCAACGACGAACTTCGCGCGGCGGGATGGCAGGACGCGGTCGACGAAGCCGTGACCGACGAGGACTGGGCCACGAGCCGGCTGGACGGCAGGGGCGGCCACGACATCTTGTGGGGCGATGTGGGCCGGGACACGCTGATCGGTGGCTTCGGTGACGACACGCTGCGGGGCGGAGGGAGCCAGGATTCGCTGGAGGGCGGCGCCGGTGACGACAGCCTGAGCGGCGGCGGCGGCGCCGATCACCTGGACGGCGGGACCGGCTGGGACGTGCTGGACGGGGGCGCCGGCGACGACTGGTACGAGGTCAACGATTCGGCGCAGAGGATCGTCGAAGCCGCGGGCGGCGGGTACGACACCGTCGTGGTCTACACGAACGACTACACCTTGGGCGAGCATGTGGAGTACGCACGGCTTGAGGGCGATGGAAGCAATGCGGGGGGCCGGCTCGTAGGCAATGGCCAGGACAATCTGCTGGTCGCCTGGGATGGCGCCGACACGCTGGAAGGCGGCGCGGGCGACGACACCCTGAATGCCGGCTGGGGCGAGGACCAGTTGGTTGGCGGCGATGGCGACGACGAATACCACGTGTCCACGGTCGACGTGGTCGTTGAGGGCGCCAACGGCGGCGTCGACACGGTCTTCGTCGCCGGCGCCAGCTACGTGCTGCCGACCGAGATCGAAAATGCCACCGTGGACGGCTATGGCGGCGAACTGGTGGGCAACGCCAAGGACAACGTCCTCGTAGCCGACGGCTTCAACACGCTGATTCTCGGCCGGGGTGGTGACGACAGGCTGGAGGCGGGGGGGAGCGACACCCTGGTGGGTGGCGCCGGCGATGACACCTACGTCCTGTCCGGGAATGGCCTGGTGCGGGAAGGTGTCGGCGAAGGCACCGACACCGTGATCAGCAGCAGCTACTACCCCGTGAACCTCGCCGACAACATCGAGAACCTGACCCTCGCCGGGACGACAGCAGAAGGGTACGGCAACGCGCTGGATAACGTGATCCGCGGCAACAATGCAGCCAATCAGCTGGGCGGACGGGCCGGCGCGGACACGCTCATCGGCGGCCGTGGCAACGATCGGTACCACGTCTCCGATGCCGACGACGTCGTGGTCGAGGTTGGCGGCGAAGGCACGGACGTGGTCGAGACGTCCATGGACTTCTCGCTCGGCGCCAACGTCGAAAACCTGCAGCTCTTCCACTACTACGGGGAAGACGTGGTCGGCTTGCGCGGCACCGGCAATGCCCTCGACAACGTGTTGACATCCACGACCGGCGGCAACGATACGTTGAACGGTGGCGCCGGGGCGGACACGATGCGGGGCGGTGACGGCAATGACCTGTACATGGTCGACAACGCCGGCGACCAGGTAGAGGAAGACTACTGGGAGGGAACGGACACGGTGCGTGCCACCGTCGACTTCACTCTCGGCGTGAACATCGAGACGCTGGTCCTGGCGGCCGGTTCGGCCGCGAGCACCGGCAGGGGCAACGCCCGGGACAACCGCCTGGTCGGGAACGCCAACGACAACACCCTCTTCGGCGAGGATGGCGACGACACGCTCGATGGGGGAAGTGGCAATGACAGCCTGGCCGGGGGTGCAGGCAGCGATACGTATTTCGTGGACAGCGCGGGGGACCGCGTGGTGGAGGTCGCGTCGGGTTGGTATGGAGATACCGTGGTGTCCACGGCGGCCGTCTACCGGCTGGATGCGTACGTCGAAAACCTCAACCTTGCCGGGGACGGCAACCTGCGGGGCGTCGGGAACGCAATGGCCAACAACCTGAAGGGCAACGCGGGCAACAACCGTCTCGACGGCGGAGAGGGAGCGGACGCGCTCGCGGGAGGCCTGGGAAACGACAGCTATGTGGTGGACAACGCAGGCGACCGCGTGACCGAAACCGGCGCCGGCGGCACCGATACGGTATTCGCCAGCATTGCCTACACGCTGGGCAGCTGGCAGGAGCACCTGACGCTGACAGGGACCGGTGCGATCGCCGGAACCGGCAATGCGCTGGCGAACCGGCTGAGAGGCAATGCGGCTGCCAACCTGCTGGATGGCGGCTTGGGTGCCGACACGCTCTCCGGCGGCCTCGGCGATGACACCTATGTCGTGAACGCGGCCGGCGACGTCGTGAGTGAAGGCGCCGATGGCGGCGTGGATACCATCCTGGCGAGCGTCACGCGCGTGCTGGGAAACCACCAGGAAAACCTGACGCTCACCGGGGGGCTGGACATCGATGGCCATGGGAATGCACTGGCCAACGTCCTGCAGGGGAACCAGGCCGCCAACAAGCTGGACGGCGGTGCGGGTGCGGACACGATGGAAGGCGGCGCCGGAAGCGACGTGTACGTGGTCGACGATGCAGGCGACGTTGTCTCGGAGCTGGCTTCGTACGGGGGGCGCGACACGGTCATTGCGTCCGTGGACTACACGCTGGGCAATTACGTCGAGAATTTGAGGCTCGCCGGTAACGCGGTCGCGGGCTTCGGCAACGATGCTCCCAATGCGATGGAAGGCAACGACAGGGGCAACTTGCTGGACGGCGGCGCGAGCAACGACACGATCCAGGGCGGCGAGGGCAACGACGCGCTGGTGGGCGGGATCAACGCCGACGACCTGTTCGGCGGTGCGGGCAGCGACCGTTTCGTCTTCCGTTCCACGGAGGAAAGCAACCTCTCGGCTTACGACCTGGTCATGGATTTTGCGAGCGGCGAGGACCGCATCGATGTGTCGCAAATCGATGGCGACCTCGGGACTGCGGGCCTGCAAGCCCTGCGCTTCGTCGGCGCGCAGATCGGAGGCGCCACCGGGGAACTGTGGTACGAGCAGATCGACGGCGGCATCGTGCTGGCCGCCAATACGGACGCGGACGCCCGGGCCGAGTTCGTTGTCGTGTTTGTCGGCGTGTTTGCGCTCGACATCGCCGATTTCATCCTCTAGCGTCCAAGCGAATGTCGGGGTCGGCTGCGCCGAACCCCGACATGCATTTAACTCCCCCGCGCGCACATCTCCGCGAGTGCCTTCAGGTCCGGCGTGACGCCGATCCCGGGCGTGTCCCCGAGGGACGCGCGCCCTTCGCTCAAACGCAGCAGCGGCCCCATCAACTCCGTGCGCAGCGGATTCGGATTCGCATCGATCTCCAGGATGCCGTC
>JAJTCN010000106.1 GCA_021323335.1 Ramlibacter sp.
GCCCACGGGTCAAGCCGGCCAGGCTTGACCCGCGTGCGCGCCTCGCCTGCGCCCCTTTCTCGACCCAACGCAGGCCCTTCTCTCTGCCGCGCAGGCTCCCAGATCGTTGCAGCACGACAACAAGAGAGACGGCCACACGGTGCGCGCAGGTGCGGCACCGACGTTAAGAGGTGTCTCAGCTTGTCAGCCTATGTCGTTGCTGTTATGGTCCTTTTTCGATTTAGCCTCCAGGCGATGGGCCGCATGAAGAGAACAAGACTGCCTTCGAAACGAGCAGTGGGGACGCCGACATCGGGAAGCTTGCCGAAGCTGCGTCTGTCCACGCTGGCTCTCGCGGCGGCTGTCACTTTCGGTTTCGCCAGTCCGGACGCGCTCGCTCTTGCACTCGGTCGCGTGACCGTGCAATCCGCGCTGGGCGAACCGCTGCGCGCCGAGATCGACGTGCCCCAGATCACCCCCGAGGAAGTGTCCTCGCTGCGCGCCAACATCGCGGAGCCGCCGGTGTTCCGCGACAAGGGGCTCGACTACAGCCAGGCGCTCGCCGGCGTGACGATCACCCTGCAACGCCGTCCCAACGGCAGCTACTTCCTGCAACTCGCGAGCGACCGGCCCGTGAACGACCCGTTCGTGGACGTGATCCTCGACGCCACCTGGCAGTCGGGCCGCGTGCAGCGCGACTTCACGATGCTGTTCGACCCGCCGGTCGCGGCGCGGCAGTCGGCGCCGGCCGCCCCCCTTGCCGCCCAGGTCACGCCTGCGGCCCCGGTGCAACGCAGCACCCCGGCGCCGGCCGCTGCGGCCCCGGCACCGGCACCAGCCGCTGCGGCCCCCGCCGCCCGCCCGGCCGCGGCGCCGTCCACCGGTGGCGCGGCCACCGCCCGTGCGCCTGCCCCCGCAGCCGCCCCGGCTCCGGCCCGTGCCCCGGCGGCTGCCTCGCCCACCCTGTCGGGAGACTCCAGCGGCAAGCGCGTCACCGTGCAGAGCGGCGACACGGCCGGCAGGATAGCCTCCGCGAACAAGCCTGCCAGCGTCTCGCTCGACCAGATGCTGGTGGCGTTGCTGCGCGCCAACCCCGACGCATTCATCGACGGCAACGTCAACCGGCTGAAGGCCGGCGCGGTGCTGGACGTGCCTTCGGGCGACCAGGCCAGCGGGATCGCGCCCGAGGAAGCACGCCAGACCGTCGTGGCCCAGAGCCGCGACTTCAACGAGTTCCGCCGCCGGCTGGCCGAAGGCCTGCCCGCCGCCACCACCGTCCCGAGCGCCAGCCGCCAGGCCTCCGGCAGGGTGCAGGCGCAGGTGGAGGACAAGAAGGCCGCCACGGCCAGCCCGGACAAGCTGACGCTGTCCAAGGGTGCGGTGCAGGGCAAGCCGTCCACCGCCGACCAGATAGCCCGCGAACGCGCGCAGCAGGACTCCGCCACGCGCGTCGCGGAGTTGAACAAGAACATCGCGGACCTGAACAAGCTGACCGGCACGCCGCCGGCCGCGGGTTCGGGCACCGGAGCCGGCACTGGCGCCGGAACGGGCACGGGCGCCCGCCCTGCCCCCGGCCTGACCGCGCCTCCTGGCGTGTCCGCCCCCGCCGCCACTGCACCGGCCGCTGCCTCGGCACGTGCCGCGTCGGCCGCCGGGCCCGCTACCGCGACGACGGCGCCTGCGGCGACGCGGGCTCCGGCTCCGACCGCTCCCGCACCGGCGCCCGTGGTTGCGGCCGCGCCGGCTCCGGCGGCACCTGCGCCGGCAATTGCTCCCACCCCCGCGCCAGCGCCCGTCGCCGCGACGCCGACCCCGGCACCGGCCGCGACTCCGACACCTGCGCCCGCGCCCGCATCCACGGCCACCACCGGCACCGCCTCGACGCCGGCCCAACCGGCCCAGGGCGCTGCCTCCGCAGCCGTTGCAGCCACCGCCGCGCAGGCCGGCGCGAGCGCGCCGGTCGCCGCCGCGCCGCCGGCTGCCAAGCCCGCGCCCGCCCCGCTGCCGTCCGAGCCGAGCCTGCTGGACGACGTGCTAGAGAACCCGCTGATCCCCGCGCTCGCCGTGGGCCTGCTGGCGGTGCTGCTCGGATTCGGCTTCTACAAGATGCGCCAGAAGCGCAAGTCGGCCTCGGTCGACAGCTCCTTCCTCGAAAGCCGCCTGCAGCCGGACTCCTTCTTCGGGGCCAGCGGCGGCCAGCGCATCGACACGGCCGAAACCAACAACCCGACCGGCTCCTCGATGGTCTATTCGCCCAGCCAGCTCGATGCGGCCGGCGACGTGGACCCCGTGGCCGAAGCGGACGTGTACCTGGCCTACGGGCGCGACCTGCAGGCCGAGGAAATCCTCAAGGAAGCCCTGCGCATCAACCCGCAGCGCGTGGCCATCCACGGCAAGCTGCTCGAGATCTACGCCAAGCGGCGCGACGCCAAGGCCTTCGAGGTGGTGGCCGCCGAGGCCTACAACCTGACGCAGGGCACCGGCACCGAGTGGGACCACATCTGCGAACTGGGACGCGAACTCGACGCGTCCAACCCGATGTACCGCCCCGGCGGCCAGCCGGGAGCAGGCGCTGCGGCCGCGGCGGCAGTGGCCAGCCCGACCAGCTTCAACGCCACCCGGCCGATCCCGGCGCAGCCGGCTCCGGCAGCCTCGGACATCGACCTCGACCTCGACTTCTCGCTCGGTGACGAACCGGACACCCTGCAGCCCCCCGCACCGGCCGCCGCCATGCCGCCGCCGAGCCGCCCGCCCGTGGCTGCCGCGCCGGCACGCGCGGCGCCGGCGCCGATGGACTTCTCGGCCGCCCCCAGCCTGGAACTGCCGTCCTCGCACCAGGCGACGCAGCCCGTGCGCCTGGAAACGCCGGACCTGACGCTCAACGACAACAGCCTCAACTTCGACCTGCCGCCGCCCGCAGCGGCAGCGCCTGCGCCCGCTCCCGCCCCCGTCGCCGCCAAGGGCGACATGCTGGAGTTCGACCTCGGTGGCCTGTCGCTCGACCTGCCGCCGAGCGCGCCGGCCGCCGCTCCCGCGCCTGCCCCGACGCCGAGCCCTGCCCCGGTGGCGGCCGCTGCGCCGACCTTGAGCATGGACGCATTGCCGGCCCTCGGCGGTGCGGACACCGGCCTGGCCGACGGCGGCGACAGCCCGCTCGCCACCAAGCTGTCGCTGGCCGAGGAATTCAACGCCATCGGCGACACCGACGGCGCCCGCAGCCTGGCCGAGGAAGTGCTGGCCGAAGCGTCAGGCGACCTGAAGTCGCGCGCCCAGCGCCTGCTGGCGGAAATCGGCTGAAGAGGGTTGGGAACGCCTCACCCCGTAGGCTGGGGTGACGCAGGAACCCCAGCTCTCGCGAAAGCTGGGGTTCGCTTCGCTCACCACCAGCCTACGAAAGCAACCCGGTGAGACTCGCCCTCGGCGTCAGCTACAACGGACAGGCCTACGACGGCTGGCAGAGCCAGCCGTCCGGGCGCACCGTGCAGGACCACCTGGAGGCCGCGCTCGCGCGCTTCGCCGCCCAGCCCATCGCCACCGTCTGCGCCGGCCGCACCGACGCCGGCGTGCACGGCCTGATGCAGGTGGTCCACCTGGACTCGCCGGTGCAGCGCGAAGACTTCTCCTGGGTGCGCGGGACCAACACTTTCCTGCCGCCGGACATCGCCGTGCAATGGGCGAAACCGGTTCCCGACGCCTTCCACGCCCGCAACAGCGCCAAGGGCCGCCGCTACGCCTATGTGCTGCTGGAGTCGCCGGTGCGGCCCAGCGTCGATGCCGGGCGCGTCGGCTGGGTCTTCCGCGCCCTGGACGGCGACGCGATGCGCGAAGCGGCGTCGTACCTGGAGGGCGAGCACGACTTCACCTCTTTCCGCGCGTCCTCGTGCCAGTCGCCGACGCCGGTGAAGACGCTCGAGGCGGTGCGCATCAGCCGCCGCGGCGCCTACTGGCGCTTCGAATTCCAGGCCAACGCCTTCCTGCACCACATGATCCGCAACCTCATGGGTTGCCTGGTGTACGTCGGCCAGGGGCTGCAGCCGCCGCAGTGGATGCGCGAGGTCCTCGACGCCCGCAGCCGCGACGCCGCCGCCCCCACCTTCTCGCCCGACGGCCTGTATTTCCTGGGCCCGCTGTACGAGCCCCATTGGGGGCTACCGGACCGGGTGCCTGCGTATGATTGGCTGCCATGAGCGTTGCGCACCAGCCCCCGGCCCGGCGGACGCGGATCAAGATCTGCGGGCTGACGCGCGAGCAGGACGTGGAGGCGGCGGTCGACGCCGGGGCGGATGCGGTCGGCTTCGTGCTGTATGCGCAGAGCCCGCGCCACGTCAGCGCCGCCCGCGCGGCGCAACTGGCCCGCTTCCTGCCGCCCTTCGTCACGCCGGTGCTCCTGTTCGTCAACGAGCCGGCGGCAGCCGTGCGCGCCGCCTGCGAACTGGTGCCCGCGGCCCTGCTGCAGTTCCACGGCGACGAGACGCCGCAGCAGTGCCGGGAAGCCGCCGGCGCCCGCCCCTGGCTGCGCGCCGCCCGGATCCCCCTGGACGACGCCACCCCCTTCGACTTGCTAAAATTCGCCTCCGAGCATTCCGAAGCGGCAGCCCTGCTGCTCGACGCCCACGTCGAGGGCTACGGCGGCGCCGGCAAGGCATTCCATTGGTCACGTCTTCCACCAAGCGTCAACTGTCACGCCGTTTTGTCTGGTGGGCTCACACCTGCAAGCGTGGGCGACGGCATCGTGCAAGTGCGGCCGCGTTTTCGCACGCTGGCCGTTGATGTGAGTTCCGGCGTCGAGAGTGCCAAGGGCATCAAGGACGCCGGGAAGATCAATCAGTTCGTCGCGGCCGTGCGCGCCGCGGACCAACTCCTTGCAAGGTCCCCCCATGTCTTCCTACCAGCAACCTGACGCCACCGGCCACTTCGGCATCTACGGCGGCAGCTTCGTCAGCGAAACGCTGACCCACGCGATCAGCGAACTGCGCGACGCCTATGCGCGCTACCAGAACGACCCGGAGTTCCTGCGCGAATTCCACTACGAGCTCAAGCACTTCGTGGGGCGCCCCTCGCCCGTCTACCACGCCGAGCGCATGAGCCGCGAACAGGGTGGCGCGCAGATCTACCTCAAGCGCGAAGACCTCAACCACACCGGCGCGCACAAGATCAACAACGTGATCGGCCAGGCGATGCTGGCCCGGCGCATGGGCAAGCCCCGCGTGATCGCCGAAACCGGCGCCGGCCAGCACGGCGTGGCCACCGCGACCATCTGCGCGCGCTACGGCCTCGAATGCGTCGTGTACATGGGCAGCAACGACGTCAAGCGCCAGAGCCCCAACGTCTACCGCATGAACCTGCTGGGCGCCCGCGTGGTGCCGGTGGAGTCCGGCAGCAAAACGCTGAAGGACGCGCTGAACGAGGCGATGCGCGACTGGGTCACCAACGTCGAGAACACCTTCTACATCATCGGCACGGTGGCGGGCCCGCACCCTTACCCGATGATGGTGCGCGACTTCCAGAGCGTGATCGGCAAGGAGTGCATCGAGCAGATGCCCGAGCTGGCCGGCCGGCAGCCGGACGCGGTGATCGCCTGCGTCGGCGGCGGCAGCAACGCCATGGGCATCTTCCACCCCTACATCGGCTTCGAGAAGACGCGCCTGGTCGGCGTGGAGGCGGCGGGCGAAGGCCTGGAGAGCGGCAAGCATTCGGCGTCGCTGCAGCGCGGCAGCCCCGGCGTGCTGCACGGCAACCGCACCTACATCCTGCAGGACCCCAACGGCCAGATCATCGAGACGCACAGCGTCAGCGCCGGCCTCGACTACCCCGGCGTCGGCCCCGAGCACGCCTGGCTCAAGGACAGCGGGCGCGCCGAATACGTCGGCATCACGGATGCGGAGGCGCTGGAAGCCTTCCACTACCTGTGCCGCACCGAGGGCATCATCCCGGCCCTGGAATCGAGCCATGCCATTGCCTACGCGATGAAGCTGGCGAAGACGATGAGGAAGGACCAGCACATCCTGGTCAACCTCTCGGGCCGGGGCGACAAGGACATCGGCACGGTGGCCGACCTCGCCGGCGTCGACTTCTACGACCGGCCCTCGATGCGCGGCTTCACCCTGAAGGGGGCCAAGCCATGAGCCGGATCGCCGCGACCTTCGCGCAGCTCGCGAAGGACAAGCGCAAGGCGCTGATCCCGTACATCACCGCCGGCTTCCCGTATGCGGACATCACGCCGCAGTTGATGCACGCGATGGTCGATGCAGGTTCGGACGTGATCGAGCTGGGCGTTCCCTTCTCCGACCCGATGGCCGACGGGCCCGTGATCCAGAAGGCGGGAGAGAAAGCGCTCGCCTTCGGTATCGGCCTGGCGCAGGTGCTGCAGATGGTGCGCAGCTTCCGCGAGAAGGACGCCGCCACGCCGGTGGTGCTGATGGGGTATGCCAACCCGGTCGAGCGCTACGAGCTGACGCACGGCAGGAACAGCTTTGCGCGCGATGCCGCGGCGGCTGGCGTGGACGGCGTGCTGATCGTCGACTACCCCCCGGAAGAGTGCGAGGCTTTCGCCGCGCAGCTCAAGGCCAGCGGCCTCGACCTGATCTTCCTGCTGGCGCCGACCAGCACGGACCAACGCATCCAGCAGGTGGCGCGCATCGCCAGCGGCTACGTGTACTACGTGTCGCTCAAGGGCGTGACCGGCGCCGGGCACCTGGACACGGCGGCGGTGGAAGAAGCCCTGCCGAAGATCCGCAAGCACGTGAAGATTCCGGTGGGCGTGGGCTTCGGCATTCGCGATGCCGTCACGGCCAGGGCGGTCGGCCGCGTGGCCGATGCGGTGGTGATCGGCACCAAGGTCATCCAGGTCGTGGAGGACCAACCGCGTGACAAGGTGTTACCCGCCTTGTCGGCCTTCCTGCGTGAAATCCGCACTGCCCTCGACGGTAGATAATCAGGCGATAGTCCAGGAGGAACGATGAGCTGGCTTGAAAAACTGCTGCCCCCGAAGATCCAGCCGACGGATCCGAACGAGCGCCGCAGCGTGCCGGAAGGCCTGTGGGTCAAGTGCCCGAGCTGCGAGACCGTGTTGTACAAGACGGACCTGGAGCAGAACCAGAACGTCTGCCCGACCTGCAGCCACCACCATCGCATGGGCGCCCGGGCGCGCCTGAACGCCTTCCTCGATCCGGAAGGCCGCTACGAGATCGGGCAGGAAGTGCTGCCGGTCGACCCGCTGAAGTTCCAGGACAGCCGCAAGTACCCGCAGCGGCTGAAGGAAGCGCTGGAGAACACCGGCGAGACCGACGCGCTGATCGTCATGGGCGGCGCGGTGCACAGTATCAGCCTGGTGGCGGCCTGCTTCGAGTTCGACTTCATGGGCGGCTCGATGGGCAGCGTGGTCGGCGAGCGCTTCGTGCGCGGCGTCCACACCGCCATCGAGCAGAAGGTGCCCTTCCTCTGCTTCACCGCCACCGGCGGCGCGCGCATGCAGGAGGGCCTGCTGTCGCTGATGCAGATGGCCAAGACCAATGCGGCCCTGACGCGGCTGGCCAAGAAGGGCCTGCCTTACATCAGCGTGCTGACCGATCCCACCATGGGCGGTGTCAGCGCGGGCTTCGCTTTCATGGGCGACCTGGTGATCGCCGAGCCGAAGGCGCTGATCGGCTTCGCCGGCCCGCGCGTGATCGAGTCGACCGTGCGCGTGACCCTGCCCGAAGGCTTCCAGCGCGCCGAATTCCTGCAGACCAAGGGCGCCGTCGACCTCATCTGCGACCGCCGCGAACTGCGCAAGACGGTGGCGAACGTGCTGGCCATGCTGCAGCGGCAGCCGGCGGACGCGGTGGAGTAAGTCGGGAGCGGACAGCCGGACGCAAAGGTCGCGAAAACTACGCAAAAGTCGCAAAAGGGAATCCACAAGATTCCGGATGTCCTTTTGCGACTTTTGCGAAACCTTTGCGACTTTTGCGTCCGGCTGTCCGTACGCTTTCAGCGAATCAGCGAATCAGCGCATCCTGCACATTCGCCACGATGATCGCCGCTACCTGCAGCAGCACCAGCAGGGCCAGCGGCGACAGGTCGAAACCGCCTACCAGGGGGATGATGCGGCGGAAAGGCCGCAGCATCGGCGCGGTCAGCTTGCCGATCACGTCCGCGATCGGTGAGTCGGACCTCACCCAGGACAGGATCGCGTAGACGATCACCAGCCCGATCATCCCGGAAATCACCAGCCGCACCAGGCCGAACAGCGCCAGCACCGGCACCAGCTCGGCGCCGCTGCGGCGGCCCAGCAGCAGCCACAGGATGCCGAACTGCGCCAGCTCGAACAGGTACGCCGCGATGAGGCTCGCGAAATCCCAGCGCCGATACCCCGGCAGCAGCTTGCGCAGGGGCAGCACGATCCAGTTGGTCAGGGCAAAGATGAACTGCCCCACCGGGTTGCCGAACGGGATGCGCTGCAGCTGCATGTAGAGCCGCAGCAGGCAGGCGCCGCCGAGCAGGCCCGCGGCGACGTCCAGCAGGAAGGATGTGATCTGGATGAACATGGATCAGGTGGAGTCGTGGGATGATAGCGGCAGCCACTGGACCTGCCGTGCCCGCCACACTTACCCTGCAGTCGCTGCCCCTGTTCCCGCTCTCGGCGGTGCTGTTCCCCGACGGTTTGCTGTCGCTGCGGGTCTTCGAGGTTCGCTACCTCGACATGATCTCCAAGTGCCGCAAGACCGGCGCCCCGTTCGGCGTGGTCTCGCTCACGCAGGGCAACGAGGTCCGCCAGCCGGGCAGCACGGAAGCCTTCGCCCAGGTCGGCACCCTGGCCACCCTCCACGATGTCGAAAGCCCGCAGCCCGGCCTGATGCTGGTGCGGGCCACCGGGGCGCAGCGTTTTCGCATCACCGCCAGCGACCAGCTCAAGCACGGCCTGTGGGTGGCCGACGTCGAGCGGCTGCCGGCCGACATGGCCGTGCCCGTCCCGGAGGACCTGCGGCCCACCGCGGACGCCTTGCAGCGCCTGATCCAGTCCCTCCAGCTCAAGGCCAACCAGCCGGGCCCCATGCCGCTGATGCCGCCCTGGAAGCTGGACGACTGCGGCTGGGTGGCCAACCGCTGGTGCGAGCTGCTGCCGCTGCCGGTGGCGCTGAAGCAGCGCCTGATGGAGCTGGACAACCCGCTGGTGCGGCTCGAACTCGTCAGCGACGTCCTCACGCGCACCGGCATCACCATCTGAGCCTCCCGCCCCGTTCGGCGAGGGCTTCCGCGCAAAAAATTAGAATGGAGGGTTTCGCCTTCCCGCCAGGGCTGCCCGCCCCCCATCCATGTCCGAACAGACCACCCCGCCCATCGACGAGAACCAGCTGATCGCGGAGCGCCGCGAGAAGCTCAAGGCCCTGCGCGAAGCCCACCGCCAGGGCACCGCGGGCCCCGCCTTCCCCAACGACTTCAAGCCGGCGGACCATGCACAGGGCCTGCACGGCGCCCACGGCGAGAAGGCGGCGGAGCAGCTGGAGGCCGAAGGCGGCACCGCGCGCATCGCCGGCCGGATGATGCTCAAGCGCGTCATGGGCAAGGCCAGCTTCGCCACGCTGCAGGACCAGACCGGCCGCATCCAGATCTACGTCACCCGCGACGCCGTCGGCGAGGAGGCCTACGCCGCCTTCAAGCACTGGGACCTCGGCGACATCGTCGGCGCCGAAGGCAAGCTGTTCAAGACGCGCACCGGCGAGCTGTCGCTGCACGCCACCAGCATCCGCATGCTGACCAAGAGCCTGCGCCCGATGCCGGACAAGTTCCACGGGGTGGCCGACCAGGAAGTGAAGTACCGCCAGCGCTACGTCGACCTCATGATGGACGAGGAGGCGCGCAAGCGCTTCGTCGCGCGCAGCAGGGCGATGTCCGGCATCCGCGACTTCATGGTGCAGCACGGCTTCCTGGAGGTGGA
>JAJTCN010000107.1 GCA_021323335.1 Ramlibacter sp.
TCCGCTGTTTCTATTCTTTTCGGTAGCCCGTTCCGCGCAACAAGGCCAAGCGGAACGGGCGAACGAGGCCCAGGGCGAGACGGTGCAACAGCCGGCCGCGACACTGGAAGGCGAGAAGATGCCGACGGACAAGCTGCTGGACGTGAGTCCGCTGGCACTGCGCATGAGCAGTCCGTTCAACGCCGGGTACTGGTTGGCAGCGGCGTAACAGCGCCTTACACACCGTGGAAGCCGGGCAACGCCCGGCTTTTTTCATGACCGCTTGAGCTGCCAATGGCGCCGTCGAGCGGGTCTTCGGATGCCGGCCGGCGGAGAGCCGCTTACAAAGCAGGCATGAACCTCATCCGCACAACCGCCCTCCTGTTCACCCTGGCAGCCATGCCCCTGGCGGCGCTCGCCGACCACGACAACGGCAAGGGCAAGGGCCATGGATACGGCCACAACAAGCATGGACACGGCCCCGCGGCAGCGCGCGTGGTCGTGAAAACGCCGGCCGTGGTCGTCAGGCCCGCCGTGGTCGTGCGAAAGCCGGCCGTGGTCGTCAAATCGGCCGTGGTCGTGCAAAAGCCCGCTGTGGTCGTGCGACAGCCCGCGGTGGTCGTGAGGCCGGCCGTGGTCGCGAAGCCCGCGGTGGTGGTGCGCACGCCCACCGTGGTGGTCCGGCCGCCGGCCCCGCCCAGCGTGACGGTCCGGGTCAACTGACCTGACGCGCGGCGGGCTGTTCCCGTAGGGCGGGTTCGCGCCAGCGACCCCGCCAGGATTTCGTAGGGCGGGTTCGCGCAGCGACCCCGCCAGCCTCACCCCAGCGCCTGCACCAGCGCCACGTACTCCTCCACCGGCACTTCCTCGGCCCGCCGCTGGACGTCGAACGCGCCGGTGAAGCCCTTCTGCTCCAGCCACTTGCCCAGCGTGTGCCGCAGGATCTTGCGGCGCTGGCTGAAGGCCACCTGCACCAGCTCGGACAGCAGCGCCTCGTCCACCTGGGGCGGCGCGTCCAGCGGCACCATGCGCACCACCGCGCTGTCCACGCGGGGCGGCGGCTCGAAGGCCTGCGGCGGCACGAACAGCACGTTCTCCATCGCATAGCGCCACTGCAGCATCACCGAAAGGCGCCCGTAGTCGGAGGTGGCGGGAGCCGCCACCATCCGGTCGATCACTTCCTTTTGCAGCATGAAGTGCTGGTCGACCACGTGGTCCACGTACTGCAGCAGGTGGAACAGGATGGGGCTGGAGATGTTGTACGGCAGGTTGCCGACGATGCGCAGCTTCGGCGCGCCCAGGTTCGCGGCGAGCTCGGCGAAATCGACTTTCAGCACGTCCGACTCCACCACGCGCAGTTGCGGGTGCTGGCGCAGCCGGGCGGCGAGGTCGCGATCGAGCTCGATCACGGTGAGCTTGCCGAGGCGCTCCACCAGCGGCTGCGTCAGCGCAGCGAGTCCGGGGCCGATCTCCACCATCGGGTCGCCGGCCTTCGGCGCGATCTCGCGCACGATGGCGTCGATCACGCTGGCGTCCGCCAGGAAGTGCTGGCCGAAGCGCTTGCGCGCGACGTGCTTCATCGTGGATAAATTGGAATCTGACCCCGATTATTGGGGTGGTTCGCGGAGTTCGACATAGGCGCGGCCGCGCACCTCCTGCGCCCACTGCACATAGGCTTCGTCCAGCTTGCGTTCCTTGATGATGTTGCGGGCGACTTCGCGCTGCTCGCGCTGGGTCAGGCTGGACTGGCGGCGCTCGAGCAGCTGGATCAGGTGCACGCCGAAGCGGCTGGTGACGGGGTCGGCGATCTGGCCGGGCGCCAGCGCGTTCACCACTTCCTCGAACTCGGGCACGAACATGCCGGGGCTGGTCCAGCCGAGGTCGCCGCCGTTGCGGGCGCTGGCGTCCTGCGAGTTGTCGCGGGCGAGCTGGGCGAAGTCGGCCTGGCCGGCCGCGATGCGGCGCTTGTAGTCGGCCAGCCGTTCCCGCGCCTGCGCCTCGGTCAGCTGCGGCCCGGGCCGCAGCAGGATGTGGCGCGCATGGCTTTGCGTGACGGTCATGCCGGGCGTGGCGCTCTGGCGCTTTTCCACCACCTTGACGATGTGGAAGCCGGCGGCCGAGCGCACCAGGTCCGCGAAGCCGCCGTTGGGGACGTTGCGCACGGCTTCGACGAACAGCGGCGGCAGCCGGTCCGCCGGACGCAGGCCGATCGCGCCGTTGTTCTGCGCGGCGCCGGCCGCGTCGGAGTTCTCGCGCGCCAGCTTGCCGAAGTCCTCCCCCGCGCGGGCCCGCTGCAGCAGCTGCTGCGCCTTCGCCTGCAGCTGCGCCACCTGAGGCGCGGGTGCGTTCTCCGGAACCCCCACCAGGATGTGGGCCAGGTTGATCTCGGTCAACGCCGTGGCCGCGCCGGCCTGCTGCTCGCGCAGGTACTGGTCGATGTCGAGCTCGGTGACGCGGGCCCGCGCGTCCAGCTCGCGGTCGCGCAGGCGCTGCAGCAGGATCTGGTTGCGCAGTTCTTCGCGGTACTGGGCGACGTTCATGCCTTCGGCCGCCAGGCGACGGCGCAGCTCCTGCACGTCGATGCCGTTCTGGCGGGCCACGGTCATCTCCGCCTGGTCCACCACCATGTCGTCGGCGCGCACGCCGGTTTCGCGCGCCACCTGCAGCTGCGCCTTCTCGGAGATCAGCCGCTCCAGCACCTCGCGCGCCAGTTGCGCCCGCGGCGGCATCGGCGAGCCTTGCTGCGCGAGCTGCTGCTCGAAGCGCAACATGCGCGCGCGCACCTCGTTGTTCGTGATCGGCTCGGAGTTGACCACCGCCACGATGTAGTCGGCGGAGCGCGGACCGCTGTCGAAGCGCGATGGCTGGCCTCCGCCGAGCAGGGGCGAGGGCCGCAGGCCCTGCGCTGCGGCAGGAGCGGCCAGGCCGGCGAGTTGGCCGGCGACGGCCAGCCCCAGGGCCAGGGATCGGAGATTCATGCGTGCACTCTAGTCGTAGTTGCTGAACCTGCTGGGCACTTCGGTGCGCTCGCGCAGGTACTGGTAGCGGGGGATATTCTGCTTGAGGGACTGCAGGGCGTTGGAGCCCAGCCGGCTGAAGCCCAGGAATTCGAGCTGGAACAGCACGCGCTTGTTGGCCAGTTCGGTGCCGGCCTGCAGGCGTTCGAAGACCACGCGGCCGATCCAGCAGCCGGCGTCGTACTCCAGCCCGACCACCGCATCCACGAAGCGCTTGTCGCGCAGGCTGTAGTTCAGCCGTCCGACGCTGAACCAGCGGCCCTCGACCGCGCCGGTGACCGGGCCGTCGCCGGGCTCGGAGGCGCCGAAGATCTGGCCCAGCGGCCACTGCCAGCCCAGGTCGAGCTGCTCGCTGATCCCTTGCTGGCGGCGGTAGCCGGCGCTCACCACCCGGAACGGGCCGGGGCTGTAGTGCGCGCCGATCACCGTGCGGATCGATTGCGAGGTCTTGGGGTTGAACTGGACCGTCGTGTCGAAGCCCCAGTTGGGCACCAGCGCGATGGAGGAACCGAACAGCACGTCGGACAGGCGCTCGCTCACCGCCGGCGGATTGGACGCCGGCAGGGTGGTGCCGCGGTCCACCGGCAGCGTGACGTTCTGGTCGGAAAAGCGGATGCGCTGGGCCAGCCCGAAGCGCGCCGCCTCGGCACCGGTGTCGGGGTCGATCAACCGGGTGGTCGCGCCCACCGTCAGCAGGTTGTTGTCGGCGATGCGGTCGTTGCCGCCGAACGCGTTCTCGGTGTAGATGGTCGCGAAGCTGAAGTCGTTCAACCCCGAGTCGTAGTTCGGCAGGTAGTTCTGGTCGACGAAGGGCGTGTAGACGTAGAAGGCGCGCGGCTCCAGCGTCTGGCGGAAGGCCCGGCCGAAGAAGCTGGCGTCGCGCTCGAACACCAGCCCGCTGTCGAGGCTGAAGGTCGGCACCGCGCGCGAAGCGCTGGTGGCGCCGTTGGCGATCGGGCCGTCGAAGCTGTAGCTGCGCACGTGCGCCTGCATCTTGGGGATGAAGAACCAGCCCGGCGCGCGCCACGGCCGGCTGACCTGCGCCAGCAGGTAGGTGCGGTCGGCGTTGGGCTGGTCGAACACCGAGCCGCTGGGCACGCCCAGGATGCCGAACGCGGAGGCGGAGCGGAAGCGGGTGAAGTCCGCCTCCAGGTAGGTCTCGAGGCCGCCCCACAGGTCGGTGCGCGACTGCGTGGCGGTGAGCTGCGGCGCGCGGTCGTAGGGCGGCACGATCGGCGCGGCGGGATCCTGCAGCGTCTGGAAGGTCAGCATGCGGCCGGTGACGGTGACGTCGCCGATGCCGAAGGTGAGCGAGCCGTTGTTGGCCAGCAGGCGCTGGGTGAACGAGCTGCTGTCGCGCGAGAAGTCCTTCCAGTAGTTGTCGTCGCTCACGCGGTTGAGGTCGAGCGCGAGGTTCGAGCGGCCCAGCCACGGCAGCACCAGGCCGTTTTGCACGTGCTCCGCGTGGAAGCCCCAGCGGTCGCGGTCGCGCAGGCGGTCGTTGGGCAGGTAGTTGCCCCGCACCAGGCCGCTGTAGCTCGGTTCCAGGTAGCGGAACTCGCCACCCAGGTCGACCCCGCGCCGTGACATCAGCGTCGGGTACAGCGTGGCGTCGCGGTTCGGCGCGATGTTCCAGTAGTACGGCAGCGTGAACTCGGCGCCGTTGCGGTTGTCCAGGCCGAAGGTGGGCGGCAGCAGGCCCGACTTGCGCTTCTCGCCCAGCGGGAAGCTGATGCTCGGCACCGGCAGGATGGGGAAACCCAGGAAGTCCAGCACCGCGCCTTCGGCGTGGCCGGTCTCCTCGGCCTGGTCGAGCGAGATCTTGCTGGCCCGCAGGATCCAGTCCGGCATCCAGCTCGGCCCGCCGTGCCGCTTGCAGGTCGTGTAGGTCGCCTTGTGGATGACGGCGCGCTGGTCGTCGATGAAGTCGACGCGCTCGGCCTCGCCATAGGCGCCGTTGCGCAGGAACTGGTAGCGCGGCTCGATGAAGAAGCCCTCGAAGGCGTCGACCTTCAGTTCCAGCAGCGGGCCTTCGAAGATGTTGCCGGCCTTGTTGATGCGCACGTTGCCGCGCGCCCGCGCCAGGTCGTCCGGCACCTTGTATTCCAGCCGATCGGCGCGGATGACGGTGTCGCCGCGCCGCAGCACCGCGTTGCCCTCGACGCTGGTCTCCACGTCGGTCTGGCCCTGGATGCGGTCGCCCTCGACGAAGGTCGGCAACTGCGAACGCGCCGCGGCCGGGATGTCCTCGCTCAGCTGCGGCGCCGGCGTCAGGCGCGGCGACGGCTCGCCGTCGGCCTGCGCGAGCGCGGGCAATGGCTGCAGCAGCGACGCCGCGACCACCGCCACCGGGCTCAGGGCAAAGCGGGCGGCGGACGCCTTGTTTCTCTGGTGATGCATCGGGGTGGGGACCCGGGCGGCCGCTGCTTGCGGTTGCGCCACGTTGGATTTGTAGAATCGATTATCCATGAGCGATTCTTCCGAGCCCTCCGTCCAACCTGCCCTGATGCAGCCCAGCGTCACCTGGAGCGACCCCCGCCGCGAGGCCGCGTTCCATGCCTGGCTGGGCGAGGTGGCCCCGGCGCATGCGCTGCGCCCCGCCACGGTGCGTCCAGCCTCGGCCGACGCCAGCTTCCGGCGCTACCTGCGCGTGGATGGGGAAGGCCGCAGTTACATCATCATGGACGCGCCGCCCGAGCGCGAGGACTGCGCGCCCTTCGTCAAGGTCGCCGCCCTCATGGCCGACGCCGGCCTGAACGTGCCGCGGGTGCTGGCCTGGGACGCGCCGCAGGGCTTCATGCTGCTGGACGACCTGGGCAGCCGCACCATGATCGAAGCGGTGGACCCGGCCGCGCCGCAGGCCAACCTGCCGCTTTACACGAAGGCGATCGATGCGCTCATCGCCTGGCAGCTGGCGTCCCGACCCGGCGTCCTCCCTCTTTACGATGAAGCGTTGCTGGCGCGCGAACTGTCGCTGTTTCCCGACTGGTACCTCAAGCAGCATCGCGGCCTGGCGCTGACCGCCGCGCAGCAGGCCACGCTGGACAGCCAGTTCCGGCTGATCGTCGAGCGCAACCTCGCTTCCCCCAGCGTGTACGTGCACCGCGACTTCATGCCGCGCAACCTGATGATCCCGGGCGACGCGGCGGAGCCGCGCCTGGGCGTGCTGGATTTCCAGGACGCGGTGTTCGGCCCCATCACCTACGACATCGCCTGCCTGATGCGCGACGCCTTCCTGAGCTGGGAGGAGGACTTCGTGCTGGACGTGACCGTGCGCTACTGGGAGAAGGCGCGCAAGGCCGGCCTGCCGGTGGGCACGGACTTCGGCGAGTTCTACCGCGCCGTGGAATGGATGGGGCTGCAGCGCCACCTGAAGGTGGCCGGCATCTTCGCCCGCCTCACGCTGCGCGACGGCAAGCCGAAGTACC
Organism: Ramlibacter sp.; assembly: GCA_021323335.1. Taxonomy (GTDB): domain Bacteria; phylum Pseudomonadota; class Gammaproteobacteria; order Burkholderiales; family Burkholderiaceae_C; genus Ramlibacter. Next base: position 6,425 of record JAJTCN010000107.1, read on the forward strand.
TGGCGGATGCGCCGCGCTTCATCGGCTACATCCGCCACGCCGCCACGCGGTACCGCGAGCTCGGGCCGCTGGCCAGGCTCATCGACCAGGTCGAGGGCACCGACGCGGTGACCGGCTTCGCCTTCGGCCGCGTCTGATCGGCCCGCCTTGCCGCGCCTGCACTGCACCGAGCCCCTCTCCAGCGGATTGGAACTGGCGCTGCCCCCCGGCCCCGCGCGCCATGTGCAGGTGTTGCGGCTGCAGCCCGGCGACGCGCTGACGCTGTTCGACGGCCGCGGCGGCGAATACGCGGCCGTGGTGCAGCACATGGGGCGCAGCGAAGTGCGTGTCACGGTCGGTGCGCACCACGCGATCGAATGCGAGGCACGGCCCGCCGTGCACCTGGCGGTCGGCATGCCCGCCAACGAACGCATGGACTGGCTGGTGGAGAAGGCGACCGAGCTCGGCGCGGCCTCGATCCAGCCGCTGCTGGCCGAGCGCAGCGTGTTGCGCCTGTCCGGCGAGCGCGCCCAGAAGAAGCAGGCGCATTGGCAGGGCATCGCGATCGCGGCGTGCGAGCAATGCGGCCGCAACCGCGTGCCCATGGTGCATGCGGTGCAGCCCCTGGCCGCCTGGCTGGCCGCGCAAGCCGCGCCGGGGTTCGTGCTGTCGTTGCGCGAGGGCACGCAGGCACTGGCCGCGCTGCCGGCACGCGCGGCGGTGACCCTGCTGTCGGGGCCGGAGGGCGGGCTCGCGCCGGCCGAGGAAGATGCGGCGCTGGCCCGCGGCTGGACGCCGGTGCATCTCGGGCCGCGCGTGCTGCGCGCCGAGACCGCGCCGCTGGCGGCGCTGGCCGTGCTCACATCGGGCAGGGCCGCATGAATCGCAACCTCTGGTTGCTGGCCATGCTGCAGGGCCTCTTCCTGACCAACAACGTCACCTTCATCGCCATCAACGGCCTGGTGGGGCTGTCGCTGGCGCCCTTCGGCTGGATGGCGACGCTGCCGGTGATGGGCTACGTGGTGGGCGGTGCGCTGTTCACGGGCATCGTCGGCCGCTCGCAGGCGCGGTTCGGGCGCAAGCGGGCCTTCCAGCTCGGGCTGCTGGTGGCCTTCGGTTCGGCGCTGCTGTGCGCCTATGCGGCCACCACGCGCAACTTCTGGTTGCTGTGCACCGGCACGCTGGTCGCCGGCTTCTATGCCGCCAACGCCGGCCTGTACCGCTTCGCCTCGGCGGAGCTGGCGCAGCCGGCGGCGCGCGAAAAGGCGGTGTCGCTGGTGATGGCGGGCGGCCTGATCGGCGCCGTGGCCGGCCCGTGGCTGGCCAAGCACTCCCGCGACATCGCCGAAGTGCCATTCGCCGGCGCCTATCTCGCGCTGGCTGGCGTCGCGGTGCTGGCGATGCTGCTGCTCGCCGCCATGCACTTTCCGCCGGTGCCCGCCAGGACCGCGGCGCGCGCGGGCCGCTCGGTGCTGCAGTTGCTGCGGCAACCGGTGTTCGCCATCGCGGCCATGGCAGGCGCGCTCGGCTTCGGCGTGATGAACCTGCTGATGGCGTCGACGCCGCTGGCCATGCAGCAGTGCGGGCTGCCCTTCGAGGACGCCGCCTTCGTGCTGCAGTGGCACGTGATCGGCATGTTCGCGCCCGGCTTCTTCACCGGCCACCTGATCAAGCGCTTCGGCACGCTGCCGGTGATGGGCGTGGGCGTGGCCCTGAACTTCGCCTGCATCCTGGTGGCGCTGTCGGGCTTCGAACTGCACCAGTTCACCATCGCGCTGTTCCTGCTCGGGCTGGGCTGGAACTTCCTGTTCACGGGCAGCACGACGCTGGCCCTGACCTCCTACGCCCCGGAGGAGCGGGACCGCGCGCAGGCGGCGCTGAACTTCTTCCTGTTCGCGACGCTGTCGCTGACCTCGCTGGCGTCCGGCGTGCTGGTCACCACGCAGGGGTGGACGTGGTTGAACGTCGGGTCGCTGTTGCCGCTGGGGGCGGTGGCGGGGGGGTTGGCGTGGTTGGGGTTCAGACGTTCGCGGCCGGTTGCTGCTTGAGATCACCGGGGTTCGGGCTGTCGCCGCTCACCCCGGCCTACGAAAGCCGGGTCGCAGATCCGGAAGAAATGGTGTCGCGCGTCCTGTAGGCCGGCGGTGAGCCCGAAGGCGAACTGGAAGATCTCGTGCCACATGCCGTCGAAGCAGCGTGACGCCACCACCGCCGGCGGCGCCAGGCGCGCGAACTCGCGGCTGCCCGCGGGGTCGACGATGTGGTCGTCGCCCGCGTACATCAGCAGCGTCGGCACGTTCCAGTGCGGAGCCTGCGCCAGCACCGGCATCGCCTCGTCCTGGATGAAGCGCGCCAGCCGCCCGGAGATGCGGTCGTGCACCAGCGGGTCGGCCCGATAGGCAGCGACCACTTCGGTGTCGTGCGTGAGGAAGTCGGGGTCCAGCCCGTTGCCCACCGTGAGATTGGGCGCCAGCCGCGGCACCACGGCCATCAGCAGCTTCTGCACCGCGTTCAGCCGCGTCGCCAGCGCGGGCGAAGACAGCACCAGCGCATCGACGCGGCACAGCCCGCGGGCCACCAGGCTGGCCGCCACCAGGCCGCCCATGCTGTGGCCCAGCACCACCAGCGGCGCGCCGGGATGGCGGCGCTGCATGCTGTCGGCCAGGTCGCAAAGGTCTTCGACCAGGCGCGCCGGCTGCGGCAGGGCGCCGCGCACGCCACCGGATTCGCCGTGGCCGTACTGGTCGTAGCTGCGCACGGCGAAGCCCCAGGCATTGAGGCGCTGCGCCAGCGGGTCGTAACGGCCGGCGTGTTCGCCCAGACCGTGCACCACCAGCACCGACGCGCGCGGCTGCCGGCCCGGCGGCAAGTGCCAGTCCTGCACCGCGAGGTTGTCGCCGTCGCTGGCCGTATAAGTAGAAAGGGTCGATTCGACCCGTGCGTCGCTCATCCGTTGGATCATCGCCACGGCTGGGGCGCTGTCAATGCCCCAATGGGCAGAACCGGCGGCCGCGGAAGGCCCGGCCGACGGGCGTCAGGGCATCTGCGCCATGACCTCGGCGACCGCCGCCGTGAGGCGCTTGGCATAGGGCACGTGCAGGAATTCATTGGGGCCGTGGGCGTTGCTGCGCGGTCCCAGAACGCCGCAGACCATCATCTGCGCCGTCGGAAAACCTTGTGACAACATGTTCATGAGTGGAATCGTTCCGCCCTGCCCGATGTAACCGACCGGGGCGCCGAAGTGCGCCAGCGAAGCCGAGTTGAGCGCCCGCTCGAACCACGGCGTGGTCGACGGCGCGTTCCAGCCCGAGGCGGCGCCGCTCGATTCGAAGGTCACCTTGGCCTGGTAGGGCGCGTTGTCTTCCAGCAGCGCCTTGAGTTCCTGCACCGCCGCGCCCGCATCGATCAGCGGCGGCAGGCGCAGCGAGAGCTTGAAGGCGGTGTACGGCCGCAGCACGTTGCCGGCGTCCTGCAGCGCCGGGAAGCCTTCGGCGCCGGTGACGGACAGGGTCGGCTTCCAGGTGCGGTTGACCAGCGCCTGCACCGGGTCGGTGGTGGTCGGCAAGGCGAATGCCGTGGAGCCGCCGCAGTCCGCGTGGGCCCAGGGGAAGCGCTTGTAGACCTCTTCGCCCAGGATCGCCGCCGTGGCCCTGGCCTGCTCCAGCCGGTCGGCGGGCATCTCGCAGTGGAAGCTTTGCGGCAGCAGGGTGCCGGTCTTGCTGTCCTCCAGGCGGTCCAGCACCTGCCGCATGATGCGGAAGCTGGAAGGCACCAGCCCCGACGCGTCGCCGGAGTGGACGCCTTCGGTGAGGATCTGCACCTTCAGCGTGCCGCCGGCCAGGCCGCGCAGCGAGGTGGTCAGCCAGAGCTGGTCGTAGTTGCCGGCGCCGGAATCCAGGCAGATCACCAGGCCGACGTCACCCAGGCGCGGACGCAGCGCGTCGACGTAGGGCAGCAGGTCGTAGGAGCCGGATTCCTCGCAGGTTTCGATCAGGCCGACGATGCGAGCGTGCGGCTTGCCCTGCGCCTTGAGCGCCTGCACCGCCGCGATGCTGGCGTAGACCGCGTAACCGTCGTCGGCGCCGCCGCGTCCATACAGCTTGCCGTCCTCGTACTTGGGCGTCCACGGGCCGAGGTCGTTGCGCCAGCCGGTGAACTCCGGCTGCTTGTCCAGGTGGCCGTACATCAGGATGGTCTGGGTGCTGTCCGCGCGCGTGGCGGGCACCTCGAAGAAGATCACCGGCGTGCGGCCGGGCAGCCGCACCAGCTCCAGCTTGAGGCCTTCCACTTTCTGCGCTTCGACCCAGGACGCGGCATTGCGCAGCACCGTGTCGATGTAGCCGTGCTCCGACCACTGCGGGTCGAAGCCGGGCGACTTGGCGGGGATGGCGATGTAGTCGGTGAGCTGGCGCACGATGTCGCCGTCCCACTGGCGCGTGACCTGGTCCAGAGCGGCGGCGCTGTCGAGGACGGTGGCGGGGATTTCGCGGTGCAGGGGGGCGTTCATGGCGGGTTCGGGTCGGTAAAGCGGATAGCCGCTACTGTACGCGCCGGACCGGCGCTGGGCTAGGATGACCGGGATGAACCGCATCCACGTGGGCGTCGGCGGCTGGACCTTCGCGCCATGGCGCGACAACTTCTATCCGGCCGGCCTGGCCCATGCGAAGGAGCTGCAGTACGCCAGCCGCCAGCTCACCGCCGTGGAGGTGAACGGCACCTTCTACAGCACGTTCAAGCCCGCGACCTTCGCCAAGTGGCGCGACGAGACGCCCGACGGCTTCGTCTTCGCGCTCAAGGCCCACCGCTTCACGACGCATCGGCGCGAACTCGCGGGCGCGGCCGAGGGCATCGAGCGCTTCATCGGCAGCGGCCTCGCCGAGCTGGGCGACAAGCTCGGGCCGATCCTCTGGCAGTTGATGCCCTCCACCGTGTTCGACGCGGCCAACCTCGAGCCCTTCCTGCGGCTGCTGCCGCGCGAGGTGCAGGGCCGGCGGCTGCGGCACGTGGTCGACGCGCGCCACGCCAGCTTCGCCTGCGAGGAATACCTGGACCTGCTGGCGCGCCACGACTGCACCACGGTGTACACGGATTCGGAGAAGTTTCCCTCCATCCCGCATGCGCGCAGCGACCTGGCCTACCTGCGCCTGATGCGCAGCCGCGCGGATTGCGCCACCGGCTACCCGCCGGGCGAGCTGGCGCCGTGGGCACGCGGCGCGAAGGAGTGGGTGGCGCTGGGCGCGCGCAAGGAGGCGTTCGTGTTCTTCATCAATGGCGCCAAGGAGCGGGCGCCGCATGCGGCGGTGAAGTTCCTCGAGCAGTTGGGGTGAGGTGCACGCCGGGGTGCGGCTGCGCCGCAACCCGGCGTCAAACGTCGACCCACTCCGCCGTTCCCCGCGCCGCATCGTCCACCCGCTGCCGCACCGCAGCCAGCGCGTCCTCCGCCACTTCGAACGCGAGCTGCACCACGTCGCCATGCCGGACGTCACCGAGCACGGCGCCGGCGGCCTGCAACTCCCGCCGGATCGTTCCCTCGAGGGCATACGGCACACGCACCACGGCGGACCGCATGCGCCGCACGGGCAGCTTCTCCGCCTGCAACAGCGCCTGCGCCACCGCATCCGTGTACGCGCGCACCAGCCCGCCGGCGCCGAGTTTCACGCCGCCGAAATAGCGCACCACCGTCGCCAGTACGCCCTCGAGCTCGTGGTGGCGCAGCACTTCCAGCATCGGCCGGCCCGCGGTGCCGCCCGGCTCGCCGTCGTCGTTGGCGGCCGACTGGCCGCCCGCCAGCAGCGCCCAGCACACGTGCGCCGCACCCGGATGCTCCGCGCGCAAGGCCTCCACCACGGCCTGCGCTTCGGCGCGGCCGGTCACCGCTTGCACGCAGCCCAGGAAGCGGCTCTTCCTGATCAGCAGCTCGCTGTGGACGGGGCGCGCCAGGGTCAGGGCCATGGCGCCAGCCTAGCGCAAGCCGCGCGCGCCGCAGGAAGCGGCGGCGTCCGACAGGTTCGCGCCAGCGCCGGTGCTCCACTTTTCGCGAGCCATTCCGGAGAAGAAGCCATGTTCGACATGCAGGCCCCCTGGTGGGAATTCGCCGTCCGCGCCGCCATCGTCTACCTCGTGCTGCTGGTCATGGTGCGCATCACCGGCAAGCGCACCGTCGGGCAGTTCACGCCGTTCGACCTCATCGTCGTGATGCTGCTGTCCGAAGGCGTCAGCGGCGCGCTGCACGGCGGCGACGAGTCGGTGCCCGCGGGCCTGATCGTCGCGGCCACGCTGGTCCTGCTGGACGTGGTGATCGCCTTCGCAACCTCGCGCAGCCAGAAGGCGGACGCGATCCTGCAAGGCAACCCGGTGCTGGTCGGGCGCGACGGCGTGATCTACGACGACGTGCTCAAGCGCCAGCGCGTGCCGCGCTCCGACCTCGAGAAGGCACTGCGCGGGGCCGACTGCCAGCTGGAAGACATGCACATGGCCATCCTGGAGGCGGACGGCAACATCAACATCATGAAGAAGCAGCCTTGAGCCGCCGCAGCCACCCCAGCCCTTCCGACGTGCCGCCCGGCTGCGCGCCGCGCGCCGGACGGTACTCGCAGCCCACCCAGCCCTGCCAGCCGCAGGACGCGGCCACTTCGTCGATGACGGAGAACAGGTAGGGATAGTTCAGCTCGCCCACATCGGGCTCGTGCCGCTGCGGCACGCCGGCGATCTGGAAGTGGCCCACGCGCCCGGTGGGCAGGTACTGGCGGATCTTCATCGCCACGTCGCCCTCCACCACCTGGCAGTGGTACAGGTCCATCTGCACCTGCGCCGCCGCCTCGCCGATCTCGTCGAGCAAGGCATGCGCGTGGTCCTGCCGGTTGACGAAGAAGCGCGGGATGTCGCGCGTGTTGATCGGCTCGATGAGCACCTTCACGCCCTGCTTGGCGGCTTCGCGCGCGGCCCAGCGCAGGTTGGCCACGTAGGTCGGCTGCACCGCGCCGCGCTCCTGGCCTGGCGGCACCAGCCCCGCCATCACGTGCACGCGCGGGCAGCGCAGCACCTCGGCGTACTCCAGCGCCTTCGTGATGCCCTCGCGGAATTCCTGCTCGCGCCCGGGCAGGCAGGCCAGGCCCTTTTCGCCCGCGTCCCAGTTGCCGGGCGGCGCGTTGAACAGCACCTGCTGCAGCCCGTTGGCACGCAGCCGGGCGGCCAGTTCGGCCGGCGCGTGCTCGTAGGGGAACAGGTATTCCACCGCCTCGAAGCCATCGCGCGCGGCGGCCTCGAACCGGTCCAGGAAGGGCAGCTCCGGATAGAGCATCGACAGGTTGGCGGCGAATCGCGGCATGCGAACCTCAGCGCGTCGCCAGGCGCACGGCCTGCGGGTTCTCGGCGATGTACTCGCGCACGATGGCTTCGAAGCTGGCGTCGCTCTTCAGGCCCAGCCCGCGCGCCCGCTCCCACGCCACGTCGCCCGGCCAGCTGCGCACCAGCTTCTCGATGGCGGGATCGACTTCCCAGTCCAGCAGCGCGGCGGCTTCCTTGCCCGCCACCTTCTCCAGCGCGGCGGCCATCTCGCCGACGGTGGTGCGCAGCGACGGCAGGTTGACCGCGGTGCGGTGGCCCCAGTCGGCGTCGCTGGCCTCGGCCGCGCGGACGAAGCCTGCGATGGTGCTGCGCGGCGACGCCAGCGCGGCCGGCGTGTCGGCCGGCACCGGGACGCGGGCGCGGACGCCCGCCAGCGGCTCGCGGATCATGCCGCTGAAGAAGCTGGAGGCGGCGCCGTTCGGCAGGCCGGGGCGCACCGCCACGGTCATGGGCCGCACGATGCGGCCGGCCACGTAGCCCTTGCGCGCGTAGTCGGCGACCAGTTGCTCGCAGATGAACTTCTGGATGCCGTAGCTGCCTTGCGGCGTCGGCAGCGTGTCGTCGGCAATGGTGCCCAGCGGGCCGTCGCCGGGCCGGCGGCCGAACACGCCGACCGAACTGGCGAACACGAACACCGGGCTGGTGCCGAGCGCACGGCAGCCTTCCAGCAGCGCGCGCGTGGTGTCGACGTTGCTGCGCATGCCGAGGTCGAAGTCGGCCTCGCATTCGCCGCTGACGGCGGCCGCCAGGTGGAACACGGCGTCGGTGCCGGCGGCCGGCAGTTCACGGCGCTGCACGAGGTCGAGCAGGTCGCCCTGCACCACGCGCACCCGCGGGTCGGCGGCCAGGTCGGCGGGCGCCGGGCCGCGGTCGGCCAGCACCACCTGCGCGATGCGGCGCGGCGCGGCGCCGCGCAGGGAGACGGATTCCGCCGCGAGCAGCGTGCGGGCGAGTCGGGCACCGAGGAAGCCGGTGCCGCCGGTGATCAGGATGTTCATGCCCGGGAGGATAGCGCCAATGGCCTCCACTCGATCCAGGACGCCCTGGGTTCCCGCCTACGCGGGAACGACGCCGGCCAGCCGCAGCACCATGCCCGTCAGCGCGCAGGCGGCGATGACCGGGATGACGCCCACCTTGTAGCGCAGCAATGCGACGGCGGCGGCCGCCGCGATGGCCAGCGACACCCAGTCCACCGGCCAGCCCGGCGTCGGCCGGTCCCGCGCGATGTGGGCCAGGAAGAACAGCGCCAGGCTGGCGATGACGCCCACCACCGCCGCGGTGATGGCCGTCAGCGGACCGGTGAAGCGCAGGTTGCCGTGGGTCGATTCCACCAGCGGCCCGCCGGCCAGGATGAACAGGAAGGACGGCAGGAAGGTGAACCAGGTGACGACGATCGCCGCCAGCGCGGCGCCGAGGAACAGCGCGTCCGGCCCCAGCACCTGCCGGGTCCAGCCGCCAACGAAGCCGACGAAGGCCACCACCATGATCAGCGGCCCGGGCGTGGTCTCGCCGAGCGCGAGCCCGTCGATCATCTGCGGGCCGGTCAGCCACTGGAAGTGCTCCACCGCACCCTGGTAGACATACGGCAGCACGGCGTAGGCGCCACCGAAGGTCAGGAGCGCCGCCTTGGTGAAGAACCAGCCCATCCGTGCCAGCGTGCCGTCCCAGCCTTGCGCGGCCACCAGCAGGCCCATCGGCAACAGCCACAGCAGCGCACCGACGGCGCCGATCAGCGCCAGCCGCGATGGACGGAAGCGCGCGTGTTGCGGCGTCGGCGTGTGGTCGTCGATCAGCGCCGGGCCCCAGGTCTTGTCGGCCTTGCCATGGCCGCCGCCGGCCGGCACCTGCGCCGGTGCATAGCGCGCGGCGAGCGCGCCCAGCACGGCGGCTGACAACACGATCCAGGGGAAGGGCACGTCGAAGAAAGCGATGGCGACGAAGCTGCCGACCGCGATGGCCCAGAGCAGCGGCACCTTGGCCGGGTGCTTGAGCGTGCGGCTGCCGATGCGCCACACCGCCTGCAGCACGATCGCCGCGACGGCGGGCTTGATGCCGTAGAAGAGGCCGGCCACCCAGTCGACGTCGCCGAACACCACATAGACCCAGCTCAGGCCGATGAGGATGAACAGCGAGGGCAGCACGAACAGCCCGCCGGCGACGATGCCGCCCCAGGTGCGGTGCATCAGCCAGCCGATGTAGGTGGCGAGCTGCTGCGCCTCCGGACCGGGTAGCAGCATGCAGTAGTTCAGCGCATGCAGGAAGCGCCGCTCCGAGATCCAGCGCTTCTGCTCCACCAGCTCGCGATGCATGATGGCTATCTGCCCGGCGGGCCCGCCGAAGCTGATGAAGCCCAGCTTCAGCCAGAACTTCAGCGCCTCGCCGAACGAGACCGGGGCGCGGGTGTCCGTGACTTCCGGTGCAACGGGACCCGCGCTCATGCGGCGACCGCCGGCTGGGGCGCGCGCCAGCTGTGGGTTTCGCCCCGTCCCCCCAGGCACCAGGCGTAGAGCGCGTCGTAGAGCGGCAGCGCGGCTTGCAGCATCGTGGGGTCGTCCTCGTGCAATCGTGAAAGCCCCAGGGACAGGGCCAGCAGCCCGGCCGCCTGCGGGGCGATGGAAAGGCGATCGGTGTCGGCGCCGCGCACGATGGTGGCGAGCGCGTCGAGCGCCGGATCGCGCAGCGCGAAGGCGTCGATCAGGGCGTCGAAGCTGCAGCGCTCCCCTTGGTGGGTGATCGGGGCCTCCGGGATGTCGTAGGGCACCGCATCCAGCCGCCGCGCCTGCGTGAACACTTCCGCGGTAGGAACGTAGAAGAACTGCGCGCGCGGGTCGATGAAGCGCAGCACCAGCCAGGGGCAGGCGATGCGGTCGATCTTGGGCCGCTCGCGCGTGATCCAGCGCGAGGCGCGTTCACCGGTCACGCCGAGGTCCGCGCGCTTGCGGATGCGCGGCGCCGGCGTGGCGCGCCAGGCCGCGATGTCGCTGTCCGCATCGACGCCGGGCTCGCCGCCTTCGATGCCGCCCAGCAGTTGCCTGGTATCCCAGCCGGCCGCCAGCAGCGTGCGCACCGCGTCCTCGCTCAGGTTGTGGCCGTGCGCGCAATAGACGACCACCGGGCGGCGCGGCTCGCGCTGCGCGAAGGCGGCCACTTCGTCGGGCGGGCAGTGCACGGCGCCGGGCAGCAGCCAGTCGCTGGCGGCGAATTTTTCGGGACGGCGAACGTCCAGCAGCAGCGGCGATGCCGCGTGGCCGAGGAGGCCGCGGAGTTCGGAAGGAGATAGGGAAGGCAATGCGGTGTCCACGATGGCTCCATCAAGAGTGACCAGCGCTTGGACGGGACACCGTCTTTCCAGGGGGACCGGGAGGCTGCATTCCCGTTGCGTGGATCGTAGCCTATCCGCGCTCGAACTTGAAGACCGCGGTGCTGGCGGTGAGATTCGGCAGGAAGCGACGCTCCTCGCCGTCCTGCAGCCCGAAGGCGTCCAGGATGGTCAGCCGGTTCTTGGTGGCCAGCACCTCGAAATCCTTGAAGGTGCCGACGCGGATGTTGGGCGTGTCGTACCACTGGTAGGGCAGGCGCTTGGTCACCGGCATGCGGCCGCGCACCACGGAGAGCCGGTTCGGCCAGTGCGCGAAGTTGGGGAAGGCCACGATGCCCAGCTTGCCCACGCGCGCCGTCTCGCGCAGCATGGTTTCGGCATTGCGCAGGTGCTGCAGCGTGTCGATCTGCAGCACCACGTCGAAGCTGTCGTCGTCGAAGATGGACAGGCCCTGATCCAGGTTCAGCTGGATCACGTTGACGCCGCGCTTGACGCAGGCCAGCACGTTCTCGTCGGCCAGCTCGATGCCGTAGCCGCTGCAGCCGCGCTCGCGCTGCAGGTGGTCCAGCAGCGCGCCGTCGCCGCAACCCAGGTCCAGCACGCGCGCGCCCTGCGGCACCAGGCGCGCGATCGACTGGAGGGTGGCGCGGTCGCTCACAGCATCGCTCCCGAAGGCAGCTCGCGGACGGCCGGGGCGGGCTGCGGTTGTTCCGCGGCAATGCGCTCGAAGTACGAGCGCACCACGCCCAGGTAGCGCGGGTCCTCCAGCAGGAAGGCGTCGTGGCCGTGCGGCGCGTCGATCTCGGCGTAGCTGACGTCGCGGCGGTTGTCGAGCAGCGCCTTGACGATCTCGCGGCTGCGCGCCGGCGAGAAGCGCCAGTCGGTCGAGAAACTCACCAGCAGGAATTTTGCCGTGGCGACGGCCAGCGCCTTCGCCAGGTTGCCGTCGTGGCGGATCGCCGGGTCGAAGTAGTCGAGCGCGCGGGTGATCAGCAGGTAGGTGTTGGCGTCGAAGTACTCGCTGAACTTGTCGCCCTGGTAGCGCAGGTAGCTCTCGGCCGCGCTTCGGGATCACGCCGTGCTGGTAGAAGTGGCCGCCGTGAAAGTCGGGGTCGGTGACGATGGCGCGGCGCGCCACCTCGTTGAAGGCGATGTTCTCGGCGTTGAGGTTGGGGGCGCTGGCGATCACCACCGCATGGCGCACCCGTTGCGGATGCTGCAGCGTCCACGACAGCGCCTGCATGCCGCCGAGGCTGCCGCCCATCACCGCGGCCAGGGTCCGGATGCCCAGGCCGTCGAGCAGGCGGGCCTGGGCGTCGACCCAGTCTTCCACCGTCACCACCGGGAAGTCGGCGCCGTACACGCGGCCGGTGTCGGGGTTCACGTGCATCGGGCCGGTGGAGCCGAAGCAGGAGCCGAGGTTGTTGACACCGATGACGAAGAAGCGGTCGGTGTCGACCGGCTTGCCGGGGCCGATCATGGTGTCCCACCAGCCTTCGGACTTCTCCTGGCCGGGGTAGGTGCCCGCCACGTGGTGCGAGGCGTTGAGCGCGTGGCAGATCAGCACGGCGTTGCTGCGCTCGGCGTTGAGCGTGCCGTAGGTCTCGTAGGCCAGCGAGTAGCCGCGGATGGCCGCGCCGCTGCGCAAGGCGAGCGGCGCGTCGAACTGCATGGACCGAGGTGTGGCGATCAGCGTCATGGAAACGAAAAAACCCGGCCCCGCTGCGGCGGGCCGGGTTTCGGCCTGTCTTTAGCGGCATTTATTGAGCGCCCGCAAGCGAGGCAAATCGGCGCTGGGGGAAGTATA
>JAJTCN010000108.1 GCA_021323335.1 Ramlibacter sp.
CGGCGCCATCTTCGTCGACCGCTTCATGAGCACGTCGATGCACTACCCCACCAACTACGGCTACGTGCCCAAGACCATCAGCGGCGACGGCGACCCGGTCGACGTGCTGGTGATCACGCCGGTGCCGCTGATCCCGGGCGTGGTGGTCACCTGCCGCCCGATCGGCATCCTGATGATGCAGGACGAGGCCGGCGACGACGCCAAGGTGCTGGCGGTGCCCATCGACAAGGTGCTGGCGATCTACACGCAGTGGCAGAAGCCCGAAGACCTGAACCCGCTGCGCCTGAAGACCATCGCGCACTTCTTCGAGCACTACAAGGACCTGGAGCCGGGCAAGTGGGTGAAGGTGCTGGGCTGGGAGGGCGCGGATTCAGCGAAGCAGGAGATCCTGGACGGAATCGAGAACTACAAGAGGGAGCATCCGGCGGGCTGACTTTACGGTTGCCGGTACGGCGAGCGCTCGTCGAGATGCTCCATGTAGTTCTCGATGCCGCGCCCCTCCCGCTCGAGGAACTTCTCCACCGCATCCGCGAACGCCGGATGCGCCAGCCAATGCGCGCTGGTGGTCTTCACCGGCATCAGCGCGCGCGCCATCTTGTGCTCGCCCTGCGCGCCCCCCTCGAAGCGCTGGTAGCCGTTGGCGATGCACCAGGCGAGCGGCTGGTAGTAGCAGGCCTCGAAGTGCAGGCAGTCCACCCGCTCCAGCGCACCCCAGTAGCGGCCGTAGGCGACGCCGTCGCCGATGCCGATCAGGCTGCCGGCGATCGGCTGGCCCTCGCGCTCGGCGATGAACAGCAGCCAGTTCTCCGGCATGGTGTGGGCCATGCGCCGGAAGAAGTCGCGCGTGAGGTAGGGCGCGTTGCCGTGCTCGAGGTAGGTGCGCTCGTAGCAGCGGTAGAAGAAGTCCCAGTCCGCCGGCGCGATCGCCGCGCCCTCGGCATGGCGGAAGGTCACGCCCGCCTGCGCCACCTTGCGCCGCTCCTGCCGGATCTTCTTGCGCTTTTCCTGCGTGAGGCTGGCGAGGAAGGCATCGAAGTCCGGCCACCCGTTGTTCAGCCAGTGGAACTGCACGGTGTGGCGCAGCATCAGGCCGGCCTGGTCGCAGGCCGCCACGTCCTCGTCATTGCCGAAGAGCAGGTGGAACGACGACACCTTGTTCTTCACGCACCAGGCGTGCACTTCGCGCACCAGCGCGGCGCGGGCGGCGGCATCGACGGCGAGCAGTCGCGGCCCCGGAACGGGCGTGAAGGGCACCGCCGTGACCGCCTTGGGGTAGTAGCGCACGCCGTGCTGCTCGTAGGCGTTGGCCCAGGCCCAGTCGAACACGTACTCGCCGTAGGAGTGGCTCTTCAGGTACAGCGGGCAGGCGGCCTGCAGTTCGTCGCCGCGCCAGAGCGTGATGAAGTGCGGGTCCCATCCGGTCTTCGCGGTGGCGCTGCCGCTGGCATGCAGCGCGTCGAGGTACTCGTGCCGCATGAAGGGCGAGCCGCCGGCGCGCGCGAGCAGCGCGTTCCAGCCCGAAGCGTCCGCCTCCGACGGCGCCCGCAGCACCCGGGTGACATAATCGTTTGAGCTCGATTGCACGACTGACATGGCACTCACTATCTGTACGGCCCAACTCAACGTCACGGTCGGTGACATGGAGGGCAACGCGCAAAAGATCATCGCGGCGGCGCGCACCGCCTACGAGCGCGGCGCCCGCCTGGTGGTCACGCCCGAACTCTCCATCTGCGGCTATCCCGCCGAAGACCTGTTGTTGCGGCCGGCCTTCATCGCCGCCTGCGATGATGCCGTGAAAAAGGTGGCCCGCGAGCTCGCGGGGTTGAAGGGACTGCACGTCGTCGTCGGCCATCCGCATGGCAGCGCGATCCGCGGCAAGTCCGTCCAGGTGCAGCAGCGCTACAACGCGGCCAGCGTGCTGTGCGAGGGCAAGGTGCTGGAAACTTATGCCAAGCGCGAGCTGCCCAACTACCAGGTGTTCGACGAATACCGCTACTTCACGCGCGGGCAGGGCACCTGCGTGTTCCAGGTGGAGGGCATCAGCGTCGGCCTGCTGATCTGCGAGGACGCGTGGTTCACCGAGCCGGCGCAGCTGGCGCGCGCCTCCGGCGCGCAACTGCTGGTGGTGCCGAACGCGTCGCCCTTCCACGCCGGCAAGAGCGGCGAGCGCCTGGCCCGCATGGCGGACCGGGCCCAGGACATCGAGCTGCCGCTGGTCTATGCGCATCTCGTCGGCGGCCAGGACGAAGTGATCTTCGACGGCGCCTCCTTCGCGGTCAACGCCGACGGCAGCCTGGCGGCGATGGCGCCGGCTTTCGTGGAGGACCTGTTCTACGTCCAGGCGGAGGCGGGCGAGCAGGGCGTCACCCTGTCCGGCCCGAAGGCCAGCCAGCCGGATGGCGACGGCGAGCTGTGGCACGCGCTGGTGATGGGCGTGCGCGACTACATCGGCAAGAACGGCTTTCCGGGCGTGCTGCTCGGGCTGTCCGGCGGCATCGACTCCGCGCTGGTGCTGGCCATCGCGGTCGACGCGCTCGGCGCGGACAAGGTGCGCGCGGTGATGATGCCGTCGCCGTACACCGCCGACATCTCGTGGATCGACGCCGCGGAGATGTCGAAGCGCATGAACGTGCGCTACGACGAGATCTCGATCAAGCCGATGTTCGAGTCCTTCCTGCAGTCCTTGTCGAAGGAATTCGCCGGGCTCCCGGAGGACACGACCGAGGAGAACATCCAGGCGCGCATCCGCGGCGTGCTGCTGATGGCCCTTTCCAACAAGTTCGGCAGCATCGTGCTGACCACCGGCAACAAGAGCGAGATGGCCACCGGCTACTGCACGCTGTACGGCGACATGGCCGGCGGTTTCGCGGTGATCAAGGACGTGCTCAAGACCATCGTGTTCCGGCTGGCGCGCTGGCGCAACGCCAACGACCCGTACGGCACCGGCGCCAACCCGATCCCGGAGCGGATCATCACCCGTCCGCCCAGCGCCGAACTGCGCGCCGGCCAGGTGGACCAGGACAGCCTGCCGCCCTACGAAGTCCTCGACGGCATCCTCAACCGCTACATGGAGAACGACGTCGGCGTGGAGGACATCGTGGCGGAGGGCTACGACCGCGCCACGGTGGAGCGGGTGGCGCGCCTGGTGCGCATCAACGAATACAAGCGGCGGCAGTCGCCGGTCGGCATCCGGGTCACCCACCGGGGCTTCGGCAAGGATTGGCGCTATCCTATTACCAGCAAATTCAAGTTCTAGAACGCGTAAAGGTCCCTTGGAGAGCCGCATGAAACAGATCACCGCCATCGTCAAGCCCTTCAAGCTGGAGGAGGTCCGCGAAGGGCTGGCCGAATGCGGCGTGACCGGGCTCACGGTCACCGAGGTCAAGGGCTTCGGGCGCCAGAAGGGCCACACCGAGCTCTATCGGGGCGCCGAGTACGTCGTCGACTTCCTGCCGAAGGTGAAGGTGGAGGTGGTGGTGAAGGACGACGACGTGGACCGCTGCGTCGACGCCATCATCAAGGCCGCCCGCACCGGCAAGATCGGCGACGGCAAGATCTTCATCACCACCGTCGAACGGATCGTGCGCATCCGCACGGGTGAGCTCGACGAATCCGCGGTGTAGGCCGGTGGTGAGCGGAGCGAACCCCGGTTAAATCTGCGAGATATCGACCGGCCGCGGCTCGTAGCCCGCGGCCGTCACCAGCTGCGGCAGCAGCGTGGCGGCATCGTCCCCCACCGTCAGCAAGTCGGTCTGCGTGGTGTTCATGAACCCATGGCCGACGCCTTGCTCCAGAAACTGTAGCAAGGCGGCGTAGTAGCCGTCCTGGTTCAGCAGGCCCACCGGCTTGTGGTGGAAGCCCAGCATCCGCCAGCTCCAGACCTCGAAGAGCTCCTCGAAGGTGCCGATGCCGCCCGGCAGCGCCAGGAAGGCGTCGGCGCGCTCGGCCATCATCGACTTGCGCTGGTGCATGTTCTCGACGACGTGCAGCTCGGTGCAATCGCGCTTGGCCCATTCGCGCTCCACCATCGAGTGCGGAATGATGCCGACCACGCGGGCGCCGGCGGCCAGCGCCGCGTCCGCCAGCACGCCCATCAGCCCGTTGTTGCCGCCGCCGTAGACCAGCTGGCCGCCGTGCCGCCCGATCCACTGGCCCACCTGGGCGGCGGTCTGCGCGAAACGGGGGTCCTTGCCGGGGCGTGAACCGCAGTACACGCAGAGGGAGAAATTCGGTTTCATGGGAAGAGGAGTTGCCGCAGGGCCGCGCCCCAGATGCCGGCGGCGATCAGCAGCGACAGCAGCACCGCGGCGCTGCCCATGTCCTTGGCGCGCTTGGACAGCTCGTGCCGTTCGAAGCCGATGCGGTCGATCGCGCATTCGACGGCGGTGTTGAGGAGTTCCACGATGAGCACCAGCAGCACCGAGCCGGCCAGCAGCGCCACCTCGACCCAGCCGCGGCCGACCCAGAAGGCCAGCGGCACCATCACGAAGGCCAGGCAGGCTTCCAGCCGGAAGGCCGCCTCGCCCCAGCCCGCGCGCAGCCCCGCCAGCGAAAAGCCGGTGGCGTGCCACATGCGGTTGAAGCCGGTGCGGCCTTTCTGGGGATTGACCGGTTCGGCCAGGGCGTCGTCGTGGCTGGACATGGGCGGATTGTCGCCGAGCGTCCTAGCCCGCATCGACCAGCCGGGTGCCGGCCCAGGCGTCGTGCCAGAACTGGCGCTGCGGGTGGAAGCGGCTCAGGAGCGCCCAGAAAGCCACCCACCCGGCCGCGACGACCGCCAGCTCGCGCAGGTTGAACCTGCCGGCAGCGTAGGCGGCCAGCGGCGCGGCGAACCACATCGAGCAGTACACGTAGCGCAGCAGCGCGCGCCCCTGCGTGAGCCGCCGGCCGTGCCGGTCGACGATGGCGATGCGCCAGGTCTTCATGGGCAGGGTCTGCCCCTTGCTCCAGAGATAGGAGAAGTACACGCCGAACACCAGCACCAGGAAGCCCTGCAGCAGCCAGCGGCGCGCGTCCATGGCATTGCGCATGTCCACCGCGACGGAGAAGACGAGCGCGGCGATGAGGCCGATGGCGAACAGGAGGAAGGCCTCGTACAGCCACGAGGCCATGCGGCGGCGCAGGCTGGGCGCGGCCAGGGATGCGGCAGCGGTCAAGGGGCGTCGGGGAGGATGCCGGGGCGCGGCAGCAGGGTGTTGCGATCCACCTGGCCCGGCGGCACCACCCCGAGCCGGCGGTTCTCGGCCCGCTTGCGGGGAGGAATGCGCTCCAGGTTCTGCCGGGGCACGGGCCGCAAGGCGGGCGCCGTCGGCGGGGGCGGGGGCCTGACGGCCGTCGCGCCGGCGGCGAGCCTGCGCTTTTCTTCCGGCGGCAGCGCCTGGTAGGCCTCCCATTTGGCGCGCTTGTCGACCGCGTCGACCTGCTGCGACTCGGCGAAGTTCAGCCGGGCCTGGGTGCGCTGTTGCGGCGACAGGGTGGCCCACTCCGTCATGCGCGAGCGCAGCCGGGCCTGCTCCGGCGGCGGCAGGGCCTCGTAGTTGGACGACAGCGCCAGCCACTTGCGCTTGTGGGCCTCGCTCAGGGAGCGCCAGGACGCGCCGAGCGGCGACAGGGCCTGCTGCTGCCGGGGCGTGAGTTCGGACCAGGGGATCGATTCGCCGCGCTGGTAGGGGGCGATGCGCACCGGCGGCGGGCGCAGCGGCGGCTGGCCGGACACCGAGGGGGCCACCACGGGGCCCTGGGCCTCCGCGGGGCCAGGTCGCGGGCCGAAGCCCGGCGGCGGCGCCTGCACGACCTGCCCCCACGCGGTGGCGGCGGCCAGCACCAGGCTGGCCAGGGCGAAGATGGAACGCACTGGGGACATGGTCCGGCCGGGGCCTATTCGGTGCGGCCGGAGGACTTGAGGTACTGAACGAAGCCCGGGTCGGCGTAGGCCGCCGGCGGAAGGTCGTCGGTCAGCAGGGCGGCGTCGACTTCGGCCAGTTCGCTGGCGCGGCGGTCCGTCTGGATGCTGTGGATCAGCACCAGCCCGGCGGCCAGCGCCAGCAGCGGCAGCACCGAGGCGATGCGATTGAACAGGGTGGGCTCGTCGCCGCCCAGGGCCAGCGTGGCGGCGCCGCCACGACCGACCACCACCGGGGCCTTGGCCGGCGTCTTGCGCAGCGCGAGCGCACGCGTGCGGGCCGCGCGCAGGCGCTCCCGCGTCTCGTACGGCATCTCTTCGGCGCCGGCCGTCAGGCGCATGGCGACCGCCCGGCCGAACTGGTCGGCCTGTCGCTGGGCACGCAGTAGCTCCGTAGTGGTCATAAATGAATTCCTTTTGCCTTCAGTGCCTTGCTGAGGGCCTGGACGGCTCTGGAGCAGTGGGTTTTGACACTGCCTTCCGAGCAGCCCATGGCCGCCGCCGTTTCGGCGACGTCCATCTCCTCCCAGTAACGCATCAAAAACGCTTCGCGTTGACGAGCCGGCAATTCCTGGATCTCCACTTCGATCTCCCGGAACACCTGGGCCCGTCGGGTGGCGTCCTCGGCGCTCTCGACCTGCTGTGACTCGTCAGGGGACTGATAAGTTTCCAGCAGGTCGAAATCGCCGTCTTCCGACGCCGATTCGAAGTCGCTGAGGTTGGAAAAGAGCGCATTGCGCGTCTTCTGCCGCCGGAACCAGTCGAGCGTGCAGTTCGACAGGATCCGCTGGAACAGCATGGGCAGCTCGTTCGGCGGCTTGTCGGCATAGTGCTCGGCCAGCTTCATCATGCTGTCCTGCACGATGTCCAGGGCCGACTCCTCCTCGCGAACGTGATAGATCGTTCGCTTGAAGGCGCGCTTCTCTACGCCTTGCAGGAAGTCGGAGAGTTCGCGTTCGGTGGCCAAGTGTCCGTGGGGATTGGTTTTATGGGTCGCGTGCGGGCCGCGGGGCCCGACTGGACAGCCCGAAATTATGGCATTGCCCGCCGGCCGTCCGGGCACTGTTCTGTTGCAGTGCGATAATGCGGCTGCAAGTCAAAAGGCAAACGAGCCCGGATCCGGCGTGCGAAGCGCGTGCCCATGGCCCGGTGTTCTAAGTCCCGACGCTGCCTCACGAGGGCGGGCGAAGGGGCACCCCAAGGTTCGAAGTCGAAACCCGAAAGGTTCATCATGGAAATCTCCCGCACGGAGCTCAGCTCCGCGGCCGCCGTCCAGGCCGGCCCATCGCAAGACCTTCGCGGCGCCGAAATCCTCGTCAAGGCTCTCCAGGCCGAGGGCGTGAAGTACGTCTGGGGCTACCCCGGCGGCGCGGTGCTGCACATCTACGACGCGTTCTACAAGCAGGACACCATCCAGCACGTGCTGGTGCGCCACGAGCAGGCCGCGGTGCACGCCGCCGACGGCTATGCCCGCGCCACCGGCGACGTCGGCGTGGCCCTGGTCACCTCCGGGCCCGGCGTCACCAACGCGGTCACCGGCATCGCCACCGCGTACATGGACAGCATCCCGATGGTCATCGTCACCGGCCAGGTGCCGACGGCGGCCATCGGCCTGGACGCGTTCCAGGAATGCGACACCGTGGGCATCACCCGGCCCA
The DNA here is from genome assembly GCA_021323335.1 of Ramlibacter sp. Classification (GTDB taxonomy): domain Bacteria; phylum Pseudomonadota; class Gammaproteobacteria; order Burkholderiales; family Burkholderiaceae_C; genus Ramlibacter. The sequence continues at coordinate 7,561 of JAJTCN010000108.1, forward strand.
TCGTCAAGCACAACTTCCTGGTCAAGGACGTGCGGGACATCGCGATGACCATGAAGAAGGCCTTCCACATCGCGCGCAGCGGCCGGCCCGGCCCCGTGGTGGTGGACATCCCCAAGGACGTCTCCTTCAACAAGACCACCTATGCCGGGTACCCGGAGAAGGTGGAGATGCGCTCGTACAACCCCGTGCGCAAGGGCCACAGCGGCCAGATCCGCAAGGCGATGCAGCTGCTGCTGTTGGCCAGGCGCCCCTACATCTATTCGGGCGGCGGCGTGATCCTGGCGAATGCCAGCGAGGAACTGCGCACGCTGGCCAACCTGCTGGGCTACCCCTGCACCAACACGCTGATGGGGCTGGGCGCCATCCCCGGCACCGATCCCAAGTTCCTGGGCATGCTGGGCATGCACGGCACGATCGAGGCCAACAACGCGATGCAGAACTGCGACGTGCTGGTGGCGATCGGCGCGCGCTTCGACGACCGCGTGATCGGCAACCCCAAGCACTTCGGCTCCAGCGACCGCAAGATCATCCACATCGACGTCGACCCCTCCAGCATCTCCAAGCGGGTGAAGGTCGACATCCCGATCGTCGGCGACGTCAAGGAAGTGCTGAACGAGCTGATCGCGCAGATCCGCGAGTCCGGCCTGAAGCCGGACGCCGCGGCGCTGGGGGGTTGGTGGGAGACCATCGAGGGCTGGCGCAAGAAGGATTGCCTGCGCTACGACCGCGCCAACCGCCAGGTGATCAAGCCGCAGCACGTGATCGAGACGCTGTGGAACATGACCAAGGACGTCGAGACCTACATCACCTCCGACGTCGGCCAGCACCAGATGTGGGCGGCCCAGTTCTACAAGTTCCCGGAGCCGCGCCGCTGGATCAACTCCGGCGGCCTGGGCACCATGGGCGTGGGCATCCCGTACGCGATGGGGATCAAGCTGGCCAAGCCGGACGCCGAGGTGTACTGCATCACCGGCGAAGGCTCGGTGCAGATGTGCATCCAGGAGCTGTCCACCTGCTTCCAGTACAAGACGCCGATCAAGATCGTCTCCCTGAACAACCGCTACCTGGGCATGGTGCGGCAGTGGCAGGAACTCGATTACGAGGGCCGCTACAGCCACAGCTACATGGACGCGCTGCCCGACTTCGTGAAGCTGGCCGAGGCCTATGGCCACGTCGGCATGCTGATCGAGCGGCCGGAGGACGTGGAGCCGGCGCTGCGCGAGGCGCGCAAGCTGAAGGACCGCACCGTCTTCATGGACTTCCGCACCGACCCGACCGAAAACGTCTGGCCGATGGTGAAGGCCGGTCAGGGCATCACCGAAATGCTCCTCGGTTCCGAGGACCTCTAAACCCCTAACGGACGGCAAATCTATTGGATGCCGAGCCCGCTGCTTACCGGCAGCGGGGGAGGGCACTGAAAAGAGGCGCCGGTATTGACATGAAACACATCATTGCCGTGCTGCTCGAGAACGAGCCCGGCGCGCTGTCCCGCGTGGTGGGCCTGTTCTCCGCCCGCGGCTACAACATCGAGTCGCTCACCGTGGCGCCGACGGAAGACCCGTCGCTGTCGCGCATGACGATCCAGACCACGGGCTCCGACGAGGTGATCGAGCAGATCACCAAGCACCTGAACCGCCTGATCGAGGTGGTCAAGGTGGTCGACCTCACCGAGGGCAGCTACACCGAGCGCGAGCTCATGATGGTGAAGGTGCGCGCGGTGGGCAAGGAGCGCGAGGAGATGAAGCGCATGGCGGACATCTTCCGCGGCCGCATCATCGACGTCACCGAGAAGAGCTACACCATCGAACTCACGGGCGACCAGTCCAAGAACGACGCTTTCCTGGTCGCCATCGACCGCGGCGCCATCCTGGAAACGGTCCGCACCGGCGCCAGCGGCATCGGCCGCGGCGAGCGCATCCTGCGCGCCTGACCCCCAGCCAACCCCAACGATTTTTTCTGGAGAGACTCATGAAGGTTTATTACGACAAGGACTGTGACCTGAGCCTGATCAAGGGCAAGACGGTCGCGATCATCGGCTACGGTTCGCAGGGCCACGCGCACGCGCACGTGGTCGGCCTGCGCAAGGGCGGCGCCAGCTGGTCCAAGGTCGAGAAGGCCGGCCTGAAGGTCGCGGAAGTCGCCGATGCGGTCAAGTCCGCCGACGTCGTGATGATGCTGCTGCCGGACGAGCAGATCGCCACCGTCTACAAGAACGACGTCGAGCCGAACATGAAGCAGGGCGCATCGATCGCCTTCGCGCACGGCTTCAACGTCCACTACGGCCAGGTCGTGCCGCGCGCCGACCTCGACGTCTGGATGGTCGCGCCCAAGGCGCCCGGCCACACCGTGCGCAGCACCTACACCCAGGGCGGCGGCGTGCCCCACCTGGTGGCCGTGCATGCGGACAAGTCGGGCAAGGCGCGTGACCTGGCCCTGTCGTACGCCATGGCCAACGGCGGCGGCAAGGCCGGCATCATCGAGACCAACTTCCGCGAAGAAACCGAGACCGACCTGTTCGGCGAGCAGGCCGTGCTGTGCGGCGGCACCGTGGAACTGATCAAGGCCGGCTACGAGACGCTGGTGGAAGCCGGCTACGCGCCCGAGATGGCGTACTTCGAGTGCCTGCACGAGCTGAAGCTGATCGTGGACCTGATCTACGAAGGCGGCATCGCGAACATGAACTACTCGATCTCCAACAACGCGGAGTACGGCGAGTACGTCACGGGCCCGCGCATCATCACCGAGGAAACGAAGAAGGTGATGAAGCAGGTGCTCAAGGACATCCAGACCGGCGAATACGCCAAGAGCTTCATCATCGAGAACCGCGCCGGCGCCCCCACGCTGCAGTCGCGCCGCCGCCTGAACGCGGAAAGCTCGATCGAGGTCGTGGGCGAGCAGCTGCGCGCCATGATGCCCTGGATCAAGAAGAACAAGCTGGTCGACCAGACGCGGAACTGACCATGCTCGCGGCCAACGGCCGCATGCATGGTCATCCCCGCGCAGGGGGGGGATCCAGAGAACGCCCGCAGCTGCGGGCGTTTCTTTTGGGAGCCCTGGATTCCCGCCTCCGCGGGAATGACGGATTTGCGCCTCCGCGGGGGTGACGGCCGGCCATTTACACTCCACCCCATGCACGACGGACACGACGACGAACACATGGGCGATGGATTGGTGGTGCGCAAGCGACGCAAGGGCATCTACATCCTGCCCAACCTGTTCACGCTGGCCGCGCTGTTCGGGGGCTTCTACGCCGTCGTGATGGCCATGAACGGGCGCTTCGACATGGCCGCCATCGGCGTGTTCTGCGCCATGGTGCTGGACAGCCTGGACGGCCGCGTGGCGCGCATGACGAACACGCAGAGCGCGTTCGGCGAGCAGATGGATTCGCTGTCCGACATGGTGTCCTTCGGCGCCGCGCCGGCGCTGATCGCCTACGAGTGGGCGCTCAAGGGGCTCGGGCGCTGGGGCTGGATCGCGGCCTTCGTCTACTGCGCGTGCGCCGCGCTGCGCCTGGCGCGCTTCAACGTGAACACCGCGGTGGTCGACAAGCGCTTCTTCCAGGGCCTGCCTTCGCCGGCCGCCGCGGCGCTGGCCACCGGCTTCATCTGGATCATGACGGAGTACGGCGTCAAGCCGTACGACGTGGCCTGGGTGATGTTCGCCGTGGCGCTGTACTCGGGGCTGACGATGGTGACCAACGTGCCCTTCTACAGCTTCAAGGACATCTCGATGAAGAAGAGCGTGCCCTTCGCCGTGATCGTGCTGATCGCGCTGGGCATCGCCGTCATCAACATCGACCCGCCGGTGGTGCTGTTCGCGGTCTTCGTCGTGTACGGCCTCTCGGGCTACGTGCTGTACTTCTGGCGCAAGGCGCGCGGCCAGCGCGCCAGCGTGATCAGCACGTCCACCGACGAGCCGGAAGAGAGCGGCCTGCATCGTTGACCGTCATCCCCGCGCAGGCGGGGATCCAGGGCTCCCGGATGCCCTGGATTCCCGCCTCCGCGGGAATGACAGGGATTCTGTGCTACATTGACTTCATGAACCGCATTGCGCTGGCCCTACTACTCATCCCTTACGGGCGGAGACGGTAGCGCGCGCGCATTTTCCGGATCAACGGCCCGTTTGCACCAGCAGCGGGCCGTTTTTCTTTGGCGCTGCCGGTCCACCCACCTGAAGCGAGAACCCCGATGCCGATGTTGAAGAACCCCGCCAGCAAGTACCGCCCCTTCGCCCCCGTGCGCCTGGCCGACCGCACCTGGCCCGACGCGGTGATCACCCGGCCGCCGGTGTGGTGCAGCGTGGACCTGCGCGACGGCAACCAGGCGCTGATCGAGCCCATGGACATCGCGCGCAAGCTGCGCATGTTCCAGGCGCTGGTGGCGATCGGCTTCAAGGAGATCGAGGTCGGCTTCCCGTCGGCCTCGCAGGTGGAGTTCGACTTCGTGCGCAAGCTGGTCGACGAAGGCCTCATCCCGGACGACGTCACCATCCAGGTGCTCACGCAGGCCCGCGAGCCGCTGATCCGCCGGACCTTCGAGGCGCTGCAGGGCGTCCCGCGCGCGATCGTGCACCTGTACAACGCCACCGCGCCGGTGATGCGCAAGGTGGTCCTCGGACTGGGCGAGGAAGGCATCGTCGACCTGGCCACCAGCCAGGCCCGGCTCTTCGTGGAACTGGCTGCACGACAGCCCGGGACCCGATGGACCTTCCAGTACTCGCCCGAGATGTTCTCCGGCACCGAACTGGCCTTTTCCAGGCGGGTGGTCGATGCGGTCACCGAGGTCTGGCAACCGACCGCCGACCACAAGTGCATCGTCAACCTGCCGTCGACGGTGGAGCATTCCACGCCGAACATCTTCGCCGACATGATCGAGTGGATGCACCGCCACCTGGCGCGGCGCGACGCCATCGTGCTGTCCGTGCACCCGCACAACGACCGCGGCACCGGCACCGCGGCCGGTGAATTCGCGGTCATGGCCGGGGCGGACCGCCTCGAAGGCTGCCTGTTCGGCAATGGCGAGCGCACCGGCAACCTCGACCTGGTGAACGTCGCGCTCAACCTCTACAGCCAGGGCGTGGACCCGGGCCTGGACTTCTCGGACATCGACGAGATCCGCCGCACCGTGGAGCACTGCAACCAGTTGCCGGTGCACCCGCGCCATCCCTATGTGGGAGATCTCGTCTACACCTCCTTCTCCGGCTCGCACCAGGACGCGATCAAGAAGGCGTTCGCCGCGCGCAAGGAAGGCGACCTCTGGGACATGCCTTACCTGCCGCTGGACCCCAAGGACCTCGGCCGCAGCTATGAAGCGGTGATCCGGGTGAACAGCCAGTCCGGCAAGGGCGGCATTTCCTACCTGCTGGAGTCCGAGTACGGCCTGGAACTGCCGCGCCGCCTGCAGATCGAGTTCAGCCAGGCCGTGCAGGCCGTGATGGACGCCAGCGGCAAGGAGCTGAACGCGCAGGCCCTGTGGTCGCTGTTCGAGGGGGAATACCGGATCGGGCAGGCCGTCGTGCAGCACCAGGTGCTGGAGTCCGGCGCGGGCAGCGCGGGCGGGCTGGTCACCTTGGCGGCCGACGTGCGCCTCCCCGGCGGCACGCTGGCCGTGCGGGGCGCGGGCAACGGCCCCATCGACGCCTTCGTCGAGGGCCTGGGCGCCGCGACCGGCGAGACCATCCGCGTGCTCGACTACCATGAGCACGCGATCGCCTCGGGGGCGGACGCCCGCGCCGTCGCCTACCTCGAACTGCGCGTGGGCGAGCGCACCCTGTTCGGCGTCGGCATGGACGCGAACATCGTGTCCGCCTCGCTGCAGGCCATCGTCTCGGGCCTGCAGCGCGCCGGACTCGCCATCGAACACAAGGAACCGACATGGCAGACAAGCTGATCATTTTCGACACGACGCTGCGCGACGGCGAGCAGTCGCCCGGCGCATCCATGACCCGGGACGAGAAGCTGCGCATCGCGCGCCAGCTCGAGCGCCTGCGGGTGGACGTGATCGAGGCGGGCTTCGCCGCCAGCTCCAACGGCGACTTCGAAGCCGTGCAGGCCATCGCCGCGGCGATCAAGGACTCGACGGTGTGTTCGCTGTCGCGCGCCAACGACCGCGATATCTCGCGGGCCGCCGAGGCCCTGAAGCCGGCGGCGCGAGCGCGCATCCACACCTTCATCGCCACCTCGCCGCTGCACATGGAGAAGAAGCTGCGGATGACGCCCGAGCAGGTGCTGGAGCAGGCCAAGCAGTCCGTCCGCTTTGCCCGCAACTTCTGCGGCGACATCGAGTTCTCGCCGGAGGACGGCTACCGCAGCGAGATGGACTTCCTGTGCCGCGTGCTCGAAGCGGTCATCAAGGAAGGCGCCACCACCATCAACGTGCCCGATACGGTGGGCTACGCGGTGCCCGAGCTCTACGGCCAGTTCATCAAGACGCTGCGCGAGCGCGTGCCCAATTCCGACAAGGCGATCTGGTCGGTGCACTGCCACAACGACCTGGGCATGGCGGTGGCCAACTCGCTGGCGGGGGTGAAGCTCGGCGGCGCGCGGCAGGTGGAGTGCACGATCAACGGCCTGGGCGAGCGGGCCGGCAACTGCTCGCTGGAAGAGATCGTGATGGCCGTGAAGACCCGCAAGGACTACTACGGCCTGGAGCTCAACATCGATACCAAGCACATCGTGGCCGCCAGCCGCATGGTCAGCCAGACGACCGGCTTCGTGGTGCAGCCCAACAAGGCCGTGGTCGGTGCGAACGCCTTCGCCCATGCCAGCGGCATCCACCAGGACGGGGTGCTCAAGGCCCGCGACACCTACGAGATCATGCGGGCCGAGGACGTGGGCTGGAGCTCCAACAAGATGGTGCTGGGCAAGCTGTCGGGCCGCAATGCCTTCAAGGCCCGGTTGCAGGAGCTGGGCGTGCAGCTCGACAGCGAGGCCGAGGCGAACGCCGCATTCGCCAAGTTCAAGGAGCTGGCGGACCGCAAGAGCGAGATCTTCGACGAGGACATCCTGGCGCTGGTGGGGGACGAGACCGTCACGCAAGAGCAGGAAACCTACCGGCTTGTCTCGTTGCGGCAACACAGCGAAACCGGCGAGCGGCCGCACGCGGTGGTGGTCTTCACCGCCGGCGGCAAGGAGGTCCGGGGCGAGTCCGACGGCAACGGACCGGTCGATGCGTCGCTCAAGGCGATCGAGAGCCACGTGAAAAGCGGCGCCGAAATGGTGCTCTATTCCGTGAACGCCATCAGCGGCTCGACTGAAAGCCAGGGAGAAGTGACCGTTCGTCTCCAGAACTCGGGGCGCGTGGTCAACGGCGTGGGCGCCGATCCGGACATCGTCGTCGCCTCGGCGAAGGCCTATATCAGCGCGCTGAACAAGCTCACCAGCAAGGCGGATCGCGTCGCCGCGCAGGGATGAACGGTAGGCGGTGTGACGTCCAGCACATCGACGGGCCCTGAGGTTCCCGTGCTAAGTCCTTGATTCGTGTAAATTTTGCGCCATGAGGTTCGTGGCTCAAGTACACTTTGCGGCACAGGGGTGTGTCAGCCGTTTCCTACACCCCAGGCGTCGTTGCCAGGAGTAGCACTTGAACCGACTCGTAAGAACCATTGCATGGAGCGTCAGGGCGGGGCGAAGAAGGATGCGAAAGCCAGCGTCGTGAAGAAGGCGCATGGCGGCAAGAGTTACTTGACCACGCGCACCGTCGCCGTGAAGAAGCGAACGCGCTCCGTGGTGCGCCTGGTTCCGGCCAAGCCGTCCCATGGCCAGATGGCCGGACTGCACACGGCGTCCGACGAGCTGGACCTGCGGTCCAGCGTG
>JAJTCN010000161.1 GCA_021323335.1 Ramlibacter sp.
GCACCTGGAGTTCTACTACTTCCACAACTGCGTCTACGACTTCATGTGGAAGAACAACCGGCGCCGCTTCAGCGAGAAGTTCCCGACCTGGGACATCATCCGCAAGTACAACAAGGACTACAAGCTGATCTTCGTGGGCGACGCCACGATGAGCCCGTACGAGATCCTGCAGCCGGGCGGCAGCGTCGAATACAACAACGAGGAAGCCGGCGCCGAATGGATGCAGCGGCTGACGAACGCCTTCCCCAAGTTCGTCTGGATCAATCCCGAGCCGCAGGGCGTGTGGCAGTACCGCCAGAGCATCAGCGTGATGCAGCAGCTGGTGAACCATCGCATGTACCCGCTCACCATCAAGGGGCTGGAAGAGGCGATGCGGTTGCTGGTGAAGTAAAGCCGTCGCTTTCCTACCCTTCGTGCCACGGCCGGCTGACAGCCGCGCTACCCCGGCAGGGCATCATCGGGGCCTTCCGGAGACCCCATGAAAAGAATCCAGACCTTCCTCGCCGTCCTGTTGCTGGCCCTGATGAGCGTGGGCGCGCAGGCGCAGGCGCAGCGCGCCGACGACCTCGACATCGGCGAACCGGCATCGGCCCAGGAGCGACCGCAACGCCAGGAGCGCGGCGCCCGCGGCGGCGTGCCCACCCTGCGCGAAGTGAACCAGACCGCCCGTGACGGCGACCTGGCCAAGGCGCGCACCATGATCGACCAGGTGCTGCAGCGCCAGCCCGACAATGCGCGCGCGCACTTCGTCAAGGCCCAGCTGGCAGCGCGCGATCGCGATCTCGCCACTGCGCGCGCCGAACTGCAGGCTGCCGAACAACTGGCCCCGGGGCTGCCGTTCGCGCGCGAACAGGCCGTGACCAACCTGCGCAAGCGCCTCGAGCGGCTGGAGGCGCGCGAAGGCCGCGGCGGCCCGCGGCGGGCCGGGCGGAATGCGCGGGACGACACCACGGCGCGGCCTGCCGAGGCACCCGCGGAAAGCCCGGCATCGCCGGCCACCGATGCGGGCAGCACTCCTACTGCCGGCAACACGACTGCTCCGGTCGAGACCCGCACGGCCGGGGAGGACACGCGCAGCATGGGCTCGACCACCGCCGCCGCGGCCGAAAAAGGCAACACCACGCTGGTCATGGGCGTCGCGATCGGCGCCGTGATCGCAGCCGCGCTCACGGCCCTGTTCTTCCGCCGCCGCCGTCCCCCTCAGGCCTGACACCTCGGGCGGCGCGGGCTTGCCTGACCGCGCCGGGCGGGGCAGGATGCGGCTGATGGCTCCATCCCCACCACCGGAAATCCGGCTCGACCCGGAAGAACGCAGGCCGGCCCCTGCCCGGCGCAGGCGTCTCCTGCCCATCGTGGCCGGCGTGCTGCTCGGGCTCGGCATCATCGCGGGCTGGTTGTGGTGGTCCAGGCAGGCGGCCCCGGTGGTCGCCATCGCGCCGCCACCGGCCGCGCCGGCCCCGGTCGTGCAGGAGCCCGCACCCGCGCCGGCCATACTCCATCCCGTGCGCGCGCCCGAAGAGGCCGGGGCACTGCAGGAGCAGGACCTGCCCGCCGAAATCGCCCACCTGTTCGGCCCGCAGTCCTCCGAATTCCTGGTGCTGGAGGATTTCCCGCGCCGCTTCGTCGCCACCCTCGACAACCTGGGACGGGCACACGCCCCGCCTTCTGCGTGGCCGGTGCAGCCAATGGGCGGGCGCTTCACCGTCGAGGAACGACCCGATGGCAGCCAGGTGATCGCGGCAGCCAACGCGCAGCGCTATGCGCGCTTCGTCGCCTTCGCCACCGCGGTCGACACGGAAAGCGCGGTGCGGCTGTACACCCGCATGTACCCGGTGCTGGAGGGCGCATGGCGGCAGCTCGGGATGGGCGACCGCTACCTCAATGACCGCGTCGTGGCGGTGATCGACCAGCTGCTGGCCACCCCCGAGCCGGCCGGCCCGCCGCAAGTGCGGCTCACCGAAGTGAAGGGACCCATCCCCTCCACCCGCCCGTGGGTGCGCTACGAGTTCGTCGACCCGAGCGGCTGAAGCAGAAGCTCACGGACTTGCGACAGCGCCTGGCGCAACGCTGAAGCATGCGCACGCATCGCGTGCGCGACCTGTAAGTCAATGCAAGGGTTCCGACCCTGCGGGCAGCCCTGCTGTTCAATGGCGAACTTTCGTCTACCCGCTGGAGAGTCCCGTGGCCGCCCTGACCGTGACGTATTCGTTCGCCTTCGAGGCGGCCCTCAACCCGGCTGGAACGGCTCACGCGGACGCTGCGAGCCTCGATGGCGGCGGGGTCGCAGTGGTCACCGACCTGACCGACCGCATCCGGGCAACGTTCTACTCCGCAGACGGCGCGGTGACCGGGGCCGGCGCCTTCCCCGGGAACACGGGTGGCTCGGTTTCGCAACTGAGCGACGGCAACGTGGTTATTGGCGGTTCGTTCAATGATTCCGGCAGCGGCGAGGCGTCCTTCACGATCGTCAGCGCCACCGGGGACACCATCGTGGCGCCGACAGCCGCCGATGGAGCCTTCGGCCTGGTCGTCGGGATCGACGTCGCCGGCCTTTCCGGTGGCGGCTTCGTGATGGCGATGCAGGCGTCCACGGGTGGCAACAACGACGTGCGCGTCGTCATCCGCGGAAACGATGGCGGCCTGGTCACCAGTTTCGCCGTCGACGCCACGGCTGCGGACGACCAGGCACCCAGCGTGGCCGCCCTGGCCGACGGCGGCTTCGCCGTCGCCTGGCATCGGACGGTCGATACCGCCAACCAGATGTGGTACGCCGTGTACGAAGCCAACGGCACGGTGCGCAAGGAGCCCGCCCTTCTCGACGAGGTCGGCAGCAACCAGAACGCGAGCGTGGTGGCGCTCCAGGACGGCGGCTTCGCCATTGCGTACGAGGACACGGGATGGAGCGACACCGGCGACACCGACATCACGCTGGCCCGCTTCGACGCCGCCGGCGTGCTGGCGGGCATGGACGATCTTTCCCAGAACGACCACAACGACACCGCTCCTTCCACCACCTTGCTTTCCAACGGGATGATCGTGGTCGGCAGCAGCAACGCGGAGGCCGGGTTCGACCCGAGATGGACGCTGGCCAGCCAGGAGACCGGCGACCGCCTGGGCTTCGGAACCACGGGCTTCACCGCCGTATCCGACCTCCAGACCAGCGTGGCGGGGATGCTGGACGGCCAGGTGGCCGCGTTCTTCACCACGGGACCGATCGATCCGGACATCGTCGGGCAGGTGCTCCAGGTGCAGCGCCACACCAGCGGCGACACCGTTGCCGCGGACAACATCGCCGGCGACGAACTGGTCGACATCGTCACCGGCGGCGGCGGCAACGACACCATCCGCGGCGGCGGCAACGCGGACAGCCTGACGGGCAACGCAGGCAACGACCGCTTCGTGTACGGCGCGGGAGAGATGGCGGGCGACACCATCAACGGGAACGGTGGTTTCGACAGCATAGTGCTGCTGGCCAGCGCGAATCTGGCCACGGCGGAGATCTTCACGGTCGAGGCGATCGCCTTCGACTCGCCGGGATCGGAAGCGGTGACCGCGACCATTGATGCCTCCCAGGTGGGCGCGGGACTCCCATCCAGCCTGGTGGTCGGAAGCTTCTCGGACGGGCCGGATACGCTGCGCGTGCTGATGGGACCCGCGACCAGCGTCGACCTCTCGGGCTTCGTCTTCGACGGCTTCGATACTTTCACGGGGGCGGACCGGATGCTCGTCCTGGGCGATGACGATGCCGAGGTCATCATTGGTTCGGAGCAGCGCGACATGATTTCGTCGGGTGGCGGAAACGACACCCTGTCCGGCAGCGGCGGCGGCGACACCCTGCGCGGCGGGCTCGGCGACGACGTCTACCTCGTCAATTCGGCGGGCGAGGCCGTGGAGGCTGCGGACCAGGGGATCGACACGGTGCGCACACGCATGACCACCACGCTCGACGCCAACCTGGAGAACCTGGTCCTGCTGGGGACCGAAGTCGTCGACGGGACGGGCAACGGCCTGAAGAACACGCTCACGGGCAACAGCGGCGCCAACGCGCTGGACGGCGGCAACGGCAACGACACGCTGGCGGGCGGCGCGGGTGCGGACGCATTGACGGGCGGCGACGGACGCGACCGTTTCGACTTCAACGCCACCGGGGACAGCGCCGCCGGCCTGTCCGACGTCATTGCGGACTTCGTGGGGAACGGCGCACTCGCCGGGGACACGATCGACCTCTCGACGATCGACGCGAACGTGCTGGTCGCGGGCAACCAGGACTTCGTCTTCATCGGCGCCGCCGCGTTCACCGCAGCGGGGCAGGTGCGCTATGCCGGGGGGCTCCTGGTGGCCAGCACCGACGGCGACCTGCAGGCGGAGCTTCGGATCGAGCTGGCGGGCAGCCCGCCGCTGGTCGAGGCCGACCTGGTGCTCTGAGGAGGCGCGC
>JAJTCN010000015.1 GCA_021323335.1 Ramlibacter sp.
ACGCGCTCCGTGGTGCGCCTGGTTCCGGCCAAGCCGTCCCATGGCCAGATGGCCGGACTGCACACGGCGTCCGACGAGCTGGACCTGCGGTCCAGCGTGGCCCTGGTGATCGACCAGGAGACCGGCCAGGTGCTGCTGCGCAAGAACGAATCGGCGGTGCTCCCCATCGCCTCGCTGACCAAGCTGATGACCGGCATGATCATCAGCGAGGCCAAGCTGCCGATGGACGAGTCCATCACCATCTCGCAGGACGACGTCGATACCGAAAAGCACACCGGCTCGCGCCTGAAGGTCGGCGTCACGCTGACCCGCGGCGAACTCATGCACCTGTCGCTGATGTCCAGCGAGAACCGGGCGGCGCACGCCCTCGGCCGCACCTACCCGGGCGGCATGTCCGCCTTCGTCGAGGCCATGAACACCAAGGCCAAGCTGCTGGGCATGAAGGACACGCGCTACGTCGAGCCGACGGGCCTGTCCAGCCGCAACCAGTCCAGCGCGCAGGACCTCGCCCAGCTGGTGATGAGCGCTTCGCAAGACCCGATGCTCAGCGAGCTGTCGACGTCGCCCGGCCACGAGGTCACGGTCGGCCGGCGTACGCTGCAATTCAGCAACACCAACCGCCTGGTCAAGAACTCGGCCTGGGACATCACGCTGCAGAAGACCGGCTACATCTCCGAGGCCGGCCAGTGCCTGGTGATGCAGGCCAAGGTGGCGGGCCGCAAGCTGGTGATGGTGTTCCTCGACTCGGCCGGCAAGCTCAGCCGCATCGGCGACGCCGAGCGTGTGCGGCGCTGGGTGGAGACGCAGACGCCTGCCGGCGTGCCGATGCCGACCACGGGCGGCAACACGATGATCCGGCAGGTCAGCAGCTGATCCTGCGTCGGTGAAGAAGCAAAGCGGCCCATGGGCCGCTTTTTTCATGCGCAGGTTCTGGCGGGGTCGCTGTCGCGAACCCGCCCTACGGGAGATGATCAGCCGGCGTAGGGCGGGTTCGCGACAGCGACCCCGCCAACGGTCAAGCCGCCAGCCGCTGCGTCGGCGGCTTGTACCCCAGCGCCGTCGAGATTTCGTTCGCGGTGGCCTGGAGCTTCCCCAGCCAGCTCTCGTCCAGCCGGTCCGCCGGCGCGGAAATCGACAGCCCCGCCACCAGCTTCGACTGGTCGTCGTAGATCCCCGCGGCCATGCAGCGCACGCCGAGCTCGAGTTCTTCGTTGTCCCGGGAAGTGCCGTACTGGCGCGCCTTGGCCAGCTCGCGCTCCAGCACGGGCAGCTGGGTGATGCTGTTCTTCGTGTGCCCGGCCAGGCCGGTGCGGGTGGCGTAAGCGCGGACGCGCTGCGCGTCGTCCGCCGCCAGGAACAGCTTGCCGGTGGAGGTGAGGTGCAGCGGCGCCCGGCCGCCGATGGCGCGCACCACCTGCATGCCCGAGCGTTCGCTGTACGCGCGCTCCACGTAGACGATCTCGTCGCCTTGCCGCACGCTCAGGTTCACCGGCTGCTGGATCTGCTTGTGCAGCTCGCGCATCGGCGCCAGCGCCGCGTCGCGCACGTTCAGCCGCGCCTTCACCAGGTTGCCCAGTTCCAGCAGGCGCATGCCGAGGCGGTAGCTGCCGGCCTCCGGCCGGTCCACGAAGCGGCCGGTGGCCAGGTCGTTCAGGATGCGGTGCGTGGTGGAGGGGTGCAGGCCGGTCTTCTCGCTGATCTCCTTCAGCGACACGGCGTCCTCCCGCGAGGCCAGGACGTCGATGAGCGAGAACATGCGCTCGATGACCTGGATGGTCGGAGTGGCGGGGCCCTGGGAGTCTTTCTTGCGCATGGACGATTACCTCATCGTCCATTTTACCTTGTGAAAATGGCGGGTGGCTCAGCGGCCGCCCGGCTTCCATTCGCCGTCGACCAGCACCTCGTGGGGATGGAAGTTGGACTTGTAGTTCATCTTCGGGCTCTCGTCGATCCAGTAGCCCAGGTACACGTGCGGCAGTTTCAGCCGCTTCGCCTGGTCGATCTGCCACAGCACGCTGTAGGTGCCGTAGCTGGCCGTCGGGTCGGGCTCGTAGAAGGTGTACACCGCCGAGATCCCGTCGTTCAGCACGTCCAGGATGGAGACCATGCGCAGGGCGCCGGGGCTGCCGTCCGGCAGCTTCTCGCGAAACTCCACCAGCCGCGAGTTCACGCGGCTTTGCAGCAGGAACTGGGTGTACTGGTCGATGCTGTCGTGGTCCATGCCGCCGCCCGCATGGCGGCCGGTCTGGTAGCGCAGGTACAGGTGGTAGTGCTCGGGCACGAAGCACAGCTTGAGCACGCGCGCCTGCAGGTTGGCGTGGCGCGTCCACGCCCGGCGCTGGCTGCGACCGGGCTCGAAGCTGTCGACCACCACGCGCAGCGGCACGCAGGCGCGGCAGCCGTCGCAATAGGGACGGTACGTGAACATCCCGCTGCGCCGGAAGCCGCCGGTGACGAGGTCGGAGTACGCGTCGTTGTGGATCAGGTGGCTGGGCGTCGCCACCTGCGACCGCGCCTGCCGGCCCGGCAGGTAGCTGCACGGGTAGGGCGCCGTGGCGTAGAACTGCAGCGTCTGGAGCGGAAGGTCCTTGAGGTGCGTCACGCGGATGTGGGATGCAGCAGGAGTGAATTCCAGTATACGGGTTCGAATTGCCAGCGCGCGGATTCGTGCTGCCGCTCGCGCGCCACTTGTTGCACAAATTCCGCCCTGGCGATCTCGCGCGCGCCGAGCGAGGCGAGGTGGCGGGTGTTCTGCTGGCAGTCGATCATGCGCACCCCCGCCTGCCGGCACCACGCCACCAGCGCGGCCAGGGCGATCTTGGAGGCGTCGGGGACCCGCGTGAACATCGACTCGCCGAACACGGCGCGGCCGATCACCACGCAGTACAGGCCGCCGGCCAGGCGGCCGTCGATCCAGGTCTCCACGCTGTGCGCGTAGCCGGCCCGGTGGAAGGCGCGGTAGGCCGACACCATGGCCGGCACGATCCAGGTGCCGCTCTGGCCCGGGCGTTCGCTGCCGGCGCAGGCGGCGATCACGGCGTCGAAGTCGCCGTCGAAGCGGATCTCGCAGCGCGGGTTCGCGGCGAAGCGCGCGACGGTCTTGCGCAGCGAGCGGTGCAGCCTGAATTCGTCGGTGAACAGCACCATGCGGGGATCGGTGCTCCACCACAGGATGGGCTGTCCTTCGCTGAACCACGGGAAGATGCCGCCGGCATAGGCACGCTGCAGGCTGTCGACGTCGAGGGCGCCGCCAGCCGCCAGCAGGCCGGGCGCCGGCTGCTGGTCGTCCCAGGCGCGGGACGGATCGGGGAACGGGTCGCCGGGTTCAAGCCAGGGAAGATGCATCGTGGACGGCTGCGGTGCGCAGGCCCATTGTGCCGTGCACCGTCCAGCGCGTCCCTCAGCCGACGCGGCGCAAGGGCCGCGGCGCGTTGTCGGGTCCGCCTTCCGGCATGCCCCGCACCTCCGTCTGCGGCAGCAACCGGGCCCCGACGGTGAAGGACGCTCCCGTGGGCTGGACGCGGACCACCTCCGCCTGGCAGCGCAGCGGGTAATGGTGGCCGTCGAGGATGTACTCGATGACGACGTCGATGCGGGCGCCGATTGCGTAGTCGCGGTCCGCCACGAAGCTCAGCCCGCTGGTGCTGAGGTCCCGGGTGGTGCCTTCCTCGCCGTCCACCCGCACGGGCATGGCGGCGACGTAGCGGTCGGAGGACCGACGCTCGTCGCGGCGCTGGATCGGAACCTGGATGGTGATGCCATTCGGCTGCATGGGGTGCTCCTCGCGCCCCACCCTAGCGCTGGGCCTGGGACGTCGTGTAGTCCCGCGCCGCTGGGCGCCGTCGGACGATGCGGGCAAGCCACGTATTCCCTCGTTCGCCTAGGGGAACTCCCTAAACCGGCAATAGTGCCGGGTTACCCTCTGCCCGACACTTGCCAGCGCGACATTGCGCATGTAACTTTGTGTAATCACCACGGAGGAGCATCCATGAGGCACCCGGCACTCCTTGCAGCGCTTGTCGCAGCGACACTCGCCATCCCGTCCTGGGCGCAGGACTTCGCCAAGCCGATCCGCGTCGGCCTCATCTTCCCGTTGTCCGGCGGCTCGGCGGACATGGGCAACAGCGCCCGCGTCGGGGCGCAGGTGGCCGTGGACGAAATCAACCAGGTCGGCGGCTACCTCGGACGCAAGTTCGAACTGGTGATCCGCGACGACAAGGCCGACAACGACACCGGACTCGCCCACGCCAGGGAACTGGTCGAGAAGGAGAAGGTGAACTTCACCATCGGCTTCTGCAACACCGGCGTGGCGATGAAGGCGCTGGACGTGTTCCAGGCCAACAAGAGCGTGCTCATGGTCACCTGCGCCACGGGCACGGTGCTCACCGCCAAGTACCCGCCGGCCGAAAGCTACATCTTCCGCACCTCGGCACGCGACTCGCTGCAGACGCAGTTCCTGGTGGACGAGATCGTCAAGCGCGGCCTGTCGAAGGTGGCGCTGCTGGTGGACACCACCGGCTACGGCGACGCCGGCCTCAAGGACCTGGAGGCCGCGCTCGCGCGTGCCAAGCTGAAGCCCCAGGCGGTGGTGCGCTTCAAGGTCGGCGTGAAGAGCCTGGACGAGGAGATGCAGCAACTGAAAGCCAGTGGCGCGGACGCCCTGATCGGTTGGACGGTGGGCCCGGAAGAAGGCGTCATCTCCGCCAGCCGCGCGGCGGTGGGCTGGAAGGTGCCGCAGTTCGGTCCCTGGGGCCTGTCGCACGCATCCGCCTTCACGGTGTCGGGCGGCAAGGTGGACGGGACGATGATGGTGCAGACGGTGCTGCCGAACATCTTCATGGAGCGCAACAGCACCTTCCTGCGCAACTACGCCAAGATCAGCAAGGAAGCGCCGATCGGCTCGATGATGTCGGCCGCGCAGACCTACGATGCCGTCTACCTCATGTTGCGCGCCATGTTCGACTCCAAGGGGGACCTGAGCAGCGCGGGCCTGAAGAAGGCGCTGGAGAATCCCAGCGGCACCTACCGCGGCGTCGTGACGACCTACGAGCGCGCGTTCTCGCCGACCGACCATGACGCCATCTCCGCCAACATGCTGTGGCTGGGCACGTGGAAGAACAACGAGCGCGCCTATGCGTACAAGGACGACGAGCGCAAGGCCAGCATCATCCGGCGCAAGGAAGTCGCGCCGATGGTGGCTCCGGCTGCGGCCCCGGCTCCGGCGGTCGCCGCCGCCGCCGCGAAGAAGTAAGTCGCCCTCCCGACGACAAGGCCCGCGGCACCCGCCGCGGGCCTTTTTCCTGGGGGACCGGGAGCGCCCCTGCACAATGACCGCATGAGCCAGCGCCCCGTTTCTGCCGACAGGCTGCCCGCCTGGGGCACGACGGGGCTGCAAGCCGGCCAGGTCGAGAAGCAGCGCGCTTTCGGCTCCAACGACATCGTGCCGGTCGAGGCCACCCGCTGGCGGGTCGTCGCGCGCGACACGGCGCGGGATCCGATGCTGTGGTTCCTGGTGCTGACGGCAGGATTGTTCGGCCTGCTCGGGCAGGTCGGCGAGGCCCTGACTCTGCTCGTGGCCATCGCGCCGCTGGTGGGCATGGACGCGTACCTGCACCGGCGCACGGCGGCGTCGTCCGCGGGGCTGGCGAGTCGCCTGGCCAGTTCGGCGCGGGTGCTGCGCGACGGCCGATGGCAGGACATCCCTTCCCGTGAACTGGTTCCCGGCGACCTGGCCGAGGTCAGGCCCGGGGAGTACTTCCCCGCCGACGGCCTGCTCGTGTCCGGCGATGGGCTCCAGGCCGACGAATCGAGCCTGACCGGCGAGTCGTTCCCGGTGGCCAAGCTTTGCCTCGAACCCGATCCGTCGCCGCCCACCGGCGCCGCCGGGGAACATTGGGGCGTGGCGGGCACGCGCCTGCTGACCGGCAAGGCCTGGCTGCGCATCGTCTGGATCGGCAGCGAGACCCGTTACGGGGAGATCGTCCATTCCGCCACGCAGGGCAGCCACGCCGCCACCCCGCTGCAGCAGGCGATCCGCCAACTCGTGGCCGTGCTGCTGGGCGTGGCCATCTTCATGTGCATCGTCCTCGCCGCCATCCGGCTGTGGCACGGCCACGGCTGGATCGATGCCCTGCTCGGGGCGGTGACGCTGGCCGTGGCCGCGTTGCCCGAGGAGTTTCCGGTCGTCTATACCTTCTTCCTCGGCGCCGGCGTGTTCCGCCTGGCGCGCAGGAAAGCGCTGGTGCGACGTGCGGTGGCCGTGGAGAACATCGGCCGCGTCACCTGCATCGTGTCCGACAAGACCGGCACCATCACCGCCGGCGTCCTGGTGCTGGCGCACCGCGTGCCGGCGCAGGGCGAGGACGAAGCCTCGGTACTGCAGGTGGCGACTTTCGCCGCCCGGCCCGACAGCGGCGACCCGCTCGACGAAGCGCTGCACGGCGCGGCCGGGCCGCTGCCCGAAGCGACGAAGCTGTCCGACTTTCCGTTCACCGAGGCCCGGCGGCGCGAGACTGCGACCTGGCGCCTGGCGGATGGGGCAGCGAGCGCCTTCACCAAGGGCGCACCCGAAACCGTGCTGGCTGCCTGCGACATGGCGCAGGCCGACCGGGCGGACTGGCTCGCCCGCGTGCAGGAGTACGGCCGGTCGGGGCACAAGGTCATCGCCTGCGCACGGCGTGGATTGCCGCCCGGTTCATCCATCGGCGAAGAGCCCGCGCAGGGATTCCGCTTCATCGGTCTGCTGGCGTTCGAAGACCCGGTGCGTGACGGAGTGCGCGAGGCCATCGCCGAGTGCATGGCCGCGGGCATGCGCGTCATCATGGTCACCGGGGACCATCCCGCCACCGCCGCGGCGATCGCCCGCGACATCGGCCTGGATGGGAGGGCCGTGGCCCTGGCACCGGACGAGGATGCCGGCACCGTGGCCGCCGATCGAGGCATCCACGTGGTGGCGCGCGCGACGCCGGCGCAGAAGCTCATGCTGGTCCAGGCGCTGCAGGCCCAGGGCGAGCTGGTCGCCGTCACCGGGGACGGCGTCAACGACGTGCCCGCGCTGCGCCTGGCGGACATCGGCGTGGCCATGGGGGAGCGCGGCACGCGCAGCGCCCGGGAGGTGGCGCCGATGGTGCTGCTGGACGACAACTTCAGGACGATCGTCGACGCCGTGGCGGAAGGCCGCCAGCTGTTCCAGAACCTGCGGCTGGCCTTCGCCTACCTGCTGCTCGTGCACATCCCGCTGGTCATCGGGGCGGCCGCCATCCCGCTGATGGACTTGCCCCTGCTGTTCCTGCCGATCCACATCGTGTGGCTGGAGCTCGTCATCCACCCGACGGCCATGCTGGCCTTCCAGGACCTGCCGGCCGCGGGGCCGCTCGCGCGGGTGAAGCGCGGGCGCCGCGCACGTTTCTTTTCGACGGGTGCGTGGTGGGGGATCGGCGTCGCGGGAGGACTGGTGAGCGTCGCCGTGGTCTGGAGCTACCTGCATGCACTCGGTGGCGACCAGGATGTCGAACATGCGCGCGCGATGGCGCTGGCGATGCTGCTGGTGACCAGCGCGGGCATCACCACGGGCCTGACGAAGCTGCGGCAGCCGGCCGCTCGCTGGCTCGCCGCCGGCACGCTCGCGTCGCTGGTCCTGATGGTCCAGGCGCCGATGCTCAGCCGCCTGTTGAACCTGCGGCCGCTGCATGCCGGCGACTGGGCGCTGGTGGCCCTGGCCTTTGCGGTGGTGGTCCTGCTGGCGGCGGCCCTGGGATCGCGGCTGAAGCAGGAGCCCGGGTGAACCGGGGAGCCGCCGAGCCGCTCCGCCTGCCTAGCCGCGCGGGGACACCACGACTTCGTGGCGCGCCCCATCGTCCGCCAGGTGCAGGACCGGCTCCTGCAGCAGCCGGCGGTCGACCGTCATGTCCACCCCGCGGCGCGCGAACTCTCCCGGTTGCCGCACGGTGATCGCATACACGGCGCTGCCGAAGCGGTAGTCGATGGAGAACTCCGGCCACGCCGCGGGCACGCGCGGCTCGATGCGCAGCGTATCCCCACGCTTGGTGAAGCCGAGGATGGCTTCCAGTCCCACGCGATACATCCAGCTGGCGGACCCGGTGTACCAGGTCCACCCGCCCCGGCCCACCTGTCCGGGGGCGGTGTAGACGTCGGCGGCCACCACGTACGGCTCCACCTTGTAGACGTCCACCTCGGCGAGGGTGCGCGCGTGCATGAGCGGATTGATCATCTGGAACCAGTCGAATGCGCGATCGCCGTCGCCCTGCATCGCGGCGGCCAGCACCGCCCACAAGGCGGCGTGGGTGTACTGCGCGCCGTTCTCGCGCACGCCCGGCAGGTAGCCCTTGATGTAGCCCGGGTCCTGCGCGGACTTGTCGAATGGCGGCGTCAGCAGCACGAGCAACTGGTCCTTCGGGCGGACCAGGTGATCTTCCAGGGCGCGCAGCGCGCGCGCCTGCCGCTCGGGCGGCGCGGCGCCCGAGATGACGCTCCAGCTCTGCGCGATCGAGTCGATGCGGCACTCCGTGTTCGAGGTCGACCCGAGCGGCGTGCCGTCGTCGAAGTAGGCACGGCGGTACCAACCGCCGTCCCAGCCGTGCGCCTCCACCGCGGCGGCGTAGCCGTCGGCGCGCGCGCGGAAGTCCGCGGCGACCTCGCCATCGCCGCGCGCGTCCGCGTAGGGCGCGAAAGCGCGCAGGGTGGCGATCAGGAACCAGGCGAGCCAGACGGTCTCGCCGCGGCCCTCGACCCCCACGCGGTTCATGCCGTCGTTCCAGTCGCCGATGCCGATCAGGGGCAGGCCGTGCGGGCCCGCCGTGCAGGCCTTGCGCAAGGCCCGCAGGCAGTGCTCGTACACGCTGGCGTGTTCGTCCGTGACCTGCGGCAGGTCATAGACCTCGTGCTCGTGCGGCTCCAGGGGCCGCATGACCAGGAACGGAACATATTCGTCGAGCAGGGCGGCGTCGCCGGTCACGCGCACGTACTGGTCAACCACGTGGGGAAGCCACGCCAGGTCGTCCGAAAAACGCGTGCGGACACCCCGCCCGCTCTGCGGGTGCCACCAGTGCTGGACGTCGCCCTCCACGAACTGGCGCGCCGTCGCGCGCAGGATGTGCTCGCGCGCGATGCCGGGCTCGGCATACAGGAAGGCCAGGACGTCCTGGAGCTGGTCGCGGAATCCGTAGGCGCCGCCGCTCTGGTAGAGGGCCGAGCGGGCCCACATGCGGCAGGAGAGCGCCTGGTACAGGGTCCAGCGGTTGATCATGGCGTCGAAGGACGGCTCGGGTGTCCGGACACGCACCACCGCAAGACGCCGCGCCCACTGGGCCAGGCTGCCCGCGCTCGCCGCCGCGGCGGCGCCCGGCACCACGTAGCGCGAGATGATCCGGCGCGCCTCGTCCTGCGTGGCGGCCGCGCCCAGCACCATCGACAGCTCCCGGGTTTCGCCCGGCGCCAGCTCCAGCACGCACTGCATCGCGGCGCACGGGTCGAAGCCGAGTCCGGTGGTCTGGGCGAGCGGCCCCCCGCGCAGGGCGGCGGGATCCTCGACGGTCCCGTTGCGGCCGAGGAATTCCCGCCGGTCCGCGGTATGCCCGGTGACGGGCGCGCTCAATGCGCAGACCGCCACCCAGTCAGCGAAGTAGGGGTCGAACCGGTTGCTGGCCAGCATGGCCCGCAGCTCCGGGTCGAACCGGGTGTGCACCTGGTGTTGCGTGTGCTCGCGGTTGACGCCGAGCGACCACTCCACGTAGGCGGTCACGCAGATCCGGCGCGGCTGCGGCCCGTGGTTGGTCACCTCCAGCACCGAGAGCTTGACCGCCTCGCCTTCCGCCATGCCCAGGGTGAGCCGGGTGCCGATCTGGCCATGCGTTCCCTCGAAGACCGTCGCACCCGCGCCGTGCCGCACGGTGTACGTGGTATCGCGTCCCATCGGCGCCGGCGTGGCGCTCCACAACTCACCCGAGGCTTCGTCGCGCAGGTAGAGCACCTCGGACGCAGGGTCGGACACCGGGTCGTTGTGCCAGGGCGTCAGCCGGTAGAAGTAGCTGTTCTCCGCCCAGGTGAAGCCGGTGCCGCGCTCGCTCACCACGAATCCGCCCTGCGGATTGGCGATGACGTTGCTCCAGGGGGCGGGCGGCAGGCGGTCGCCGCGGATCCGCATCAGGTAGTCGCCTGCCGCATCCAGGCCGCCGAACCCGTTGTCGAACAGCAGCGCGCCGGACGGCGCCGCCGGGGCCGGGCCCCGGGCCTCATCGTCGCGGCGCCACGGCTGCGCCGCGAGCGACGGCGGCGGCTTCACCCGGCCGACCTCGCCGACGACCCGGCGGACGACGGAATCGACCAGCGGGCGCGCCTCGCAGCGCACGCTCAGGCTGGCGGTGGCCTCCAGCATCCGCAGGGCGTCGGCTCCGAGCTGGTCGCGGCGCCGGATGAACACGCCGCCGGGGCGGTCCATCTCCGTGTCGCTCGCGGTGAACATCACTTCGAGGATCTTGTTGTGGAGCTCCTGCAGGTAGGAGGCGGCCTGCGTGTTGAACACCACCAGGTCCACCGTCATTCCCCGGCGGCGCCAGTAGTGGTGCGCGGCCAGCAGCTGCCGCAGCGTCGGCAAGCCGTCCGGCGAGTCGATGGAAGCCAGCACCACCGGCCAGTCCCCGGACACGCCGACCTCCCACAACAGGGGTTGCGAGCCGCGGTTGCGCAACAGGTCCTCCTGCGACGCCCGCAGCTCGGGGCGCGGGAAGAACAGGTAGCCGGCGAGCTCCTGGAAGTCGGCGACGTGGGCCGGTGTCAGGCCCAGCTCGCGCAGTTCCAGCTGCTGCGAAGTCCAGGCCAGTTCGAGCGCGCGCTCCGCCGCGGAGGGATGGTGGTAGCGGTCGGCCAGCTCGAAGGCGCGCGCCCGGCTGGTGGCCACCAGGGTGGTGAAGGTGACGGCAGTCGCCTGGCCGGGCGCCAGCCGCACGCGGGTGCGCAGCGAAAAGATGGGGTCGAGCACCGCGCCGGTGGTGCCCGAAAGCGGCCCGTCGATGGACAACGCGGCAGGGCTGCGGGTGGTGCGGCCCCGGCCGACGAAGCGCGCCCGGTCCGTCTCGCAGCTGACCGGCCCCACCTGGTCGGGACAGGTGCTGGCGACGTGCACGCACCACAGCGGCTCCTCCTTGCCGGTGCGCGGGCGCCGGGTGGCGGTGATCGCGGAGCACCACTCGTGCCACTCCGTTTCGACGAACAGCTTGGCGAAAGCGGGGTGGGCGCGATCGGATTCGATGCCGCCGAGCACCACCTCGCCGTAGCTGGTCAGCTCGATCTCGACGGTTTCCGTGCCGTGGTTGCGCAGCTTGACCTTGCGGACCTCCGCCGCGTCCTCCGGGACGACGACGATCTCGGTGCGCGTCTCGATCGCTCCGTCACGGCGCTCGAAGGTGATCCGGTCGGTGGCCAGCAGGGCCCGGTAGGCGTCGGCCGGCGCACAGGTGGGCTGGTGGGCGGCCGACCAGGCCCGCCCCTGGGTGACGTCCTTGACGTAGCAGAACTGCCCGGTCGCGTCGGTGGTCGCGTCGGCGCGCCAGCGCGTGACCGCGATGTCGTTGTAACGGCTGTAGCCCGATCCGCAGTGGCTCACCATCAGCTTGTAGGGCAGGCGTCCCAGCATGGCGACGTGCGGGTGCGGCGTGTCCGGATCGATGAATTCGCGGACCACCGGACTTTCCAGTTCGGGCGCGGGGAGTCCCTCGTCGGGATCGGTGGCCTGGGGCGTGTCGTAGACCAGGCGCCGCGGGATGCGCTCGTGCAGGAGCAGCTCCACCGACCGGACCAGGGGGTCCGCGTGGAAGCGCGCATGCCACACCTGCCCGGTCAGCAGGTTGGTGAACGCCACGAGCGACATGCCGATGTGGTGCGCCATGTAGTTCTCGACCAGCGCGTAGGGCTTGCCGGGATCGGGCCGGGTGTAGTCGAGGGCGTCGCGGAATCCGTAGCGCCCCAGCGCACCCCGGTGCTCGAGGACGGCCAGGTTGCCCAGCGCCCGCGCGGGGTCCACCATGAGGGCGAGCGCGCTGGCGTAGGGCGCGACCACCAGGTCGCGGCCGAGGCCGCGCTTGAGCGCGAGGTCGGGCACGCCGAAGGCCCGGTACTGGTAGGTGAGGTGGCGGTCGCGCAGGTTGTAGGCGCTCTCGCTCACGCCCCAAGGCAGGCCGAGTTCGGTGCCATAGGCGATCTGCCGCCGCACCGCGCCCTGGTAGGTCTGGTCCAGCAGCGTGAACGGGTACGCGCGCATCACCAGGGCCGGCATCAGGTACTCGAACATGCTGCCGCTCCACGAGATCAGCGCGGTGTGGCCGCCGGCATGGGTGAGCGTGCGGCCCAGGCGGAACCAGTGGTCGGCGGGAACGTCGCCCTTGGCGATGGCGACGAAGCTGGCCAGCCGCGCCTCCGACGCGAACAGGTCGTAGTAGGAAGGGTCCAGGGTGTGCGACGCGTGCTGGTAGCCGATCGAGAACAGCTCCCGTTCCCGGTCGAACAGGAACCCGAATTCCATCGCCACCACGATGCCGTGCGCCTGCTCGGCGAGGGCCTCGAGACGCGTGCGCAAGCCGCCGGCGTTCGCGGTCGCCTCGTCGGCATGCTGGTCGGCCCTCCGCGCGCTCCAGTCGATCCACTCCTGCGCCGCGGCGAGCGATGGCTGCGGCAACTTGGCCTGCGCGAGCGCGTCCAGGCACTTGCGCAGCAGGGCGGCCAGCGCCGTGAACGCGTCGACGCTCGAGTCCGCGTCCATGCCCGCCAGGTGTTCCCGCGCCGCCACGAGGTGGCCACCCGCCAGGTCGAGCGCCTGCTTGCCTGCGCCGGACGCCTGCGGCAGGTCGGATGCGGCGCCGCCAAGCCGTTCGTGGGCCAGCCGCAGGGCGGTGCGCAACGCGGGCAGCGCAGGCACGATGCCGGCCGGTTCCGCCGCGGCCGCCAGGCAGGCCTGCCGCACCGCCAGCAGGTGGCCCGCGAGGTTGCCGCTGTCGACCGTCGACACGTACGCCGGCTCGAGCACGCGCAATTCATGCAGCTCGTACCAGTTGAAGAAGTGGCCCTTGAACCGGGCCAGCCGGTCCATCGCCTGGAAGGCCAGATCCAGCCGCCGCGCCATGTCCGCGGTGGTGATGAATCCCAGGTCGCGCGCGCTGACGATCGCCAGCAGCTGCAGCCCGATGTTGGTGGGCGACGTGCGCATTGCCACGACTGGAGCAGGGTCGTCCTGGAAGTTGTCGGGGACGAGCCAGTGGGTGTCGGGACCGGTGAAACGCTCGTAGAAGTGCCAGTGCAGCAGTGCCAGCCGCTCCGTGCGGGTCCGGTCGGCCAGGGGCAGCTTCTCCTGGGGCCGTACCGGCGGCGCGCCGAGCAGGTGGGCCACGGCCGGGGAGAAGATCCACAGCAGCAGCAGCGGCGAAGCCGCGAGCGCGAGCTGCCAGAGCGGAGCGGACCCCGCGCCGGCGGCTGCCAGGGCCATCAATCCAAGCCCGATGGCTGCGCCCAGCCCCACGGCCGGGGCCATCTCCCGCCAGACCCCGGCCGCGCCGCTGGACACGCTGCGTTCGCTGCTCGAAGCGGTCTGCCATTCGAGCAGGTAGCGCCTGGACACGAGCAGGCGCCACAGCGTGCGGACGATCGCGTCGCCGGAGAGCCAGGCCTGGTGCGCGAGGAAGGTGAGGACGAGCGCGACCTGCTGCACCGAGGTGACCGCATCGTGTCCGAGGCCGGCGTAGTAGGCCCTCCAGGAACGGTCCCGCGGCGGCCGCAGGGCGCCGAGCGCCAGCGCGACGATCCACGGCCCGGCCACCGCCGCCAGCGCGAGGGCCGTCCAGCGGAGGGGCGAGCCGGGCAGGACGGTCCAGCCTGCCACCAGGAAGGCGAGATGCCCGATCTCGACCGTGCTGCGCCGGAGATTGTCGAGAATCTTCCAGCGCGAGAGGAAGTTCAGGCGGTTCGGCTCCGGCCCTGCGAGCCCCGGAACCTCGCCCGTGAGCCAGCCGAGCAGTTGCCAGTCGCCACGGATCCAGCGGTGCTTGCGCCGCGCGTGGACCAGGTAGCGGGAAGGGTAGTCGTCATAGACGACGATCTCGGTGACGAGGCCGGCGCGCGCGTAGTTGCCCTCGACCAGGTCATGGGACAGCAGGGTGTTCTCGGGGAAGCGTCCCCGCGTGGCCTGCTCGAAGGCGTCGACGTCGTAGATCCCCTTGCCCGTGAAGCTGCCCTCGCCATACAGGTCCTGGTAGACGTCCGAGACGGCGGTGGTGTACGGATCCACGCCGGGATGGCCCGAATGGATCGCGGCGAAGCGCGAGCGGTGCGCGCTGGGCAGCGAGACGCCCACCCGGGGCTGCAGGATGCCGTAGCCCCGCACGACCCGCCCGGACGCTTCGTCGTAGACGGCGCGATTGAGCGGATGGGCCAGCGCGCCGATGAGGTCCGGCGCGGCGTCCGGCGGCAGCACCGTGTCGGCGTCCAGCGTGATGACGTAGCGGACCTTGCGCAGCGGCTCCACCGCGCCGACGACCACCGAAAAGGCATCGTCCGCGCCGCCGCGCAGGAAGCGGTTGAACTGCGCCAGCTTGCCGCGCTTGCGCTCCCATCCCATGAAGGCCCCTTGCCGGGGATTCCATCGGCGCGGCCGGTGCAGGAAATAGAAGGCATCGTCGGTGCCGGGCGCGTACCGGGCATTGAGCGCCCGCACGCCCTCCACGCCGGCCGCGACGATCGCGTCATCGCCTTCGACGGTCTCCGTGGCGGCATCGGTGAAATCGCTGAGGACGGCGAAGTGGAGGTTGGCGCCCCGGTTGGCGAGGAACTGCACCTCGAGGTTGGCGAGCGCCTCCTGCACGGCCTCCACGCTGTCGAACAGGGTGGGAACCACCACCGCCGTGCGGAACTCCGCCGGAACGCCTGCCTTGCCGCGCAGGTCGAGCTTGGGCAGGGTGCGTGGCGGCAGCCACGCCGTGATGACCTGGTTGACCGCGCTGATGGCGAGGTCGGCGGCGGGAATCAGCGCCAGCAGGAACACCAGCGGGGCGGCGGCCTGCGCCGCCGGCCCGGCCAGAAAGGACAGCGCGGCCAGCGCCGCGGTCGTGGCGGCGGCGATGCCTCCGCCGAACACCAGGTTGGGATGCCGCAGCAACCAGCGGTGGAGGGCTTCGCCGGGCGGCTTGCGGTACCCCGTGGCTGCTTCCAGGCGGGGCAGCCCCTCGTCGACCAGGTAGTACCCCACGTGCGCCTGCAGCGACGGCGCCGCGCCGCCGGCCGGAGCCGAGCGCGCGAGGTCCACGGCGGTGCGTGCCACCGCCTCTTCGCCGAGACCGGTGCGACGGGCGATGCGCTCCACCACGTGGCGGTAGCGGTCGCGCGTGCCGAAGGTCATCCGCGCATAGCACCCGGTGGGATCTTCCCGCAGCACCGGCTCCATGGCGCTCTGGCCGTCGACGAACGAGGCCCAGTCCAGGTGCGCGATGGTGCGCAGGCTGGTGATGCTGTGCGCCATGATCACCTGCGTCAGCGCCAGGTGCTGGGTGGCGCGCGCGATCGCGTCCTCGGGCGCCAGCGAGCGGTCGGAGATCCACTGCTCGATCTGGGCCAGCAGCGGATACGAACCGGCGATGAGCCGCAGCTGGTGGAGCAGGCGGGACACGAAGGCGGCGGTCAGCAGCGGGTGGGACCGCACGAAACCGTCCAGGGCGATGCCCAGCGCGCTTTCGCCCTGGTCCGCCGCGGCAGCGATGCGGGCCGCCCAGGCGTCGGCTTCCTCGATGTGGTCCATCCGCTGCACGGTGCGCAGCGTCATGCGCCGCACGCTCTCGATCAGAGCGAGGCGGAGCATGGCCGACACGGACCACAGCTCGCCGATGCTCAGGTGCTTGACCGACTGGTAGGCCGCCATGAACCCGTCGAGGTTCTGGCGGTCCACCCGGCCCTCGGTGTGGGAGATGAGGGTGATCGTGAGTTCGTAGATCCGCGGATAGCCCGCGAGCGGACCGCCGGTCAGCTCCGGCAGCTCGCGGTAATAGCCGCGCGGCAGGCTCTCGTGGATCTCGCGGATGTGCTCGCGCACCACGTGGAAGTTGTCGAGCAGCCATTCGCCCGCCGGTCCCACGTCCACGCCGCGCGCCGCGCCGGCGGCCAGCCGCGCGTGCGATTCTTCGAGGATGCGCCGGCTTTGCGCCAGGCGGGTCAGCAGCGGAGCCTCTTTCCACTGGGTCGACACGGCGTCCCATTGCTGCGTGCGCGCGAGCGCGCGCGCCTTCTCCGCGAGCTGGTCCGGCCCCAGCAGCTCGCCGCGCAGCGGCCCGGACAGGAGTTCTTCGCGGCCGGGCGCCAGCCTCGGAAAGAGTCGGGAAAGCAGGCCGTGGGGCGCCACCTTGGGGGGCTTGTCGCGCAAGTTCGATTCCTCGGGGGAGCGGCTCGTGGGACCCCGGCCTCCATTGCCGAGTGCCAGGGACGGGATTCTTCGATTCGTCGGAAACCGAATCCTGATCCTAACGTCCGATGATCCCGCTGGGCTTGGTCGCGGGGTGGTGCAAACGACTCCATCCGCGAGCAGATGGGCTGCCAGCGCGCAGGCGGCCGCAAAAAGAAAAACGCCTCCCGTGGGGAGGCGTTTTCGATCAAGCATTGTGCCAACCAGCAGTTGGCTCCCCGACCTGGGCTCGAACCAGGGACCTACGGATTAACAGTCCGGCGCTCTACCGACTGAGCTATCGGGGAACAAGCCTTAGATTATAGCGTGGCCTTGTGCAACTTGGGGCTGGTGGTCGTGTACTGCAGGTGGATCTTGCCCTTCTCGGGGAAGATGATGGGCGCGGCGCCGAAGGCGGCCAGCGCGCATTCGTGGAAGCCCGACAGGATCAGCTTCTTCTTGCCCGGGTAGGTGTTGATGTCGCCCACCGCGAAGATGCCCGGCACGTTGGTGGAGAACTTCTCGGTGTCCACCTTCAGCTGCTTGCGCTCGATGTCCAGCCCCCAGTCGGCGATGGGGCCGAGCTTGGGCGACAGGCCGAAGAAGACCAGCAGCATGTCCAGCGGCACGACCCGCGTCACGCCGTCGGAGCCGGTGACCTTGGCGCCGACCAGCTTGCCGTCCTTCTCTTCGTAGCCTGTGACCTGGCCGACGATGAACTGCATCTCCAGCTGCTCGCACAGCTCGTGCAGGCGCGCCACCGAGGCGGGTGCGGCGCGAAAGCCGTCGCGGCGGTGGATCAGGATGACGCTCTCCGCCTTGTGCGGGTTGCCGTCGGCGTTGCCCGCCGTGAAGTTCAGCGCCCAGTCCAGCGCGGAGTCGCCGCCGCCCACGACCACCAGGTTCTTGCCGGCGAAGTCGGCCGGGTTGCGCACGCGGTAGTGCAACTGCGTGCCGTCGAACTTGTCCAGGCCGTCGACCTTCAGCGTGCGCGGCTCGAAGGCGCCCACGCCGGCGGCGATGAAGATGGTCTTGGTGAGGAAGCGCGTGCCCTTGGAGGTCTCGACGAAGAAGCGGCCGTCGTCCTGTTTCTGCACCACGCTCACCGTCTGCCCCAGGTGGAAGGTGGCGCCGAAGGGCTCGATCTGCTTGAGCAGCGCGTCCGTCAGTTCCTTGCCCGTGCACACCGGGATGGCGGGGATGTCGTAGATCGGCTTGTCCGGGTACAGCTCGATCGGCTGGCCGCCGGGATAGGCGAGCGAATCGATCACGTGGGCCTTGATCTCCAGCAGGCCCAGCTCGAACACTTGGAACAGCCCCACGGGGCCCGCGCCGACGATGACCGCATCGGTCTCGATCGGGCCGTCGTGCGCAGCAGCGGTCTTGATCACTTCTTGATTGAGTTGTGGTTCCATGGTCCCTATCGGACAAGCTGGTCGAGCTTGTCCTTGATGTCCTTCCATTCCTCGGCATCCGGCAACGCGGGCTTGCGCTTGGTGATGCTCTTCCAGCCGCCGGCCGTGGAGAGCTCGGCGTTCAGCTTGATGAAGGCGACCTGGTCGGCAGGCACGTCTTCTTCCGCATAGATCGCGTTCACCGGGCATTCCGGGATGCAGACCGCGCAGTCGATGCATTCGTCCGGGTCGATCACCAGCATGTTCGGGCCCTCGCGGAAGCAATCCACGGGGCAGACGTCCACGCAATCGGTGTACTTGCAGCGGATACAGGATTCGGTGACGACGTGGGTCATTGTGGAAAGAGGCTCGGGGAAACCCTTGATTTTATTTGTTTTTCATTCCATCCCCCACAAAGTGGCCGTTCG
The DNA here is from genome assembly GCA_021323335.1 of Ramlibacter sp. Taxonomy (GTDB): domain Bacteria; phylum Pseudomonadota; class Gammaproteobacteria; order Burkholderiales; family Burkholderiaceae_C; genus Ramlibacter. The sequence goes on from JAJTCN010000015.1 coordinate 18,252, forward strand.
CCCCGGAGGATTTGTCCTGCGTCAACGAACCAGCACGGCTCCCGCGGTCTTGTGCGTCGCCGTATCCACCAGCACCAGGGCGCCCAGCGCACGGGAGCGCGCATAGGGCAGGGTGGCCAGCGGCTCCTGCAACGCCAGCTCCACGTGGCCGATGCCGTTGGGCTCCAAGTGGTCGGCGTCCTGTTCGGCCAGGGTGTTCACGTCCAGCTTGTGCACGATGCGTTTCACCCTGGTCTTGACCCAGCGGTGGCCATGCAGCGCGAAGTAGGTGCGGCCGGCCACCAGCGGCTCGTCGTCGAGCCAGGCGACGGTGGCGGAAACCTCGCGCGACGGCTCGAAGGCGCCGGGCGCCAGCAGCCAGTCGCCACGCGACACGTCCACTTCGCGGTCCAGGATGATCCCGGCGCTGTGGCGCGCGTGCACCTCCCCCGGTTGGCGGGCATGGTCCAGCACTTGCGCGACGATCGCCGTCTGGCCGCTCGGCAGCACGGTCACCGGCTGGCCCTGCTGCACGTGCCCCGTGGCCACGCGGCCCCAGAACACGCGGCGGCCCCGCGAGGTGTCGGCCGACGAAGAGAACTTTTCGACCCACTGCACCGGAAAGGCAAAGGCCTCGGTGGTTTCGGCCGGCGTCACGTCCAGCTGTTCCAGCAGCGCCAGCAGGGACAGGCCGTGGTAGCCGCACCAGCCCGGCTTGCCGTCGACCACGTTGTGGCCCTTCAGCGCGGAGATCGGGACGATGGCGCGCGCGTGCACGCCCGCGGCTTCGGTGAAGGTCTCCAGCGCCGCGCGGATGTGGTCGAAGGCCACGCGCGGGTCTTCGACGGCGTCCAGCTTGTTGACGGCGAACACGATCGCCGGCACGCGCAGCAGGTTGCACAGCAGCGTGTGGCGGCGGGTCTGGGGCAGCAGCTCCAGGCCAGGCTCGCGCCACTTCAGCTTGGTGGCGTCCACCAGCACCACGGCGGCGTCGGCGCTCGACGCAGCCGTCACCATGTTGCGGGTGTACTGCTCGTGCCCCGGCGCGTCACCGATGATGAACTTGCGCGCCGGCGTGGCGAAGTAGCGGTAGGCCACGTCGATGGTGATGCCCTGTTCGCGCTCGGCGGACAGGCCGTCGGTGAGCAGCGCCAGGTCGGCCTCGCCGGAGCGGGAGACGCTGGCCAGTTGGTCCTGCAGCACGGCGCGGCTGTCCACCAGCAGGCGGCCGATCAGGGTGCTCTTGCCGTCGTCGACGGAACCGCAGGTGATGAAGCGCAGGGCTGCGTCGTGGTCAGTGGCGATGGCGGTCGTCATCAGAAATACCCGTCCTTCTTGCGCTTTTCCATGGAGGCCTCGGACGTCTTGTCGTCCATGCGGGTGGCGCCGCGCTCGCTGACTTCGACGGTCAGCGTCTCGGTCACCACGTCGGCCGCATTGGCGGCGATGCTGGCCACCGGGCAGGTGCAGGTGATGTCGCCCACGGTGCGGAAGCGCACGGTGCGCGTGACGACCTGCTCGCCCTCCTTCGGTGGCGTCAGCGGGGTCACCGGCACCAGCAGGCCGCGGCGCTCGACCACCTCGCGCTGGTGCGCGTAGTAGATCGAGGGCAGGGAGATGTTCTCGCGCTCGATGTACTGCCACACGTCCAGCTCGGTCCAGTTGGAGATGGGGAACACCCGGAAGTGTTCGCCCGGCTGCAGGCGCGTGTTGAACAGCGTCCAGAGTTCGGGACGCTGCGCCTTCGGCTGCCACTGCCCGAAGCTGTCGCGGTGCGAGAAGATGCGCTCCTTGGCGCGGGCCTTCTCCTCGTCGCGGCGGGCGCCGCCGATCAATGCGTCGAAGCGGAACTCCTCGATGGCTTCCAGCAGCGTCACCGACTGGTGCACGTTGCGGCTCTCGCCGGGGTGCGCCAGGCGCACCGTGCCGCGCCGCATCGAATCCTCCACGCTGCGCACGACCAGCTCGGCGCCCAGCTCCTTGGCCCGAGCGTCCCGGAAGTCCGTCACTTCCCGGAAGTTGTGGCCGGTGTCGATCATCAGCAGCGGGAAGGGGATGCGCCCGGCGCCAAACGCCTTTTCCGCGCACTTGAGCATCACCAGCGAGTCCTTGCCGCCCGAGAACAGCAGCGTGGGCCGCTCGAAGGCGCCGGCGACTTCGCGCAGGATGAAGATCGCTTCCTCCTCCAGCGCGTCGAGATGGCGGTTGCTGATGCGCCCCAGCAGCTGGGGTTCCGTCCTGGCGTTCATGCGGCGACTTTCTCTTCCTGGTTCACGTGCAGGCCGCACTCCTTGGCGGCTTCGTCTTCCCACCACCAGCGGCCCGCGCGGAAGTCCTCGCCCAGGCTGATGGCGCGGGTGCAGGGCGCGCAGCCGATGCTGGGGAAGAACTGGTCGTGCAGCGGGTTGTAGTCCACGCCTTCGGCCTGGATGTAGTGCCAGACGTCGCCCCAGGTCCAGTCGGCCAGCGGATTGATCTTGGCGCGGCCGTTCTTCGGCACGTCGGCGGTGTCGATCGCCGGCACCTCGGCGCGGGCCGGCGACTGCTCGCGGCGCAGGCCGGTGATCCAGGCGCGCTGGCCGGTGAGCGCGCGCTCGAGAGGCTCGAGCTTGCGGATCTGGCAGCAGGCCTTGCGCAGCGCGATGCTGCGGTACATGGCGTCCTTGCCTTCGCGGCCGACGAAATGCACCACGGACTCCTGCACCGGGCGGAACACCTCGATGCGGGTGCGCGAACTGGCGCGCGTGCGCTCCAGCAGGTCCAGCGTCTCGCCGTGCAGCGCGCCGGTCTCCAGCACGAACACGGGGATGTCCAGCTCCAGCCCGTTGATCAGGTGCGTGATCACCACGTCCTCGGCGCCGAGGCTCGAGGCCTGCTTCAGCGGCGCGTATTCCGAGGCCGCGCGCAGCAGCAGCTTGCGGGTTTCGGCCAGCTTGGCGTCGTAGTCGCGCGAGGCGCGGGCATGCAGGTCGATGGCGCTCATCTCAATTCCTCGCAAAAAGCGGCTGCGTCACCACGGCATCGCCCTGGTAGAACGCGGGGTAGCGGGCGAACTGGCGCTCGGCATCGGCCGGGTCCTTGCCTTCCTTGAGCACCGCGCTGGAAAAGCCCACGCGGTACATCTGCACCAGCTGGTCGACCAGCACGTCGCCGGTGGCGCGGATGTCGCCGGTGAAGCCGCGGCGCTGGCGCAGCAGGCGGGCCTGGGTGAAGGCGCGGCCGTCGGTGAACTTGGGGAAGTCCAGCTCGACGCGATCGATGCCCTCCAGCGAGACCTCCAGCGGGTCCGCGTCGTTGGCCAGCACCAGGACGTTCAGGTGGTCGGCCGGCACGGCGCCGGCGGCGAGGATGGTGATCATGCGGTTTCGCGCTCCACGAAGCGGGCGCCGTTGGCGGCGGCCTTGAAGGGGTCCATGCCGACGCGGCGCAGGGTGCCGATGAAGCTTTCGGCCTTGCCGTCGGCCAGCGTCTGGCGCTCGCGGCGGTAGGTGTCCAGCACGGCCTCGATCACCACCGGCACTTCAGCGGCGGAGAAGGATGGGCCCACGACCTTGCCGGGCAGCGCCGGGCCGGACAGCGCGGTGCCGTCGGAGCCGCCCAGCGTCACCTGGTACCACTCCTTGCCGTCCTTGTCGACGCCGAGGATGCCGATGTGGCCGGCGTGGTGGTGGCCGCAGGAGTTGATGCAGCCGGAGATGTTCAGGCGGATGTCGCCGAGGTCGAACTCTTCGTCCAGGTCCTGGAAGCGCTGCGTGATCGCCTCGGCGATGGGCAGCGAGCGCGCATTGGCCAGCGAGCAGAAGTCGCCGCCGGGGCAGGCGATCAGGTCGGTCAGCAGGCCGATGTTGGGCTTGGCGAAGCCGGCCTTGCGGGCCGCGGCCCACAGCGCGGGCAGGTCGTCCTGGTGCACCCAGGGCAGCAGCAGGTTCTGCTCGTGCGTTAGGCGGGCCTCGCCGGAAGAGAAGCGATCCGCCAGCGCGGCCGCCTGTTCCATCTGGTCGGCCGTGGCATCGCCGGGCGCGTAGCCCAGGCGCTTGAACGACAGCGTGACGATGCGCAGCTCGGGATTGCGGTGCGGACGCACGTTGCGCTGCAGCCAGCGGTGGTACTGCGGGTCGGCCTCGGCGTCGGCGCGCACGATCGCCTGCACCTGCGCTTCGGCGCCCTTGCGCGAGTTCGGCTGGATCGCGGGGTGCACGAAGGACGCGGCGACGCGGTCGTACTCCGCCTGCGTCAGCGTGTGCGGGCCGCCATCCTGTTCCACGATGGCCTTGAACTCCGCTTCCACCTTGTCGATGTAGCGCTGGCCCTCGGCCTTGACGAGGATCTTGATGCGCGCCTTCCAGGCGTTGTCGCGGCGGCCGTACTCGTTGTAGACGCGGATGCAGGCTTCGATGTAGTTCAGCAGGTGCTGCCAGGGCAGGAACTCGCGCACCACGCTGCCGATGATGGGGGTGCGGCCCATGCCGCCGCCCACCTGCACGCGGAAGCCCAGTTCACCGGCCTCGCTGCGCACCAGTTGCAGGCCGATGTCGTACCAGCCCAGGGCGGCGTGGTCTTCCTTCGAGCCGTTCAGCGCCACCTTGAACTTGCGCGGCAGGAAGGCGAACTCGGGGTGCAGCGTGCTCCACTGGCGCAGGATCTCCGCGAAGGGCCGCGGGTCCGCCACTTCGTCGATGCCGATGCCGGCGAATTCGTCGGTGGTGATGTTGCGGATGGTGTTGCCGCTGGTCTGGATGCCGTGCATGTCGGCGGCGGCCAGCAGCTCCATCACGTCGGCGGCCTTGTCGATCGGGATCCAGTTGAACTGCACGTTGGTGCGCGTGGTGAAGTGGCCGTAGCCGGTCTGCAGCTTCGTGGCGACGGGCGCGCCACCGGGCACCGGCACCTCGCCCAGCGCCTGCTGCTTGTCCTGCGCCTCGCGCAGCAGCCCGGCATCCGGCTGGTCGAACTCGCGTGCGACGCGGGCCAGCGCGCGCAGCTGGTAGCTGGCGATGTCGCCGTAGGGCACGGCGATGCGCGTCATCGGGGCGTAGCGCTGCACGTACCAGCCGTTCTGCAGGCGCAGCGGCCGGAACTCGTCGTCGCTGAGCTTGCCGGCCTGCCAGCGTTCGAGCTGGTCGCGGAACTGTGCGGCACGGGCTCGCACGAACTGGCGGTCGAAATCGGTGTATTGGTACATGGGCGTCGCATCTGCAGCCCACGCGCGGGCTGGAGACGGGACTCTAGGGAGGCTCCTTATGGATCCAAACTATTTTTTAGTTCGGGCCTTATGCGGATAAGCTTATGCACCAGCACCGGCGCGGGTTTGCGCATGGTCTGTCCGGCATGCCGGATAAGCCCGAAAAGCCGGCAACCACAGGAGGGTCACCGCAAGGACATGGCGCAGCGCATCTTCATCCAGGTGCTCGGGTTCTCCGAAGAGGAGCGGCACGCGCTCAACACGGTGTTCCGCTTGTCCGAGCAGTGCCTCACCATGTACCAGCTCTGGACGCCCGAAGCGCCCGAGCCACCCGGTGTCGCTTTGCTGGACGCGCAGAGCCACGAAGCCCGGCTGCATGCCGAGTCCCCGTCGAACCAGGGGCTGAAGATGTTGTGGGTTGGCGACAACCCGCCACCGGGCGTCTGGCGCTCCTTCACCCGTCCCCTGTCCTGGCCGGAGATCCTCGAAGCCCTGGACGCATTGTTCGCCGTGCAACAGGGCATTGACCTCGAGCTCGACGCCGTCGTGGCCGAGCCGATGTCGCTGAAGCAGGCCTTGATCGTCAGCCCGGACCGCGACGTCCGGCTGTACCTGCGTGCGCGGCTCGCGCTGGCGCGCGTGACGCTGGCCGACGAGGCGGAAACCGCCACCGGCGCCATGGAACTGGCGCGCGACAAGCAGTACGACGTGGCCGTGGTGGATTGCGGCGTGCAGGACATGACGGCCTGGGCCCTGCTGCGCCAGCTGCGCAAGGGCCGCCGGCCGGTGGCCCATGTGGCGCTCACCAAGCAGCGGCGCTCGCTGGCCGAACACGTGCGCGCCTGGATCGGTGGGGCCGAAGCGTTGCTCGACCAACCGCCACATCCGGCCCGGCTGGATGCCTGGCTGAGCCGCTTCTAGCTCCGGGCAGCGTCCAGGGCCTGGGCCAGCCGCGCCTCCAGCGGCAGCGGTTCGGCGTGCAGGCGGGCTGCCAGCAGTTCAGCGCACAGCATCGCGAAGGTCAGGCCGCGCGAACCCATCGCCGTGCTCACCCACCAACCGGGCGCCAGTTCGCCCACCAGCGGCCGGCGGTCCGCCGACGCGCAGCGCACGCCGCTCCAGGAGCGCACCGTGCCGGCATCGATCGCGGCCGCCATCGCATCCGCGGCGGCCGGCAGCACCGCCCGCACCCGCTCCAGGTTGGCCAGCGTGTCTTCGTCGCGGACGGACGCGTCGGCCTCGCCGCGGCGGTAGCTCGAGCCCGTGATCCAGGCGCCGCGCTCTACCAATGGCACGTGCGGAATGAAGTGCCCGTTGCCGTTGACGGGGAAGGGCGGCAGCGCGAGTGCATCCTCCCGCGGCGCCCACGTCACCTGGCCGCCGACGGCATGCAGGGGCAGCCGATCGCCGAGCAGCGCGTTGCTGCCCAGCGCGGCGGCGACGACCACGAGGTCGGCCTCGGCCAGCCGCAAGCCGTCGGCATCATCGATGCGCCAGCGAGCGCCATCACGGACGATGCCCGCCACCGCGCGTTCGCCAACGAACCGGATCCCGGGCTCGCGCAGCCACGTCCGCACCAGCGCCGCCGGTTCGATCCAGCCGGCGTTCTCGTGCCACCAGGCCGTGTCCGTCACCGCGATGGCCGCGGCCTGCTTCTGTGCTTCGGTGGCCTCGCGGCTCCACGGCCGCAACGCCTCACCGAATGCAGGCAGGGCGCGGTGGTCGCTGCCGCGCCATTCCAGCACCCCGGTGTCGGCCCATTCCAGTCCACGGGCCAGCCGCTGCCGCGCCTGCTCCAGCGTCATGCGCACGCCGGCGCGCGACAGGCGCGACAGCAGGTTGTCGTCCGGGGACTGGTGCGGCGCCAGCAGTCCCACCGGCAGGCTCGATGCGCCGGCCGCCGGCGCGCCGGCCGCGTCGAACACACGCACCTGCCAGCCGCGCCGCGCCAGGCTGGCCGCCGCGGCGGCGCCGGCCAGCCCCGCGCCGATGACGACGGCCTCGCCCGCGACGACATCGCTGTCGCGGTCCAGGGCCTTCACCGGCCACGCCGGATCGTGGCGTGCCGCCAGCGCGGCACCGGCGGCGGCCAGACCGGGGCGCACCTGCACCTGCCACCCGCAGGTCTGCAGGTCGTGGGCCGTCGACTCCGCAACCGTCCGCGCGGCCAGCAGGGCGCCGCGACGGCACAGGCGCGTCACGGCTTTCAGGGAATCCAGGGTCCACGGCGAGGCGTCGTCGAGCGTGTCCAGGAACACCGCATCGGCCCGGAAAGCCTGCTCGCGCAGCATGGCCGCGCGGTCGCCGACGCACAGCGTCAACAGCACGCGGCCTTCTTCGAACGAAAGGCGATGAAAGCCGGGCAGCAGGCCCTGCCACTGCGATGCCAGGGCCTGCGCCAGCGGCTGCAGCAGGGGATAGGTTTGCGCCGCGGCCTGCAGGTCGTCCGCGGCAGGCGGACGCGCGACCATCGCCGCGACATGCAGCAGCCGCGGCTGCAGCGGATCGCTGCGCCACGCTTGCCACAGCGCGAGGAATTTCAGTCCGGCGCCGAAACTGGTGTCCAGCACCCGCCATTGCGGCCGGCCCTCCCAGGCCCCCGGCAGGCCGCAGCCTTCCAGGAATACGTGGCGGACCTGTTCCAGCCCGCCGGCGGCCGCGGTCATCGCCTCGGCGTGCTGTCAGGTCGTGGGCGGGACGTATCCCGCCGCAGCGTCCGCGCCGCTGCCGAAGAAATGGTTTTCCATCTGGCGCTTCAGGTACTCGCGGGCGCGCTGGTCCGCCAGGTTCAGCCGGTTCTCGTTGACCAGCATGGTCTGGTGCTTCAGCCAATCGGCCCAGGCCTGCTTGCTCACGCTTTCATAGATCCGCTTGCCCAGCTCGCCGGGGTACGGGGGGAAATCCAGGCCCTCGGCTTCGCGGCCGAGCTTGATGCATTGAACGGTGCGTGCCATCGACGCCTCCTTTGGAATGGGGGATTGGCCGCGACTGTATCAAGATTCCCCCGGCGCTCTCCCGGACCACGCGGGCACGCACCCGACCGCGCCTAGGCGCGCAATGCGGCCTGGCCTTCGTTGGCCGCAACGCCGGCCTGCGCGCGGATCTCGACGTCCGCCGCGGCCAGCGCCTGGTCCTTGGCGGCCGGGCCCATCGCCACGCCTTCGGCGCGAACGAAGCGCACGTCGGTGATGCCGAAGAAACCGAACACGGTCGCCAGGTAGCTTTCCTGGTGGTCCAGGAAGGCCAGCGCCGGATTGCCCGCGTACGCGCCGCCGCGGCTGGACGCAACGATCACGGTCTTGCCACCGGCCAGGCCCTGCGGGCCCTTCTCGGTGTACGTGAAGGTGCGGCCCGCCTGCGCGACGCGGTCGATCCACGCCTTCAGCTGGCTCGGGATCGAGAAGTTGTACATGGGCGCGCCGACCACCACCACGTCGGCGGCCAGGAACTGGCTCACCAGGCGTTCGGAGATCGCGTTCTCGCGCTTCTGCGCATCCGTCAGCGAGTCGGCGTCCAGGCCCAGCCGGAAGCCGAGCGAGTCCGCGTTCAGGTGCGATGGCGCGTCGGCGGCCAGGTCGAGATACTCGACCGTGGTGCCGGGATGGCTGGCTTGCCACTGGGCGACGGTGCGGCGGGTCAGCTCGCGGGAAACGGAGTTGGCGCCGAGGGCGCTGGAATCGATGTGCAGCAGTTTCATGGGATCAAGTGTGCGGGCAAGTCGATCCCTTGATAAGTCCCTGATTTCGGGTTTAATCGTCCCATCCATGGGACGACAAACATGCAGGACCTGAACGACTTGCTCTACTTTGCCGAGGTGGTGGACCGGGGCGGCTTCGCCGCCGCCGGGCGCTCGCTGAACCTGCCCAAGTCGAAGCTCTCGCGCCGCGTCGCCGAGCTGGAGGAGCGGCTGGGCGTGCGCCTGCTCCATCGCACCACGCGCAAGCTGTCGCTGACCGCGGCGGGGGAGATCTACCACCGGCACTGCATCGCGATGCGGGAACAGGCGGAGGCCGCCGACGAGGCGGTGGCGCGCGTGCAGACCGAGCCGCGCGGCACCGTGCGCATCTCCTGCCCCGTCACGCTGGCCCAGACCTCGATCGGGCCGCTGCTGCCGCGCTTCCTGGCCGAACACCCGCAGGTGCGCATCGACATGCAGGTGACCAACCGGGTGGTGGACCTGGTGCAGGAGGGCGTGGACGTCGCGATCCGGGTCCGCGGCTCGCTCGACGACAGCGGCACGCTCGTGATCAAGAACCTGGGCGACACCGCGGCCATCCTGGTGGCGAGCCCGCAGCTGCTGCAACGCTTCGGCGCGCCCGAAGGCGTGGAGGACCTGCATCGCCTGCCGACGGTGGCGATGTCGGCCGCCGAGGGCCGCGCGAGCTGGCACCTGGCGGGGCCGCGCGGCGCCACCTTCGAGCTGCAGCATGGTCCGGTCTACACCGCCGACGACCTGCTGACGCTGAAATTCGCCGTGGTGCAGGGCACCGGCATGTGCGTGCTGCCCGACTACCTTTGCAGCGACGAGCTGCGCCGCGGCGAGCTGGTGCCGGTGCTGGCCGGCTGGGCGCCGGCGAAGATGAAGGTGCTGGCCGTCTTCCCGTCGCGGCGCGGCATGGTGCCCGCCGTGCGGCGGCTGCTCGACTTCCTCGGCGACCACATGGTCGGCGAGCGCATCGCGCCCGGCGTCCTATAGCCCTCCCGCGGTCCCGCGGCCGGCCTCGACCGCGGCGCGCCGGTACACCTCGAGGTATTGCCTGGCGCTGTCTTCCCAGCCGAAGTGCCGCGCCATCGCGTTGGCCTGGATGCGCTGCCATTGCCGCGGCTCGCGCCATGCGCGCTGCGCGCGGGCCAGTGCGTCGGCCAGCCCTTCGCTGTCGGCGCCGGTCATCACGAAGCCGGTGCCGCGCGCCGGGTCGGCGCTGGCGTCCGTGACGGAGTCGAGCAGGCCGCCGACCGGCGCCACGATGGGCGGCGTGCCGTAGGCCTGGCTGTACATCTGGTTCAGGCCGCAGGGCTCGAAGCGCGAGGGCATGAGGAAGGCGTCGGCGCCGGCCTCGATCAGGTGCGCCAGGCCTTCGTCGAAGCCGACCGTCACCGCGACCTGCTTCGGATATTGTTCCGCGGCGTCGCGCAACGCCTGCTGCAAGGCCGGCTCGCCTTGTCCCAGCACCACGAGCTGGGCCCCGGAGGCGACCAGCCGCGGCAGGTTCTCCAGCACCAGGTCGATGCCCTTTTGCGGCGTGATGCGGCTGACCACGGCGAACAGCATCGCACCGGCCTCGGCCTTCAGGCCCACCCGCGCCTGCAGCGCCGCCTTGCACGCCGCCTTGCCCTGGAGGTCGTCGCGGCTGAAGCGGTGCGGCAGCAACGCGTCGCGCGCCGGGTCCCACACTTTCGGATCGATGCCGTTGAGGATGCCGCGCAGCCGCGCCGAGCGCGCGCGCAGGATGCCGTCGAAGCCGATGCCGTGTTCCTGCGTCTGGATCTCGCGCGCATAGGTCGGGCTGACCGTCGTGATGGCGTCGGCGAACTGGATGCCGGCCTTCAGCATCGAGAGCTGGCCCCAGAACTCCACGCCGTCGATGCCGCGCCAGTGCCCCGGCACGCCCAGCGGATCGGCCGTCCACATGTCGAACGTGCCCTGGAACGCCAGGTTGTGGATCGTCATCACGCTGGCGGCGGTGGTTTCCCGCGGTGACGCCAGCCGCGACTGCGCCAGGTAGAGCGGCGCCAGGCCGCAGGGCCAGTCATTCGCGTGCACGACGTCGGCCACCCAGCCGCGCAGGGGCGACTGCGCGGTGCCCAGTTGCGCGGCGATGCGGGCCAGCAGGCCGAAGCGGATCGCGTTGTCGTGATGGTCGCGCCCGCTCGCGTCGACGTAAGGGCCCCCGGGCCGCTGGTAGAGGCTGGGACACGTGAGCAGCAGCATCGTCACCCCGCTGTCCACCTTGACGGGGACGAGGTGGGCGGCCGGCCACGGGCCCCAGGGCGGCAGGTCGACGCCGGCGCCAATCTCGCCTTCCACCTTCACGCCCTGGTAGGCGGGCATGAGGACATGGACGTCGTGGCCCAGCGCGGCCAGCGTGGCGGGCAGCGCGGCGCTGACGTCGCCCAGCCCGCCGGTCTTGACGTAGGGCGCGCATTCGGGAGTGACGAAGAGGATGTTCATGTTCCAGGGTCGGCGTCGGCCACCAGCACGGCGAAGGGCAGCCCGCCGGCCCCCGCGAACACGGCGGCCATGTCGAGGGAAGGCTCCTCACCCGCGGGCAGCGTGATGGTGTCCCCGGTGAGCCAGTTGCGCCAGCGGCGGAAGCGACGCAGCCCGGCGGCTTCCTGCGAGCCGCGCACGCGCGTGCCTTGCCACAGCTCAGGCGACCAGGCGGCATCGTCGCCCTCGCAGAGCGTGTACGTCAGCCGGGCCACCACCACCAGCACCGCTTCGCGCTCGTGGATGCGGGCGAAGGCCAGCGCGTGTTCGGCCGCCGTGCCCTCCACGCCCAGGGCGACGTAGCCGCCCTGGCGGAACAGGGCGCTGCGCTCGCGCCGCAACCGCAGCAGGCGCCAGGTGACCAGCTGCTTGATGCGGCCGTCCGCCGCCTTCGCATGCAGCTCGCGCCACGCCTCGGGTTGCGGCCAGCCGCCTTCGTACAGCGCGGCGACGCGCTGCAGGTCCTGCGCCAGGCGCGGGTAATCCACGGGTCGCCGGTTGTCCGGATCGACCAGGCTGAAGTTCCATTGCTCGCAGCCCTGGTACACGTCGGGCACGCCCGGCACCGTGAACTTCAGCGCCAGCTGCGCCAGGCTGTTGCGAAAGCCGAAGGGTGCGATGGCGGCGGTGAAGCGGCGCAGTTCGTCCGCGAAGGGGCTCGGGTGGCCGGCGCGCAGCACGCCGTCGACGTAGCGCTCGACGGCATCCTCGTAGTCGGGCGAGGGACAGACCCAGCTCGTTTCCAGCTTGGCTTCGCGGATCGCCTTGCGCATGTAGGCCTGCACGCGATTGCGCAGGTCTTCGCGCGCGGCGGCGTCCGGCGGCTCCGCCGGCCACAGGCCTGCCAGGGTCTGGAACAGCAGCCAGATGTCGTTGTTGCCGGGCAGGGTGCCCTTGGGGGTGCGCGTCAGGTACAGCTGGGCCCACCCGGACAGCCGCAGCACGCAGTCTTCCCACTGCGCGGGCAGTTCCGACAGCACGGCGATGCGGGCCCGCAGGTCCTCGCCCCGCTTGCTGTCGTGCGTGGAGGTGCCCAGCATGCAGTGCGGGCGGTGGCGCTGGCGCGTGAAGTTGGCGAAGTGGAAGGCGGACACCGAGACGCCGAAGCTGCGCGGGTCCGATCCCACCTCGTTGAGCGACAGCAGCGGCACGTAGCGGTAGAACGCCGTGTCCTCCATCGCCTTGGCGGTGACCGGCGCGGTGAACTGCTGCCAGCGCGCCAGGAAGCGCGAGCGCGCCTCCTGCGGCAGCTGCGCCCCTTCGCCTTCGCCCAGCAGCACCTCGCGCAGGTGTTCCAGCACCGTGCTTTCCGACTTGCCCAGCCGCCGTTCGGCCAGGGCGATGGCCCAGTCCAGGTGGCGCCGGTCCATCGCGCTGGCCGGTTCATCCGCGCGCAGGTAGGTGCGGTAGACGGGGAAGGCCGCCGCCACTTCGGCCAGGGCCGCGCGCAGCCGGTTGCGCGTGAAGTCGCAGCGGCGCCGGTTGCGCCGCGTCAGCCGGTGCAATGCATGGGCCAGCCAGTTCAGCTCCGAGTAGAGCGAGGTCCCGATGATCAGCTTCTTGCACTCGTACAGCAGCGCGTCGAAGTCCGTCGGCGCGTCGGTGAAGGCGTGGTACGCCGCCAGCATGGCGTTCTCGTTGCGGCTTTCCACGAACAGGCCGCCCACCAGGCTGCCGAAGCGGTAGCCCGTGTCGCCATGCACCGGCCACTGCTCCGGCAGCGGCTCGTGCTCGGCCTGGATCTTTTCCACCAGCAGGTACAGCGAGCGCGGCGCGTGGCCGCCCACCTCGGCCTGCGCCGCGTAGTGCGCCTGCAATTGCTCGAAGTAGGCCTGCGGGTCGCTCAGGCCGTCCGGATGGTCGATGCGCAGCCCGGTGAGCAGGCCGTCCTGCAGCCAGTGCAGCACCTTGCGGTGCGTCGCCTCGAACACCTCCGGCCGTTCCATGCGCAGCGCGGCCAGCGTGTTGACGTCGAAGAAGCGGCGGTAGTTGACGTCGTCGCTGGCCACCCGCCAGTCGGCCAGGCGGTAGGCCTGCGAGGCGATCAGCTGCTCGAGCGCGTCGAAGGTGTCGGGCTCGCCGGGCTGGCCGTTGAAGCGCTGGACGCAGGCGTCGATCCAGCGCGCCAGCCATTCGTTGCCGGCCGCCAGCCGCGCCAGCTGGCGCTTGAACACCGCGGCATCGCGCACGCGGTTGCGCCGGGCCTCGGGCTCGGCGTCGTTGCGCGAGGGCAGGCGGCCCAACGAATCCAGCAGCGCGGCCACCACGGCATGGTTGTCGCCTTCGTTGTCGTCGCGCGCCGGCGGCGGCGGCAGGGCGGCGAAGATCTCGGGATAGCTGGCCGGGTCGATCGGGAAGCGGTGGTCCCAGTAGCGCAGGCCGAACTCGCCCGCCGCGGCGTCGAAGTGCAGCTGGATCTCGCCGGCTTCCAGCACCTTGCCGAAATGGTCGCCCAGCACCGGCAGCAGCAGCCGCCCGGCCATCTCGGGCTGGGCCGGCTGCCATTCGATGTCGAAGGTCTCGGCGTGGCTGGAGGCCCGCCCGTGCTCCAGCACGTCGAGCCACCAGGCGTTGTCCGCCTCCAGCACGCCCATGTGGTTGGGCACGATGTCGAGGATCTGCCCCATGCCGTTGCGGCGCAGCGCCTGGCACAGGCGGGCGTGGGCGCGCTCGTCGCCGACTTCGGCATTCAGTTCGCCGTGGTCCACGATGTCGTAGCCGTGCGTGCTGCCCGGCCGCGCGCGCAGGTAGGGCGAGCTGTACAGGTGGCTGATGCCCAGCGCATGCAGGTAGGGGATGGCCTGGGTGACCTGCTCGAAGGTGCAGCCCTTGTGGAACTGCACCCGGTAGGTTCCGCAAGGCACGTTGGCGGTCTCCAGGGCCGGCAGCTCCATCAGCCCGGTGTCGCGCGCCTTCGGGCCATGCCGCTCGGCGCGCAGCACCGCGGTCAGCGAGGCCCAGCGCGCATCGCTGGCCAGCCCTTCGATGGTGATGGGGAGCTTGCGCCGCCAGTTGGGGAAGCGGTCTTCGGTGGTGCCGGGCACGTTGACCTGCAGCATCTGCCCGCTGACGTCTTCCAGCTGCACGCCGACCAGCCAGCTTGGCGTGCGCGCGAGGTAGGCATACACGGCGTCCACCAGGGCCGGCGTGGCGTCGGGCAGCGAGGTGGGCTGCACGCTGGCGCCCTGGGGCAGCAGTCCTTCGTGCTGCAGCGCCAGCAGCAGGCGCGCGCGGTCCTGCGCGCGGTTGATCACCTGCTGCGAATGCGAGGCTTCGTCCGGGTACAGCGACAGCCTGGCCGAGAGCTCGATGTCCTCGCCGAGCCAGAAGCCGCGCAGGGTGGGCAGGTCGTGCGTGCTGACCACGGCCAGCGCCTTGGCCTGCCACTGCGCCGGCCGGCGGAAGCCGCCTTCCTCGTCGCGTTCGAACAGCAGCGGGCGATAGGACAGCAGGTTGCCCTCGCGCATGTGCTCGCGCATGGCGGGCGCCACGTTGCCGAGGTCCTCGCCGATCACCATGCATTCGTGGCGCAGGCTCTCCAGCGCCAGCACGCCCATCAGGTCGTCCAGCGGGTAGTCGACGTAGGTGCCGCCTTCCGGGCCGGTCCAGAACAGGCGCATCAGCGCCATCACGTGGTCCAGGCGGAGCGCGCCGCTGTGCCGCATGTTGGCGCGCAGCGTTTCGATGAAGGGCTGCAGGCGGGCCTGCTTCAGCCGCTGCGGGCTCCATGGCGGCAGGCCCCAGTCCTGCCCGGTCGGGGCCAGGGGGTCGGGCGGCGCGCCGGCGTGGATGCCCAGCGCGTACATCTCGTGTTCCACCCAGGTCTCGGCGCCGCCGCCGTTGACGCCGACGGCCAGGTCGCAATACAGCCCGATGCCCATGCCGCGGCTGCGGGCGTAGCGCTGGCAGGACTCCAGCTGCACTTCGGCCAGCCACTGCAGCCAGAAGCGGAACTGGACGTCGGAGGCATGCTGCTGGCCGAAGGCCCGCACGGCCTCGCCATCCGGGTCCCGGTACTCCTGCGGCCAGGCAGGCCAGCCCCACACGGCGTGGTCCGCCGCGTGGAGGTGCTCCTGCAGGGCTTCGAACAGCGCATGCCGCCCGATCGTCTGCGCGCGCTCCCGCATGTAGGCCATGAAGTGCGCGCCGCGCGAGCGGTCCCGGTCCAGTTCGTGCTGCTCGAAGTGGCGCCACAGGATGCGCAGCACCTCGGTCTTGGCCGCCGCCACGCCCTCGTAGTCCACCATCTCGGTGTCGCGCAGCGCCCGCAGCTTGTCCTGGAAGGCGTCGGACTGCACTTTCTGCACCGCCTCGTCGCAGCCGCTCAGGTCCACCAGCCCCTGCACGTCCAGGTAGAGGGGGTTCAGGGCCTTGCGGCTCGAAGGCGAATAGGGGCTGGCGGACGCCGGGTTGTGCGGGAAGAGGGCGTGCAGCGGGCTCAGCCCGATGAAGGAGGCGCCCTGGTGCGCGGCCGCGTCGCACAGGCGGCGCAGGTCGCCGAAGTCGCCGATGCCCCAGTTGCGCGAGGATCGCAGCGCATACAGCTGGATGGTGCAGCCCCACCAGCGCTCGCCGTCCCGCAGGCCCGGCGCCACGAAGCAGGTGCGCGGGGCCTGCACGACGCGGCAGTACTCGTGCGGCGGGGCGCCATCGAGGGTGAGGCGGTAGTAGCCGGGTGCCAGATCGGCGGGCAGCTCGATCACCGCCTGCTGGTAGCTGCGCTGCAACTCCCCGCTGGCCACGCTGCCCGGCCCGTCCTCGGGCACCAGCTTCCAGGTGGCAGTCGCGCTTTCGTGGCTGGTCCAGCGCACCGAGCGGTCGGTGCCGGTGCGGGCGACATGCACCGGCGGCAGGCCCAGGTGCTGTGCGGGTGCATCCCTGCCGTCGCCGGCCATCGCCGCGACCGCGCGCTCCAGCACGGCGGCGGGGACGAGTTCTTCCTTGCCCCAGAAGCCGTGGTACCGGTCCGCCACGCCGAGGCGCCGGGCCTGCTCCGCCAGCGCCTCGGGCGCCAGGTCAGTGACCGCATTCACAGTGTGATTTCCTGTCCGTAAGTCCAGCGCGCAGCGTACGCGGGCCAGAGGCCGCTGGCCGTACCGGCCGGCCAGCGGTGGCTGAAAACGTGCTCCGCCTCGACCGGCCCCAGGTGCTCGGGCTCGACGCGCAGCGGCTGCGCGCCGAGGTTGAGCTCCAGGCTGAGCATCGCACCGTCGCTGTAGCGCCATTGCACCGACAGTCCGCGCTCGCCGATGCGCTGCGCCGAATGCTTGCCCGTGAGCAGCAAGCCCTGGCGCGGCGTGATCCATTGCCGGCGCGCCGCCAGCGCCGCGCGGACCTCGGCGAGCCGCTGCGCGCCGGCGCCCGTGCGGGCGCGGCCCGGGTCCGGCCGGCTGGCGTCGAAGGTGTCGCTGCTGCACGGATCCGGCAGGTCGTCGCCGCCCTGGTGGCCGAATTCGCGCTTGCGCCCGGCGCGCACGGCGTCCCGCAGTTCGCCCTCCCAGTCGGCGAAATACAGGAACGGCTCCGGCGCGCCCCATTCCTCGCCGAAGAACAGCATGGGGATGGCGGGCGTCAACAGGGCCAGCAGTGTCGGCAGGGCCGACGCTTCGGCGGGGACCAGCTCGCTCAGCCGCTCGCCGCGCGCGCGGTTGCCGACCTGGTCGTGGTTGTGCGCGAAATTCACCAGCGCGGTCAGCGGCTGCGGCGGCGTCGCGCGGATTTCCTTGCGGGCTCCGCCCTCGTGCCGCTTCGACTCCTCGAACAGCATGCCGTGGGTGAAGCAGCGCGCCAGCAGGTCCAGCGGTGCCGCGCCGTAGTCGTGGTAATAGCGCTGGGTCTCGCCCGTCATCGCGACGTGCACGATGTGGTGGAAGTCGTCGTTCCACTGGGCGTCGTAGCGGCCCGGGAGCGGCTCGGCCGCGAGGTGGTGCCAGCCGTTGTCCTCGTTCTCCAGCACCAGGTGCACGTGGCGGCCCGGGGTCGCCGCGCGCACGCGCTCCGACAGTTCCTGCAGCACGTGGCGCGGGCTGTCGTCGCTGATGGCGTGCACGGCGTCCAGCCGCAGGCCATCGATGCGGAACTCCTGGATCCAGTACAGCGCGTTCTGGATGAAGAACTCGCGGACCCAGCGGCTGCCCGGGCCGTCGAAGTTGATCGCGGCGCCCCAGGGGCTGGACTTCGTTTGCGAGAAGAATTCCGGCGCATACGCATGCAGGTAGTTGCCGTCCGGGCCGAAGTGGTTGTAGACGACGTCCAGGAACACCGTCAGGCCGATGCGATGCGCCTGCTGCACGAAAGCTTTCAAGTCCTCCGGCGTGCCGTAGGCGTGGTGCGGCGCGAACGGCAGCACGCCGTCGTAGCCCCAGCCGAACCGGCCGCCGAAGCTGGCCACGGGCATCAGTTCCACCGCCGTGATGCCGGTGTCGGCCAGCGATTGCAGGCGACTGGCGGCGGCGGCGAACGTGCCTTCGGGCGTGAAGGTGCCGACGTGCAGTTCATACAGCACCGTGTCCTGCCAGGGGCGTCCGGTCCAGCCGTCGTCCCACTGGAAAGCGGCGGCGTCGGTGAGGACGCTGGGCCCGTGCGGTCCTTCCGGGTTGTCGCGCGACGCCGGGTCGGGCACCAGCAGCCCGCCGTCGATGCGCCAGCGATAGGCCATGCCGGCGGCCGCATCCGGCAAGGTGCATTCCCACCACCCATCGCCCGTTGCGCGTGCCGCATGCAGCCGCGGCGCGTCACCGCGGCCGGCCGCCAGTTCCACCTGCCGCGCCGCGGGCGCCCACAGGCGGAAGGTCGCGCCGCCGCCATGCAGCCGGGCGCCGAAAGGCATCTCGTGCTCGCAATGCACCTGCTACTCCTGCGGCGCCTGGGTCAGCAGCGCCATGGAATGCGCCAGCAGCTCCAGCTTGGCCTCCGGCGCATAGGAGCGGGCGTCGGCCTCCTCGAAAAAGCCCTCGCCCGTGTAGATGCGAAGCGCCCATTCCCCTTCGTGCCGCGCCACGACGGGCAGGGTGAAGGTGGCGTCCTCGCCGGTGGCGTTGAACACCAGCAGCACGGAGCGTCCCGACTCTTCTTCGTGCGAGGGCGCGAAGCGCGCGTCCAGCACCGCGGCGACGCAGCGCACCGCGGGGTTGGTCCATTCCTCCGGGGTCATCTCCTGGCCCCAGACGCTGTACCAGACGATGTCGCGGCGGCCATCCGCGTCCGCGTGGCCGGTCAGCCAGGCATTGTGGCGCAGCACCGGCAGCTCGCGGCGCAGCCGCAGCATGGCTTTCGTGAAGGCCAGCAGCGGGTCCTGGCGGCGCTCGTCGGACCAGTCGAACCAGCTGATCGGGTTGTCCTGGCAATAGGCGTTGTTGTTGCCGCCCTGCGTGCGGCTCATCTCGTCCCCGCCCAGCAGCAGCGGCACGCCGCGCGAGCAGAACAGGGTGGTGAGGAAGTTGCGCTTCTGCCGCTCGCGGAACGCCAGGATCTCGGGGTCCTCGGTGGGTCCCTCGGCGCCGCAGTTCCAGCTGCGGTTGTGGCTTTCGCCGTCGCGGTTGTCCTCGGCGTTGGCTTCGTTGTGCTTGTCGTTGTAGCTGACCAGGTCGTTGAGCGTGAAGCCGTCGTGCACCGTGATCAGGTTGACGCTGGCCCGCGGCCCGCGCCGCGAAGGGCCGTAGATGTCCGCGGAGCCGCACAGCGCCGCGGCGAAGTCGCCCAGGCTGCCTTCGACGCCGCGCCAGTAGTCGCGCACGCGATCCCGGTACTGGCCGTTCCATTCGCTCCAGCCCTGGGGGAAGCCGCCGACCTGGTAGCCGTATTCACCGAGGTCCCAGGGCTCGGCGATCATCTTGACGCGCTTGAGCACCGGGTCCTGCGCCACGGCGGACAGGAAGGGGCCGCGGTGGTCGAAGCCGCCGCTGGCGTTGCGTGCGATGGCGGGCGCCAGGTCGAAGCGGAAGCCGTCCACGTGCATCTCCTCCACCCAGTAGCGCAGGCTGTCCATGACCAGGCGCAGCATGGCCGGATGGCTGGTGTTGAGCGTGTTGCCGGTGCCCGTGAAGTCCAGGTAGTGGCGGTGGTCCTCCGTCAGCCGGTAGTAGCTGCGGTTGTCGATGCCCTTGAAGCACAGCGTCGGCCCGAGGTGGTTGCCCTCGCAGCTGTGGTTGTAGGCCACGTCGAGGATCACTTCCAGCCCCGCCGCATGCAGCGCCTTGACCATCTGCCGGAACTCGTTGATGTCGTTGCCCGCCATGTAGCGCGGGTCCGGCGCGAGGAAGCCGATGCTGTTGTAACCCCAGTAGTTGGCCAGCCCCAGGTCCACCAGCCGGCGCTCGTCGTTGAACGCCTGCACCGGCAGCAGTTCCACCGACGTGACGCCCAGGTCCTTCAGGTGCGCGATGGCGGGCTCGGTCGCCAGGCCGGCGAAGGTGCCGCGCAGGTGCTCGGGCACGTCGGGCATCTGCTTGGTGAAGCCGCGCACGTGCACCTCGTAGAAGATGCTGTCCTGCATCGGCACCGCCGGGTGGCGGTCGTCGCCCCAGTCGAAATGCGGGTCCACCACCACGCACTTGGCGGCATGCAGCGCGTTGTCGCGCGTGTCCATGTGCAGGTCGCGCTTGTCCTGGCCCAGCGGATAGCCGTATTGCCATTCATTGCCCTTCAGGGGCCGGTCCAGCTGCTTCGCGTACGGGTCCAGCAGCAGCTTGTAGGGATTGCAGCGCCAGCCGTGCTGCGGCTCGTACGGGCCGTGCACCCGCAGGCCGTAGCGCGCGCCGGCGGCCAGGCCCGGCACGAAGCCGTGCCAGATGTCGTCGGTGCGCGCGGGCAGGGCGATGCGGCGCTCCTCGTGCGCGCCCTCGGCGTCGAACAGGCAGATCTCGACCTTTTCCGCGGCGCTCGCGAACACGGCGAAGTTCACCCCGCCGTCGTGCAGGGTCGCGCCGAGCGGCCAGGGCTGGCCGGACTGCACCGAGCCCGGCGCCCCGGCTGCGGCTGGTGGACTGCTGGCGCGGTGGGCGCGGGTCTTGCCGACGGCTTTCGCCGTCATGCGAGGACCTCCAGGCGCGGCGCGGTCTCGCCGAGGTGCATTGCCTTGTCCATCGTCGCCAGGAAGGGCGACGCCGACCTGCGCGCCGGGAACATGCCCGCCGGTACCACCACGATGCCCGACGCCGTCACCGGGAAGCGCTGGCGGTCGCCCACCGGGTCGAAGCCGATGCGTTCGTCCGGCGGGATGTCGTTGTCCTGGTCGATGATCGCCCGCCGCACGCGCGCGCCGCGGCCGATGCGCGAGCGCTCCATCACGATCGAATGCTCGATGTGGGCGCCGCGCTCCACCAGCACCGAGCGGCGCAGCATGGCGTGGTCGAGCTCCGCGCCGTCCACGATGCTGCCCGAACCCACCACCGAGCGGTGGATGACGCCGTCCTCGATCTGGGCCGACTCGGCCTGGTCCGGGCTGGCGTAGATCGGCCAGTGGCGGTTGGTCATGCGGAACTTCGGCTGTGCCCCCAGCGTGTCGAAGTGCGCCTGGTAGTAGGCGTCGATGGTGCCGACGTCGCGCCAGTACGCATGCTCCTCGTACGGCTCGGTGCCGGGGATGCTGTTGGTGGCGAAGTCGTAGGCCACGAGCTTGTGGGACTTCACCATGGACGGCAGGATGTGCTTGCCGAAGTCGGTCTCGCCGTTGTCGTGCATGCGCCTGAGCTGGCGCAGCAGGACGTCGGTGTTGAAGATGTAGTTGCCCATCGAGGCCAGCGCGTGCGTGCGGCTGCCCGGCATCGGGCGGGCGCTCCTGGGCTTTTCCTGGAAGTCGGTGATGCGGTGGTCGTCGTCCACCCCCACGATCCCGAACTGGTCGCACTCGCTCAGGTCCACCGGGATGGTGGCCACGCTGGCATGGGCGTTGCTGCGAACGTGGAAGTCGATCATCTGCCGCACGTCCATGCGGTAGATGTGGTCGGCGCCGAACACCGCCACGATGTCCGGCTGCATGGTTTCGATCAGGTGGATGTTCTGGTACACCGCATCCGCCGTGCCCTGGAACCAGTCGGGGCCGTTGCGCATCTGCGGCGGCACCACGGTGACGAAGTGCTGGGGCATGAAGCGCGCCATGGTCCAGGTCTGCCGCACGTGCTCGATCAGCGACTGGGACTTGTACTGCACCAGCAGGTAGGTGGAGTAGATCTCCGAGTTCACCAGGTTCGACAGCACGAAGTCGACGATCCGGTGCTTGCCGTTGAATGGCACCGCCGGCTTGCAGCGGTTGGCGGTCAGCGGGTGCAGGCGCGAGCCTTCGCCGCCGGCCATGACGAAGGCCAGCACGTTCTTAGTGGCGGGCATGGGGAGCTCCCTGGGGGTCGGTCGTTGGAATGGGGCCGTTGGACAGGAACACCGTGCCCAGGGGCGGCACGGCGACGAGGGCGCTGGCCGGCCAGCCGCCCACCGGATGGGGCGTGGCCTGCACGCGCCCGAGATTGCCCACGCCGCTGCCGCCATAGACGGCCGCGTCGCTGTTGAGGAGTTCATGCCAGTCGCCGGCCTCGGGCAGCGCCACGCGCAACGCGCTGCGGGGCTCCGGCGTCAGGTTGACGATGGCCACCACCGGCGCGTCGCCGGGGCGGCCGCGCCGCAGGAAGGTGAGGATGGTCGGCTCGTGCCGCTCGCACGGCAGCCAGCTGAAGCCCTCCGGTTCGAAGTCGTGCACGTGCAGCGCGGGAAGGCGCCGGTACAGCGCGTTCAGGTCCCCGACCCAGCGCGCGAGTCCGGCGTGGAAGGGCCGTGCCCACAGGTGCCAGTCCAGCGTGCGTTCGTGGTGCCATTCCTCGTACTGGCCGAACTCGCCGCCCATGAACAGCAGCTTCTTGCCGGGGTGCGCCCACATGTAGCCGAACAGGTTGCGCAGGCCCGCGAAGCGCTGCCATTCGTCACCGGGCTGGCGCGTCAGCAGGCTGCCCTTGCCGTACACCACCTCGTCGTGCGACAGCGGCAGGATGAAGTTCTCGTGGAAGGCGTACACCGCGGAGAAGCGGATGTCGTCGCCGTGGTAGCGCCGGTAGAAGTGCGGCCGCGACGCATAGCGCAGCGTGTCGTTCATCCAGCCCATGTTCCACTTCATGCCGAAGCCCAGGCCGCCCCAGTCGACCGGGCGGGACACGGCGGGCCAGGCCGTCGATTCCTCGGCGATCACGTGCACGTCCGGGAACTGCGCGTACACCGAGGTGTTCAGGTCCTGCAGGAAACGCACCGCGTCGTGGTTCTGGTTGCCGCCGTGCGCGTTGGGGATCCACTCGCCGTGCCGGCGCCCGTAATCCAGGTACAGCATGGACGCCACCGCATCGACCCGCAGGCCGTCGAAGTGGTACTTCTCCAGCCAGAACAGGGCGTTGCTGATCAGGAAGTCGCGCACCTCGTAGCGCCCGTAGTTGAAGATCAGGCTGTTCCACTCCGGGTGGAAGCCCAGGCGCGGGTCTTCGTGCTCATACAGCGCGGTGCCGTCGAAGCGCGCGAGGGCATGCGGGTCGGACGGGAAGTGCGAAGGCACCCAGTCGAGGAGGACGCCGATGCCGCGCTGGTGCAGCGTGTCGACGAACACCATCAGGTCCTGCGGCGTGCCGTAGCGCGCGCAGGCGGCGAAGTAGCCGGTGATCTGGTAGCCCCAGGAGCCGTAGAACGGATGCTCGGCCACCGGCATCAGTTCGACGTGGGTGAAGCCCAGGTTCTCGCAGTGCGCCGCCAGCCGCAAGGCCAGGTCGCGGTAGTTCAGGAAGCGCCCGTCCTCCTCGCGCTGCCACGAACCGAGGTGCACCTCGTAGATGGACATCGGGCTCTGGTGCGACTGCCGCTGCCAGCGCGTGCGCATCCATTCCTGGTCGCCCCACTCGTGCGAGAGGTCCCAGATCTGCGACGCCGTGCCGGGCGGATGCTCCATGCGAAAGGCATACGGGTCCGCCTTGTCCATCCAGTGGCCGTGCGCGTCCTGGATGCGGTACTTGTAGTACTGGCCCGCCCGGGCGCCTTCGACGAAGGCGCTCCAGCGGCCGCTGCCGTCGTCCAGGCGGTTCAGGGGTTCGCAGTGCCAGTCGTTGAACGCGCCCATCACGCCGACCTGGCGCGCGTTCGGCGCCCAGACCGTGAACCAGGTGCCGCGTTCCGTCGGGTGCGCACCCATCACCTCGAACTGGCGGTGGTGGTGGCTCGCGGAGCGGTCGCGCGCGTCGTCCCGTCGCCCGCCGGCTGCGAGCTTCTCCTCTTGGGGCGATTGGGGCTTCATGGGCCGTTCTCGTTGTTAGCCGGCCATTGTCTTTGCGCACCAGCAAGGCGCGTGAAGGAAGCGCAGATCAAGCGGCGTAGGCGCAGACCTACAATCCGCTGGGATTCACGCGGTCAGGGCGATGTCGCGCCCGGCCGACGTCGAGCAGGGGCGTCCGTCAGACGCCGAGGTGCTGGTCCAGCAGGTGGGGCTGCGCGCGCAGGTCTGCCGAGCTGCCGGCGAACACGACTTCGCCCTTGACCAGGATGACGTTGCGGTCCGTCACCTGGGTGACCTGCTTCCAGTTCTTGTCGACGATCACGCTGGAAATGCCGCTCGCGCGGATCACCCCGCAGATCCGCCAGATCTCGCGGGCCACCAGCGGCGCCAGGCCTTCCGTGGCTTCGTCCAGGATGAGCACGTCGGGGTTGGTCATGAGCGCGCGGCCGATGGTGAGCATCTGCTGCTCGCCGCCGGAGAGTTGCTGGCCGCCATGGCCGAGCCTTTCCTGCAGCCGCGGAAAGGTCTCCAGCACGCGCTCGTAGGTCCAGTCGCGCTGTCCCGCCGTGCCGGCCCGCGCCGCCATCACCAGGTTTTCCTTGACGCTCAGGTTGCCGAAGATGCCGCGGCCTTCCGGCACGTAGGCTATCCCCAGCTGGGCCACTTCGAAGGAAGGCCGGCCGACCATGTCGCGACCCTTCACGCGCACCGTGCCGCCGCGCGGCCGGACCAGCCCGATCAGGCTCTTGAGCAAGGTGCTCTTGCCCATGCCGTTGCGGCCCATCAGGCCGATGGTCTCGCCGCGATCGACGTGGAAATCCACGCCGCGCAGGATGTGGCTGGCGCCGTAGTACGTCTGCAGGCCGCGGGCCTCGACCAGCCGTTCAGCCATGGCCCACCTCGTCGACGCCCAGGTAAGCCGCCTGCACGTTGGCATCGGCGCGCACCTGTTGGGGGGTGCCGCTGGCGATGACCTGTCCGTTGACCATCACGGTCAGGTGGTCGGCCAGGGCGAACACCGCATCCATGTCGTGTTCCACCAGCATCATCGCGTGCTGCTCCTTCAGCCGCAGCAGCAGCTCCACCATGCGCTCCGCTTCCGCGGTGCCCATGCCGGCGAGCGGTTCGTCCAGCAGCATCACCTGCGGATCGGTCGCCAGCGTCATCGCGATCTCGAGCTGGCGCTGCTCGCCATGGCTGGCCGCGCCGGCGACGTGGTCGCGCCGCGGCGCCAGGCCCGCAAGTTCCAGCGCGCGCTCGGCGCGCTCGTTGGCCTGCTTCACGCTGGAGGCGCGCGCCAGCCAGCGGGCCGCGTGCGGCGTGCGCGACTGGGCGGCCAGGCGGATGTTCTCCCACACCGTGAAGGGCAGGAAGATGTTGGTCTTCTGGTAGCTGCGGCCCAGGCCCGCGCGCGAGATGCGCTCCGGGCTCCAGCCGGTCACGTCGCGGCCGGCCAGCGTGACGCTGCCGGCGCTGGGCTCCAGGTCGCCCGAGAGCAGGTTGGTCAGGGTGGACTTGCCGGCGCCGTTGGGGCCGATCACCGCGTGGATGCGTTGCCGCCACAGGTCCAGCGTGACGTCGTTGACGGCGGCCAGGCCGCCGAAGCGCTTGGTGAGCCCGCGCGCGGACAGCAGCACTTCACTCATGGTCGCGGTCCTTGCGGCGCAGCAGGCGCTCCAGCAGTCCCAGCAGGCCGCGCGGGGCGAAGGCCACCACCGCCACGATGAACAGGCCGGTCCACAGCTGCCAGTGCTTGCCGGCATTAAAGCTGCCGATGGTGGGCAGGTCCTTGGCCTCGTGCAGCAGCATCTCGAAGGCGAAGGCGCCGGCGATCGCGCCGGCGAAGTTGCCCATGCCGCCGAGGATGACCATCATGATCGCGTGCGCGCTCATGTGGAACCCCATCAGCTCGGGGTTCACGAACCCGGTCTGCGCGCCCCACAGGTAGCCCGCCAGGCCGGCCAGGCCGCCCGCCAGCGTGAAGGCGGCCAGCTTGTAGCCGAAGGTGCCGAAACCCAGCGCGCGCATGCGGTGCTCGTTGACGCGGATGCCCGCGAGCGCGCGGCCGAACGGGCTGAACAGCAGGCGGCGCAGGAACAGGTACACCAGCACCAGCATGGCCAGCGTGAAGTAGTAGAAGACGCGCTTGTTTTCCAGGTCGAACAGGCCGGCGTCCGGCTTGAAGTTGATGTAGATGCCGTCCGAGCCGCCCAGCACCTTGTTGTCGAAGAACAGGAAGAACACCATCTGGGCGAACGCCATGGTGACCATGATGAAGTAGATGCCGCGCGTGCGGACCACGAAGAAGCCGATGACCAGCGCCGCCAGCGCCGAGGCGGCCACGGCGGCGGGCAGCGTCCACCACAGGCTCACCGCTTCCGCCTGCGGGGTGAGGAAGGCCAGTGCGTAGCCCGCCAGGCCGAAGAAGGCCGCATGCCCGAGCGACACCAGGCCGGTCACGCCTTGCAGCAGGTCCAGGCTCATGGCGAAGATGGCCAGGATCATCATGCGCGCGACCATCTGCGTGTAGAAGTCGGTGCTGAAGAAGGGGAAGGCCAGCAGGGCGACGAGCGCCAGCGCCAGCGCGACCTGCAGGCCGCGCGGCAGCGTTTCGAGGTTGGTCTTGGCGGCGCTCATTGCTTGAACAGGCCCTCAGGTTTCCACAGGAGGACCGCCGCCATCAGCATGTAGACCAGCATGCCGGCCACCTGCGGCAACAGCACCTTGCCGAAGGTGTCGACCAGGCCGACCAGCAGCGCCGAGATCAGCGCGCCGCGCACCGAGCCGATTCCGCCGATGACCACCACCACGAAGCACATGATCAGCACCTGCGAGCCCATGTTCGGGTACACGCTGGAGATGGGCGCGGCGATCATGCCGGCGATGGTGGCCAGGCCGACGCCGAGGGCGAACACCACCGCGTGGATCAGCTTGACGTTGACGCCCAGCGCCTCGGTCATCTCGTGGTTGAAGGCGCCCGCGCGGATCTTCATGCCCAGGCGGGTCCGCGAGATCAGGAAGTACAGGCCCAGGGCGAGGGCGATGCACAGCCCCGACATGAACAGGCGGTAGACCGGGTAGGAAAGGTTGTCGGTGAGCGGGATCGAGGCGGACAGCAGGGCGGGGATGGGCACGCCGTGCACGTCGTCACCCCACAGGATGGAGCGCATCTCCTCGAAGATGTAGATCAGGCCGAAGGTCAGGAGCACCTGGTCGAGGTGGTCGCGGTGGTAGAAGTGGCGGAACAGCAGGCGTTCCAGCACCAGGCCGAAGATGACGGAGATCACCGTGCCCAGCACGATGGCCAGCACCAGGCTGCCCGTCTTCAGTGCCAGCGACCACGCGAGGTAGGCGCCCAGCATGTAGAAACTGCCGTGCGCGAGGTTGACCACGCCCATGATCCCGAAGATCAGCGTCAGGCCGGCGGCCAGCATGAACAGCAGCAGCCCGTACTGGACGCTGTTCAGCAGCTGGATGAGGAAGTTGGCGAAATCCATCGGCTCAGGTTCGGACAGCCCGTGTGCCGGGCGAAAAAAATGGGAGGCCGAAACCTCCCATTCTTGCTCAGGGTTCGGCTCAGGCCAGCTTGCAGCCCGCGCCCGAATCGGCCAGCGCCTTGGCGGCGATGCCGATCACCTTGTTGTCCTTGTTTTCCACGCGGCGCAGGTAGATGTCCTGCACCGGGTTGTGGGACTTGCTCATCGTCCACTTGCCGCGCGGGCTGTCGATGGTCTGGGTTTCCAGCGACTTGTACAGCGCCTGCTTGTTGGCGATGTCGCCCTTGACCGCCGCCATGCCCTGCGCCAGCAGCAGGCCGGTGTCGTAGCCCTGCACCGCGTACACGTCCGGCTGCATCTTGAAGTTGGTGGCATAGGCCGTGCGGAACTGGCGGTTGCGCGGCGTGTCCAGCGAGTCGGCGTAGTGCATCGTGGTCATGATGCCTTCGGCCGCGGGGCCGGCCGCATCGAGCACGCCTTCGGTCAGGAAGCCCGAACCCCACAGCGGGATCTTGTCCTTAAGGCCGGCCGCCGCGTAGTCGCGGATGAACTTGGCGGCGCCGCCGCCGGCGAAGAAGCAGGCCACGGCGTCCGGGCGCAGCGAGGCGATTTCGGTCAGCAGCGCCTGGAATTCGACGTTCGGGAAGGGCAGGCCCAGTTCCTTGATGATGGTGCCGCCGGCGGCGGTGTAGCTTTCCTTGAAGCCCTCGAAGGCTTCGTCGCCCGCCGCGTACTTCCAGGTGATCCAGACGGTGCGCTTGAGGCCCTTGTCCATCATCGGCTTGCCCAGCGCCCGCGTCGGCTGGCTGTTGCTGAACGAGGTGCGGAACACGTTGGGCGCGCACAGCGCCCGGGTGGCGGCGTGGACGCCGGCGTTCGGGATCAGGTTGAGCACGCCACTTTCACGGGCAACGCGCTGGATGCCCATCTGCACGCCCGAGTGCACCGTGCCGATCAGCACGTCGACCTTGTCGCGCTGGACCAGGCGGTTGGCGTTCTCGACGCCCTTGGACGGCTCCGACTCGTCGTCCACCTTGAACCATTCGATCTCGCGGCCGCCGAGCTTGCCGCCCTTTTCGTTGATGGCCATGCGCACGCCGTTCTCGATGGCGACGCCGAGCTGCGCGAAGGTGCCGGTGTACGGCAGCATGAAACCCACGCGCACCCGGTTGGATTGCGCGCGCACGATCTCGGGCAGCAGCAGGCTGGTGGAGGCCGCGCCGACGAGGGCGGCACCGCGGGAAAGCACGAGGCGGCGGGTGGTCATGGGAGTTTCCTTGTAGATCGTTGAGGCCTGAAGCAATTTTTATCTGATCCCGGGGGCCGCCGCCACATGGGTTTCCCTCAGGCCGCGGCCGCGCGCAGCTTGAAGCGCTGGATCTTGCCGGTCGCCGTCTTCGGCAATTCGGGCACGAACTCGATCCAGCGCGGGTACTTGTACGGCGCCAGGCGCGTCTTCACGTGCGCCTGCAGTTCTTCGGCGGTCGCCTGCTGCCCGGCCTTCAGCACCACGTAAGCTTTCGGCTTGACCAACCCTTCCTGGTCGGGGATGCCGATCACCGCGGCCTCGAGCACCGACGCATGCGTCATGAGGCAGCCTTCCACCTCGAACGGCGACACGTAGATGCCGCCGACCTTGAGCATGTCGTCGCTGCGGCCGCCATAGGTGTAGTAGCCGTCGGCGTCTCGCGTGTACTTGTCGCCGCTGCGCGTCCACTCGCCCGCGAACGTGGCCTTGGTCTTGGCGCGGTTGTTCCAGTACATGAGGGCCGCGGTGGGGCCGTTGATCTGCAGCTCGCCGATCTCGCCCGGCCCGCAGTCGCGGCCGTCGTCGCCCACGATGCGCAGCTCGTAACCCGGCACGGCCTGCCCGGTGGTGCCGTAGCGTACCTTGCCGGGCCGGTTGGACAGGAAGATGTGCAGCATCTCGGTGGAGCCGATGCCGTCGAGGATTTCCACGCCGTAGGCATCGGTCCAGCGCTGGCCGATCTCGGCCGGCAGCGCCTCGCCGGCGCTGGTGCACACGCGCAGCGCCACGTCCTGCTTCGCCGGCTTGCCGGCATCGGCCAGCAGCCCGGCGAACAGCGTCGGCACGCCGCAGAAGATGGTGGGGCGGAATTTCTTCAGCACACCGAACACGTCGGCGGGCGTCGGCCGCGTGGGGAGCAGCACCGTGGTGGCGCCGACGCTCAGCGGGAAGGTGAGGGCGTTCCCCAGGCCATAGGCGAAGAACAGCTTCGCCGCGGAGAACACGATGTCGTCCTCGCGCATGCCCAGCACCGCGCGGCCATAGAGTTCGGCGGTCAGGACCAGGTGGCTGTGCAGGTGCACTGTGCCCTTGGGCGTGCCGGTGGAGCCGCTGGAATAGAGCCAGAAGCAGGCGTCGTCGCTGCAGGTGCCGGCGACTTCGGCGCTGGCCTTGCCGCTCGCCACGAGTTGCGCCACCGAGTTCTCGCCATCGCCGCCCGCCACGAACAGGTGCTTGAGCGTCGAGATCTTGCCGATCAGCGGCTCGAACGTCGGCAACAGCGGCTTCGACACGAACAGCGCCTGCGCGCGCGAGTCGCGCAGCATGAAGTCGAAATCCTTCGTGGTCAGCAGCGTGTTGGCGGCGACCGGCACGACACCGGCGAGGATGCAACCGAGGAAGACCACCGGCCATTCCAGCGTGTCCAGCATCGCGATCATCACCCGCGCCTCGGGCGCGAAGCCGCGCTGGCGCAGCGCGTCGGCGAATCGCTGCGCCTGGTCTTCCAGCTGGCCGTAGGTCAGCTGGGCGCCGGTCGCGGCGTCGATGTACGCCACCTTGCCGGGACGCGCGGCATTGCGGCGCAGCAGGTCGTGCGCGGCGTTGTAGTCGCGCGGGATCTCGACGCGCGGCGGGCTGGTGCGGTGATCGGCGTGGCTCAGGTGCATGTCTGCTTCTGCATGGCGGGGATCGCTTCCTGTTCCAGCCACTCGCGGCACCAGGCCGTGCCCAGCTCCTCCGGCATCGTGCCCGCACTCGCGTCGTGGCACCAGACCTCGCCGATGCGCTGGGCGCCCAGGCCCTGCAGGCGCTCGTCGAACTTCTTGCCGCCGAAGCAGAAGGTCTGCATGTAGGTGCGATCGCCCAGCGCGATCACGCCGTAGCGCACGTGGCCCAGGAACTTCGGCTGCGCATCGAGCGACTCGTAGAGCGCGCGGGCGTTGTCCGGCACGTCGCCGGAGCCATAGGTGGAGCTGCAGATGAGATATAGCGCATCTTCGTCGAAGACGGAGATGTCCTTGCCATCCATCATCACGACCTCGATGTCGTCGACGAGATCGGCGCAGTCCATCTGGATGGCCTGGGCGACGTAGTCGGCCGTGCTGGTCATGGTGCCGACGAGGATCTTGAGCTTCATGTGGTTCCGATCACATGCAGTAAACTGCTTGACATTCAATGTTCACGCAGTATACTGCAATCTTGATCCAGCGCAATGTTTCTGCAAAAACCCCGGCCACCATGCTGCTCATGACCGACACCGACTCCCGCGCCACGCTCGCCGAGCTGGGCGCCCGGGTGCGTGCCTGGAGGGCGAGGCGGGGCATGACGCGCAAGCAGCTGGCGGCCGACTCGGGCCTGTCCGAGCGCTTCCTGGCGGACGTGGAAACGGGCAAGGGCAACGTCTCCATCAACTCGCTGGAAGCGGCGGCCCACGCACTGAACATCACCATCCTGGACCTGCTGCAGGACGCGCCGCGGCCCGCGCTGGCGCGCCTGCACGGATTGCTGGCCCGGCTGGACGACAACCAGCTGGACCAGGCTTATGCGGTGCTCGGCACCACCTTCGGCCTCGACCAGGAGCAGGGCCGCGAACAGCGCATCGCCCTCGTGGGCCTGCGCGGCGCCGGCAAGACGACGCTCGGCGAGCTGCTCGCCGCGCACCGCGGCGTGCCTTTCGTCGAACTCGATCGCGAGATCGAGCGCGAGGCTGGCACCAGCATGAACGAGATCCTGCTGCTGCACGGCCAGGCCGGCTACCGGCGCTACGAGCGACGCGCGCTGCTGCGCATCGCCGAGGAGCACGCGGACGGCGTGGTGATGACCACCGGCGGCAGCATCGTCAGCGAGCGCGAGACCTTCGACCTGCTGCAAAGCCACTTCTATTGCGTGTGGGTCAAGGCCAACCCTGAAGAACACATGAGCCGCGTGGTCGCCCAGGGCGACATGCGGCCCTTCGCGGCGGGCGACGGCGGCAACGGCGACGTGTCGCGCAGCGCCATGGGCGAGGCGCTGGAGGACATCCGCCGCATCCTCGCCAGCCGCGAAGCCCTCTATGCCCGCGCGGACGCGGTGGTCGACACCGCCGCCCGCACCGTCAAGCAATCCCTGAAGGACCTTCAACGCGCCGTGCCGGCGCCGCAGGCCGCAGCCCTGGAGACAAGATGAACGCCATGACCGAACCCCTGCTGTTCAAGCAGACCCTGGCCGGGGAGGAGCGCGAGCTGGTCAGCTTCGCCACGCACCCCTCGCGCTACCGCCACTGGACGTTGAACGTCGAAGGCGACGTCGCGCGCCTGAAGCTGGACATCGACGAGGACGGTGGCATCAAGCCGGGCTACAAGCTCAAGCTCAATAGCTACGACCTCGGCGTCGACATCGAACTGCACGACGCCGTCAACCGCATCCGCTTCGAGCACCCCGGCGTGAAGGTGGTGGTGTTCGAAAGCGGCAAGGAGCGCATCTGGTGCTCCGGCGCCAACATCTACATGCTGGGCCTGTCCACCCACGCCTGGAAGGTGAACTTCTGCAAGTTCACCAACGAGACGCGCAACGGGCTGGAAGACTCCTCGCGCAACGAAGGCCTGAAGTCCGTCGCCGCCGTCACCGGCGCCTGCGCCGGCGGCGGTTACGAACTCGCGCTGGCCTGCGACCGCATCGTGATGGTGGACGACCGCTCCTCCACCGTCAGCCTGCCGGAGGTGCCGCTGCTCGGCGTGCTGCCCGGCACCGGCGGCCTGACGCGCGTGACCGACAAGCGCAAGGTGCGCCGCGACCTGGCCGACATCTTCTGCACCACCAGCGAGGGCGTGCGGGCCGACCGGGCCAGGGACTGGAAGCTGATCGACGCGTACGCCAAGCCGCAGGCTTTCGGCGCGCTGGTGGACCACGAAGTGGCGGCGCTGCGGGCGCAGTCCACGCGCAGCGGCCCGGAAAAGGGCATCGAGCTCACGCCGCTGAAGGCGCTGATCGACGAGCAGGGCTACCACTACGACGTGGTCGACGTGCAGGTCGACCGCACCGCGCGCATCGCCACGTTCACCGTCTCCGCACCGAAGGACAGCGTCGAGTCGACGCCCGAAGCCATCGTCGCCGCCGGCGTGAACTGGTGGCCGCTGAAGCTGGCCCGCGAGCTGGACGATGCCATCCTGAACCTGCGCACCAACGAACTGGAGATCGGCACCTGGGTGATCAAGACCCGGGGCGACGCCAACCTGGTGATGGCGGCCGACGCCGTGCTGGAGAAGCACAAGTCGCACTGGCTGGTGCGCGAAACCCTCGGCGCGCTGCGCCGCACGCTGGCCCGCCTGGACGTGACCAGCCGCTCGCTGATCGCGCTGGTGGACGAGGGCTCCTGCTTTGCCGGCACCTTGTACGAGCTGGCCCTGGCCTGCGACCGCATCTACATGCTGGACCTGCCGGACGCACCGGACGCCGCGCCCGCGCTGCGCCTGAACGCCGCCAACTTCGGCCGCTACCCGGAGGTGAACGGCCTGACGCGGCTGCAGACCCGCCTGTACGAGGACGAGTCCACCATCGCCCAGCTGCAGGGCCTGCAGGACAGCGCGCTGCGCGCCGACCAGGCGCTGGCGCTGGGCCTGGTGACGCTGACGCCGGACGACATCGACTGGGACGACGAGATCCGGCTGATGCTGGAAGAGCGGGCCTCGCTGTCGCCGGATGCGCTGACCGGCATGGAAGCTTCGCTGCGGTTCCCCGGCAAGGAGACGATGGAGACGCGGGTCTTCGGGCGCTTGTCCGCGTGGCAGAACTGGATCTTCATTCGCCCCAACGCCGTGGGGGAAGAGGGTGCGCTGAAGTTGTTCGGCACCGGGAAGAAGGCGAAATTCGATTGGAAGCGCATCTAGCCGTGTGTCGGGGTCGCTGGCGCGAACCCGACCTACGAAACGGAACACGTAGGGCGGGTTCGCGAAGCGACCCCGCCATTGAAACCAGGAACACACCATGACCACCATCGACCTCCAGGCCAAGATCCCCAACAACGTCTCCCTGGCCGACAACCGCCAGCTGCAGCGCGCGCTGGAGCACTGGCAGCCCGCCTTCCTGAACTGGTGGGACGAGATGGGCCCGAGCGACTTCAAGGCCAAGGAGGTGTACCTGCGCACCGCCGTCGGCGTGGACGCGCAAGGCTGGGCCCAGTACGGCTACACGCCCATGCCCGACTACCGCTGGGGCATCTTCCTGGCGGACCGCGAAGAGAACCGCAAGATCGGCTTCGGCGACCACATGGGCGAGGACGTCTGGCAGGACGTGCCCGGCGAATACCGCTCGACCTTCCGCCGCCTGATCGT
>JAJTCN010000016.1 GCA_021323335.1 Ramlibacter sp.
TGGGGTCCGGCTTCAGAGCCAGAGAATCTTCTTGCGGTAGTCGAGGTCGGCGAGCAGCGGCTGCGCGGGCCCCGTGTGGAAGACGCTGCCGCGTTCCAGGGCGAACACGCGGTCCGCCAGCGCCAGCACCAGGTCGAGATTGTGTTCGACGATGACGATCGAGACGTCCTTGCGCAGCAGGTCGAACACCGTGAAGAGCTCCTGCACCACCGCGGGCGCCAGCCCTTCGAAGGGCTCGTCGAGCAGCAGCAGCTTGACGTTGCCCGACAGTGCCCGCGCCACCGCGGCCATCTGCTGCTCCCCGCCGGACAGGTAGTCCGCGGGCACGTTCATCCGCTCCTTCAGGCGCGGGAAGTACTCGAAGATGCGCTCCTCGCTCCAGGCCAGGCCGTGGCTGCCGTCGGTGGCGCGGGCCAGCCGGCCGAGCGACAGGTTCTCCGCCACCGTCATGCCGGCGAACAGGCCGCGGCCCTGCGGCACGTAGCCGATGCCGGCGCGCGCGATGTCGGGCGCGGACAGCTTCGTGATGTCCCGGCCCTCGAAGACGATGGAGCCGGAAGCGGCGGGTACCAGCCCGCACAGCGTCTTGAGCAGCGTCGACTTGCCGGCGCCGTTGCGTCCCAGCAGGGCGACGATCTCGCCTTCGCGCACGTCGAGCGAGGCGTCGTTGAGGATGTGGCTCTTGCCGTAGAACGCATTGACGCCGCTGAACTGCAGGATCTGCGCCCGCTCCCCGGCGGCGGAGGTGGCGCGGCCGGTCACCGGGGGCGTGCCGGTGCCGGTGTAGATCTCCTGCACCCGCCGGTCGTTGCGCACCTCGTCGGGGGTGCCGCTCATGAGCACCTTGCCTTCGTTCATCACCGTCACGTGGTGCGAGAAGCCCAGCACGCGGTCGATGTCGTGCTCCACGATCAGCACCGGGATGTGGTGCGCGATGGCCTGGACGAGGCGCGACACCCGTTCGCGCTCCCCGGCGGCCAGGCCCGCCAGCGGCTCGTCGAGCAGCAGCACCTGCGGCTTGGAGCCGAGCGCGATGCCCAGGTCCACGAGCCGCTGGCCGCCATAGGACAGGTCGCCGCCGGCGACCTCCTCGATGCCTTGCAGCCCGAGGAACTTCAGCAGTTCCGCCGTCTCGGCGTTGACCTGCTCGTGGTCGGCCGCGTCCCGCCACATGCCGTAGCGGCCGGGGTGCCGGGCCTGCAGCGACAGCCGCAGGTTCTCGCGGATGGTGAGGCCCTTGAACAGGTTGGTGATCTGGAAGGACCGTGCCAGGCCGCGCTCGCACACCCGGGCCGGCCCGAGGCCCTGCACCTCCCGGCCGTTCAAGTGCACCGTGCCGGCGGTGGGCGCGAACATGCCGGAGAGCAGGTGGAAGGCGGTGGTCTTGCCGGCGCCGTTGGGCCCGATCAGCGCATGCACCTGGCCGGCGCGCACCTGCAGGTCCACCCCGTCCACCGCGCGGATGCCGCCGAAGTGCACGCGGATGTCCTTCGCTTCCAGCACCGTGCCCGAGGCGGACGCCGGCCGCAGGAAGGCCGGCAGCGGCAGGCCTTCGTGGACCTGGCGGCGGCTCATCGCCGCGCTCTCCTCCGGCGGCGGCCGCAGGCGCCGGCGCACCTTGGCCCAGATGCCGGCCAGGCCGTCCGGCGAGAACAGCACGAAGCCGACGAAGGTCAGGCCGAACCAGAACAGCCAGTTGCTCGTGTAGATCGAGAACATCTCGCGGAACAGCAGGTAGAACAGCACGCCGAGCACCGGCCCGAGGAAGCTGCGCATGCCGCCGATGACCACCATGGCGAGCAACTCGCCCGAGAAGGCGACCGTGGTCGACTCCGCCGCGGCCAGGCGGTGGTTGAACACCATCAGCGCGCCGGCGATGCCGGTGATGGTGACCGACACCACGAAGGCCAGCATCTTGTAGCGCCGCGTGTCGTAGCCCTGGAAGGAGGCGCGCTGCTCGTTCTCGCGGATCGCCAGCAGCACGCGGCCGAAGGGCGAGCGCACGATGCGCAGCAGCAGGTAAAGGATGGCGAAGCCGATGAGCGCCGTGAAGGCGTAGTAGGCGCGGTCGTCGTTGAGGTCGATCGGGCCCAGCCGCCCGCGCTCCAGGCCGCCGAGGCCGCCCTCGCCGCCGGTCAGCGCGGTCCAGCGGAAGGCCGCCGCGAAGGACAGCGCGCACAGCGCCAGCGTGAGCAGCGAGAAGTACACGCCCTTGCGCCGCAGCAGCAGGAAGCCGACCACCAGCGCCAGCAGCACCATGAAGCCGACGGAGAACAGCATCGGCACGACGATCTGGCCCGGGAACCAGTGCTTCTGCGCCAGCGCCGCGGCATAGCCGCCGATGCCGAAGAAGGCCGCGTGGCCGAAGGACACCAGCCCGGTCGTGCCCACCAGCAGGTTCAGGGCCATCGTCGCCATGCACAGCACCACGACGGTGATCGCGTTGTCCAGCGTCAGCCCGATGGCGTGCAGCCCGAACGGCAGCAGCACCAGGCCGGCGCCGCCCACCCACAAGGGCAGCCGGGAGGACACGCCCGCGCCGAGCGCCGGCAGGACGACGGGCGCGGGGGCGCTACTCGAATCGTTCAATGCGCTCTCCGAGCAGGCCGCGCGGCCGGAACAACAGGACCAGGATCATCAGGATGTACATCGACGCTTCACCCGCCGCCGGCAGGAAGTAGATGGTGATGCCGCGCACCACGCCGACCAGCATCGCCGCCAGCACCACGCCCCAGAAGCTGCCGAGGCCGCCGATGACGACCACCACGAAGGCCACCGTCATGATCTCGATGCCCATCGCCGGGTGCACGATGGTGATCGGCCCGAACAGCGCGCCGCCCAGCGCCGCCGTCGCCACGCCGAGCACCACGATCGCCGTCATGTACGGCTGCAGGCGGATGCCCAGCGCCGCGACCATGTCGGGCCGCTGCACCCCGGCGCGCACCACCCGGCCGAACGAGGTCTTGTGAAGCAGCAGCCACACGCCGGTCAGCAG
Organism: Ramlibacter sp.; assembly: GCA_021323335.1. GTDB lineage: Bacteria > Pseudomonadota > Gammaproteobacteria > Burkholderiales > Burkholderiaceae_C > Ramlibacter. The sequence goes on from JAJTCN010000016.1 coordinate 2,996, forward strand.
CACCATCACCAGCAGCAGCAGGAACAGCCGGTAGCGCGAGAACAGGAAGTCGCCCACCGTCACGTTGCCCTTGAACCCCGCGGGCATCGACGATGCCAGCGGCGCCGCGCCCCAGATCATGCGGATCGCCTGCTCCGCCACCATCGCCAGCCCGAACGTCACCAGCAGGCTCAGGATGGGGTCGGCGGTGTAGAAGCGGCGCAGCAGGAAGCGCTCGAACAGCATGCCCAGCACGCCGACGGCCACCGGCGCCATCGCCACGCCCGCGGCGAAGCCGAAGCGGTTGGCCACCTCCAGCGACACGTACGCGCCGATCGCATAGAACGCACCGTGGGCCAGATTCACGACCCCGCCCACGCTGAAGATCAGCGAGAGCCCGAGCGCGAGCAGCAGGTAGTAGCCCCCGAGCACGAGGCCGTTGACCAGCTGCTCGAGAAAGAACGTGAACTCCATGGACGGGAACCTGCTGTCGCGCCGGGGGCGCGGCTTACATCGTGCAGGCGTTCTCCGCCTTGGTCGGCGCCAGCACTTCCAGCGGCTGGTTGGCCGCCGGCACCGGGTCGCCGAACTTCAGGAAGTCGAACTTGTCCTTCGCCTGGCCCTTGGCCTTGACGGTGAAGGGGTACGCCTCCTGCATCAGCTGGTGGTCCCAGGAGCGGAAGTAGGCCTTGCGCGCCTTCAGGATGTCGAACTGCGCCTCGGACTCGAAGTAGGCGATCAGCTTCTCGGTGTCGGTGGATTTGGTGGCGTTGATCGCCTGCGCCAGGATCTTCAGCGAGATGTACTCGATCCAGGCGTGGTTCTCCGGCAGCTTGTTGTACTTCCGGATGAACGCCTGGGTGAAGGCCTTCGAGCCGGGGGTGTTGAGGTCGTGATGCCAGACCGTCGGCCAGATCCCGCCCAGGTTGCCCTCGCCGGCCGCCCATGCGTCCGCCGTGTTCAGGTTGAAGCCGACCACCGGGTACGGCAGGCCGAACTCGGAGTACTGCTTGACGAAGTTGGTGACCTGGTTGCCGCCCAGGTTGGTGGAGATCAGGTCCGGCCGCGCCTGGCGGATCTTCAGCATGTAGGGGCTGAAGTCGGTCAGGTCGGTGGGCACCAGGTCGTCGGCCACGACGTTGCCGCCGTTGGCCGCGAAGAACCGCTTGGCCTTGGCCGACAGGTCCTGCCCGAACAGGTAGTCGGACGTGATCGCGTAGATCTTCTTGCCGCGCACCATGCCGTCGCGGGCCAGCGCCTGGCCGACGGTGTTGACCATCACCGTCACCGGGATGTCGACGTGGAAGGTGTAGCGGTTGCAGTCCTTGCCGCGCAGCGCGTCCGAGCGCGCGCCGATGCTCAGGAACAGTTTCTTGTTCCGGGCGGCGACCTGCGAGATCGTGAGCGCCGAGGCGGAGTTGATCTCGCCCATGAGCACCGCCACGTTGTCGCGCTCGATCATGCGCTGCGCCTTGGTGGCCGCGACCTGCGGGTTCACCGAGTCCTCGCTCATCAGCTCGATCTGCTTGCCGAGCACGCCGCCCGACGCATTGATCTCCTCCGCGGCCATCTTCGCGCCCATCACGGCGTACTCGCCGAGCGCTCCCAGGAAGCCGGTGAGCGGCGTGAGGTGGCCGATGCGGATCTTGTCCTGCTGCGCCAGCACGGAGGCCGGCAAGGCCAGGCCGGCCAGGCCGGCGGCGGCGGCTCCGCGCAGGACGCTGCGGCGCTGGGACTTGAACGAAGCGGTGTCTCGGCTCATGGGGGTCTCCTCTGGTGGCGGGGAAGGTTTCCCCGGGCGCTCCTGCGGTGAGCCGCGCGATTATGGAAACGGCGAGCGAGAAGGGAAAATACTGTTTTCAGACAGCGGCAATAACTTAAGCTTATTGCCAAGGACGGTTCCCCAATGGACATGCGGCAGTTGCGGTACTTCGTGCAGATCGTGGAAAGCGGCAGCCTGGCCAAGGCCTCGCGCCAGCTCTTCATCGCCCAGCCGGCGCTCAGCCAGCAGATGGCACGCCTCGAGGAGGAGGTCGGCAAGTCGCTGCTGGTGCGGTCGTCGCGGGGCGTGACGGCCACCGAGAACGGCACGGCGCTGTACCACCATGCCAAGTTCATGCTGCGCCAGCTCGACCAGGCCGTCTCGGTCGCCCGGCAGGACAGCGCCGCGCTGAGCGGCCGCGTCACCCTGGGCCTGGCGCCCACCTCCAACTCCCAGCTCGGCCTGCCGCTGATCCGCTACATGCGCAAGAAGCTGCCGGGCGTGATGGTCAATGTCGTCGAGGGCTTGAGCGGCCACCTGGAACACATGACCCGCGTGGGCCAGCTCGACCTGGCCGTGCTGTTCAGCCAGAAGGCCGCGGCGGAGCTGAGCGTCGAGCCGCTGCTGGAAGAAGACCTGTTCGTGATCCTGCCGAAGGCCAGCGCGCTGGTGTCAGCGGAGCGCAACTCGCTGACCCTGGCGGAGGTCGCCGCCCTGCCGCTGATCGTGCCGAGCCCGGGGCACGGCCTGCGACGGCGCATCGGGCTGGAGTTCGACCGCGCCAACGTCGGCATCGACCCCGTCGCCGAGATCGACTCGCTGCCCCTGCTGATGCACTGCCTGGCGGACGGCATGGGCGCGACCATCAAGCCGATGGCGGCAATCCACGCGCTCGACAACCCGCAGAACTGGCGCGCGCTGACGATCTCGGATGCGCGCATGAGCCGGATGAACTACCTGTACTCGCTGCCGCCGGAGAAGCTCTCGCCCGTTGCCGCCGTTGTGCGCGACGAGCTCAAGCAGCTGGTGCATCGCCTGATCGAATCCGGCGAATGGCAGGGCGTGCGGCTGCCGCAGGAAGCGACCGCGCCCCACGACCAGGCGGAAGAAGCCCTGGCCTGACGGCGCCTGGCGGCCGATGGTCAGTGGGCCATCAGCACCGGCAGCGTCATGGAGCCGAGGATGCTGCGGCTGGTGCCGCCCAGCATCCATTCGCGCGCCCGGCTGTGGCCGTAGCATCCCATCACGAGCAGGTCGGCGCCGAGGTCGAACACGCGCGACAGCAGGATCTGCCCCAGGTCTTCGGGCTCGGGACCGCCGCGATGCACCGTCGCCGTGATGCGGTGCAGCCGCAGGTAACCGTCGAGGTCCAGCGGCACGCCCTCCACCAGGTCCTCCTCATCCTGGTCCCAGGACAGCACGTGCACCTGCCTGGCCTTCTGCAGCAAGGGGATGGCGGCAGCCACGGCACGCGCCGCCTCGCGCGTCGGCTTCCAGGCGATCGCCACGCTATCGCCCACCCGCGCGGGGGCGCCGGCATACGGCACCACGATCGCCGGCTTGCCGCTCGCCACCATCACGGATTCGGGGAAGTCGGCGGGCACGCCGGCGGCCAGCGCATCGCCGGGATCGCGCTGTCCCAGCACCAGCAGGTCGGCATAGAGGGCCTGCCGGCTGACGGCGCCGACGACCGCGATCTCCGGGGTTTCGCTCCACGTCGCCCCGGGGCCCGCCGAGGCCATGCACTCGTCGAACATCTTGCGCGTCTGGTTGCGCCGCTCGTTGTCGATGTCGATCAGCGTGCCGGCGAGGCTGGAGCCGACGTCGGGCCACGACGGCAGGCCGACGAAGACCGGGACGGTCGCGTAGAGGGCCGACAGCGCCGCCTCGTGCTGCGTGGCCAGCTGCCGTGCGAGGGCCAGCCGGCGCGCAGCCGCGGCGCTGGCATCCAGGTGGACGAGGATCTGCTTGGGTGAAGCGGTCATGGTGGCTCTCCGGAATGGTGCATCGACCTTAGGCCTTGCCCGCGGCGGCGACTTGACGCGCGTCAAACGGAGTTCACCGCGCCGGGTCCACCCGCCGATGGGGCAGCCTCGGCGCGGGGCTCCATGCGGGCCGGTCGGACCGTTCGCTGTCGACCACCACGAGATACCGCCCGGCGCCCGGCACCGGCTGCCGCGTCGCCTGCAACACCCACAGTTCGCGGCCCTGGGCGACCGTTTGTTCGTATTCGGCGTCCAGCACGCCGTGGTGGTCGAGGAACTTGTTCAACGTGGCCGGGATGCGCACGCAGCCCTTGGACTGCGGACTGCCCAGGCGCGACTCCAGCACGTCGGGGTCCGTGGCATGCACCTGCAGGCGCATGTCGATCACCGCCCGGTCGCCCCAGCCCTTGGGGACGCGCTGCCAGCCGAAGTCGAACACGCGCATGCCCTTCGCGCCGTAGCCCCGGATCCCGTTCTGGTTGACGGTGCCCTCGGCGCGGAAATCGGGGTTCCAGGGGCCGTGCTCGAACACGCCGAGCGGCGTCTCGAAGTAGTCGAAAGGACCGGGCGCGCCGGTCGAGACCGGCGAGGCGCCCACCAGTTCATAGCGCCCCTGCGCCGCGCGCCAGAGCAGCAGCACGGCCTGGACCTGCGGGTCGCGGTCGACCACCAGCACGTACTGCGGGGTCTCCGGGCGGATCGACGCCCGGCCGAAAGCCTCGTCCACCAGCTGCGCGTAGCGCGGCATCTCGTCGGGCGGCACTTCGAGGCGGCGGTCCACCAGCTGCCGGTACGCCGCTGCCAGCTCGCGCGGCTCGACCGGCGGCGCGGCAGCCGCCGCAGCGGCGGCGAGGACCAGCGCGGCGAGGACCGGCCGGACGAACGAATCGATGAGTTCCATGGGCGCCGATTCTGGGCAGCCGCAGCGCGTGCGGCTTGCGCAAGATCAATTCGCCCGCCGGCGCCGGTCCTACAGTGGGTCGGTGGCGACGCGGTCGCCGCACCCCCCTCCACCACCAAGGAACCACCATGAGCAACCTGCGATTGCTGGACCCCAGCTTCGACAGCTTCGAGAATGCCCTGCGCCGCTTCTTCCCGCCGTCCGTGTTCGACGGCGAGGCCGGACAGCAGCTGAAGATGCGCATCGACGTCACGGAGAACGACAAGGCCTACGTCGTGAAAGCCGACGTCCCCGGCGTGAAGAAGGAAGACATCGACGTGCGCGTCGAGGGCAACATGGTGCAGATCGACGCCCGCACGAAGAGCGAGAAGGAAACCCGCGGCGACGGCGACAAGGTGCTGCGCAGCGAGCGCCACTACGGCACCATCTCGCGCAGCTTCAGCCTCGGCCAGGACATCGACGCCGGTCGGGTGCAGGCGAACTACGCCGACGGCGTGCTGACGCTGCAGCTGCCGAAGGCCGCGCCGGCCGACAGCCGCCGCATCGTCGTCCAGTAAGGAGCCGGGCTCGATGGCGCCGGCTGCGGGACCGGACGCGCCGGTCCTGCAGGCCCGCGCGCTGACCAAGACCTATGGCAGCGGCGACTCCGCCGTGCACGCGCTGCGCGCCGTCGACCTCGACGTCGCGCGGGGCGAATTCGTGGTGCTGCTGGGCGCCTCCGGCAGCGGCAAGTCGACGCTGCTGAACATCCTGGGCGGCCTGGACGTGCCGAGCTCGGGCGAACTCCTGTTCGAGGGCCGTGCGCTCACCGGCGCCGGCGACGCCGCGCTCACCAGCTACCGGCGCGAGCACGTCGGCTTCGTCTTCCAGTTCTACAACCTGATCCCCAGCCTCACCACCGCCGAGAACGTGGCGCTGGTGACCGACATCGCGGTCGACCCCATGCCGGTGGACGAAGCGCTGGAGCTGGTCGCCCTTTCGCCGCGCCGCAACCACTTCCCCTCGCAGCTGTCCGGCGGCGAGCAGCAGCGCGTGGCGATCGCCCGCGCCATCGCCAAGCGGCCGCAACTGCTGCTCTGCGACGAACCGACGGGCGCCCTCGACTACGCCACCGGCAAGCTGGTGCTGGAGGTGATCGCGCGCATCAACCGCGAACTCGGCACCACCGCCCTGGTCATCACGCACAACGCGGCCATCGCCGGCATGGCGGACCGGGTGGTGCGCCTGTCCGATGGCCGCATCGCCAGCATCGAGCGCCCGGCGCGGCGCCTGACGCCGGCGGAACTGTCGTGGTGACGGCATGAAGGCCCTGGACCGCAAGGTGCTGCGCGACCTGCGCCTGCTCTGGAGCCAGGCGGTCACGATCGCGCTGGTGGTGGCCAGCGGCATCGGCGGCTTCGTCGCCACCCTCTCCGCGGTGGAATCGCTGGAGCTGGCACGGGACGCCTTCTACGCCGAGGGCCATTTCGCCGACGCCTTCGCCCGCATCAAGCGCGCGCCCGACGGCGTGGCGCAGCGGCTGGGCGAGCTGCCCGGCATCGCGGACACGCAGGCCACGGTGGAAGCCATGGCCCGCATCACAGTGCCCACCACGGTGGACCCGGTGATGGGCCAGCTGATCGGCTGGGACGAGCGCCGGGCGCAGCGGCTCGACCGCGTGCAGTTGCGCACGGGACGCTGGCCCACCGCCGGCACGCAGGCCGGTGGCGACATGGAGGCGGTGGTCGCCGAAGGATTCGCGCTGGCCCACAAGATGCAGCCGGGCGCCACGGTGTCGGCGCTCGTCAACGGCAAGCGGCGCACCCTGCGCATCACCGGCACCGCGCTGTCGCCCGAGTACATCTTCGGCGGCCTCATGGGCATGCCGGACATGCGCGCCTTCGGCGTGTTCTGGGTGCCGAAGGACGAACTGGCCGCGGCGATGGACCTGCGCGGCGCCTTCAACCACGTCGCCCTCAAGCTGGCGCCCGGCGCCTCCGAACCGGCCGTGCTGGCCGCCGTCACGCGCGTGCTCGCGCCGTACGGCGGCGCCCCCGCGCACGGACGCGACGAACAGGCTTCGCACGCGATGCTGGACAACGAGATCCGCGAACAGCGCGTGCTGGGCACCATCCTGCCCGCGATCTTCCTGGCCGTGGCCGGCTTCCTGCTGCACGTGGTGACGGCCCGCCTGGTGGCCACGCAACGCGAGCAGGTGGCGGCGCTCAAGGCCCTGGGCTACACGGACGCCGCGATCGCCGCGCACTACCTGAAGCTGGTGACGCCGATGGTGATCGGCGGCTACCTGCTCGGCCTGATGCTGGGCAAGGTGCTGGGACTGGGGCTCCTGAGCCTGTACGGCGAGATCTTCCGCTTCCCGCGCTTCGAGCACGCGCTCTCGCCCGAACTCGCCGCCATCGGCTTCCTGATCGTCGCCGTCACCGCGGTGCTCGGCACGCTCACCGCCATCGCCGCGACCGTGCGACTGTCCCCCGCCGAAGCGATGCGGCCGCCCGCGCCCGGCCGCTACCGGCGTGCCCTGCTGGAGCGGCTGCCGGGGCTGGGCGCCGGCCCGGCCCTGCGCATGATGCTGCGCAACATCGAGCGCCGGCCGCTGCGCAGCGCGCTGACCACCGGCGGGATCGCGGCGGCGGTGGCCATCGTCATCCTCGGCAACTTCTTCCGCGACGCCATCGACACCATCGTGGACACGCAGTTCAACCTGGGCATGCGCGGCGACGTCGTCGTCTGGATGGTCGATGCGGTGGACGCCGGCGCGGGCCGCGAACTGGCGCGGCTGCCAGGCGTGCTGGAAGTGGAGGCGGGGCGCCGCGTCGCCGTCCGCTTCAGCAACGGCCAGTACAGCGAGGCGGGCAACATCGAGGGCTACCCGGCGCAGCCGCGGCTGCAGCGCATCGTGGACATCGACCAGCAGGCCATGCTGCCGGGAAGCTCCGGCCTGGTGATGACCGATCGCCTGGCGGCCAAGCTCGGCCTCGAGCCTGGCGACACGGTGACGTTCGAAGTGCGCGAGGACCGCCGGCAGGTGCGGCAGGTGGTGCTGGAACGCACGGTGGCCAACATGATGGGGCTGAGCGCGTACATGGAGCGCGACGCCCTCAACCGGCTGCTGGGCGACGGCGACCTCGCCAACAACTTCAGCCTGCGCGCCGACGCTTCGGCGCAGCCCCGGCTGCTGCAGGCGACCCAGCTGCTGCCGCGCGTCGCGGGGGCCTTCAGCAAGGCCACGCTGCTGCGCAACATGCAGGAAATCAGCGCCCGCAATATCCGCATCATGAGCAGCATCCTGACCGCCTTCGCGGCGGTCATCGCCGTCGGCGTCGTCTACAACAATGCCCGCATCGCGCTGTCGGAGCGCAGCTGGGAACTGGCCAGCCTGCGGGTGCTGGGCTTCACGCGGGCCGAAGTGTCGGTTCTGCTGCTGGGCGAACTGGCGCTGGGCATCGCGGTGGCCCTGCCGCTCGGCATGCTGCTCGGTTGGGCGCTGATGCGCGGGCTGGTGCAGATGATCCGCTCCGACCAGTTCCTCTTTCCGGCGGTGATCGGACCGCGCACCTACGCCTGGGCGGCGCTGTGCGTCGTCGCCGCCGGCGTCGCCAGCGCGCTGGTGGTGCGCCGGCGCATCGACCGCCTCGACATGGTGGCCGCACTCAAGACACGGGAATAGACATGAATGCCAAGAAAACCTTCCTCTGGGCCGCGGCCGGCGCCGGCGCGCTGGGAATGCTGGCCTGGGCCTTCGCGCCGCGGCCGGTGCAGGTGGAAACCGCGGTGGTGCAGTCCGGCCGCTTCGAGCAGTCCATCGAGGAGGACGGTCGCACGCGCATCCGCGACCGCTACACGGTGTCGGCGCCGGTGGCGGCGCGCCTCACGCGCATCGCGCTGAAGGAAGGCGACCGCGTCCGCGCGGGCGAAGCCGTGGCCACGCTGGTCCCCGCCATGTCCGCGATGATCGACGAGCGCAGCACCCGCGAGGCCCAGGCGCGTTACCAGGCCGCGCGCGCGAACGTCAGCCGCGCGCTGGCCCGTCTGGCGCGCTCCGGCGTGTCGCAGGAGGAGGCGCAGCTGGAGCTGCACCGCACCGAGAAGCTGGCGCGCGAAGGTTTCCTGTCGGCCTCCCGGCTGGACAGCGCCCGGCTCGCGCTGGCCGGCGCGAAGCGCGAAGTCGAGGGCGCCAGCGCCGAACACGCGGCGGCGGTGCAGGACCAGGCGCAGGCCGCGGCGGCGCTGCAGCCGGTGGGCGCCGGCACGGGGCGGCCGCTCACCCTGCACGCCCCGGTGGACGGCGTGGTGCTGCGCGTGGCCCAGCCGAGCGAAGCGACGCTGCCCGCGGGCGCCGCACTGCTGGACATCGGCGATCCGCGTCGCATGGAAGTGGTGGCGGACCTGCTGACGGTCGATGCCGTGCAGGCGCAGCCCGGCGCCCGCGCCGTGCTGGAGCGCTGGGGCGGCCCGCCGGTGGGGGGGCGCGTGCGGCGCGTGGAGCCGGGGGCCTTCACCAAGGTGTCGGCGCTCGGCATCGAGGAGCAGCGGGTGAAGGTCATCGTCGACCTGGAAGGCGATGCGCCTCCCGCATGGCAGGCGATGGGCGACGGCTATCGCGTCACGCTGCGCGTCATCACGCGCTCGGTGGACGCTGCGGTGCTGGCGCCGGTGGGCGCGCTGTTCCCGGTCGGCGACGGTGGCTTCGCGGTCTACCGCGTGGACGACGGCCGCGCCCGGCTGCAGGTGGTGGAGGTGGGCGGCCGCAACGGCAACGACGCGTGGGTGCGCTCCGGGCTGCAAGCTGGACAGACCCTGGTCGTGTATCCGCCACCTTCCGTGGCCGACGGCAAGCGCGTGCAGGTGCGCAAGCTGTAGGCTTCGCCCCATGACGGACATCCTGACGATCACCATGAATCCGGCGGTGGACGTGTTCACGTCCACGGCGAACGTGCGACCGACGCACAAGCTGCGCTGCGGGCCGGCGCTGGTGCACCCCGGCGGCGGCGGCATCAACGTGGCGCGCGTGCTGGCGCGGCTGGACGTGCAGGCGCTGGCGCTTTATCCGGCGGGTGGGCTGACCGGCGGGGTGCTGCGCAAGCTGCTCGAAGCCGAAGGCGTGCCGGGCCGCGCGGTGGCGATCGCCGGCGAGACGCGCGAGAGCTTCACCGTGCACGACGAAGGCAGCGGGCAGGACTACCGCTTCGTCCTGCCGGGACCCCATCTCACCGGCGCCGAGTGGCAGGCCTGCCTGGAGGCGGCGGTCACGGTGCCGGTCGCAAGCAGGCTGGCGGTGGCCAGCGGCAGCCTGCCGCCGGGCGTGCCCGACGATGTCTACGCGCGCCTGGCCCGCCGGCTGGCGACGCAGGGCGTGCGGCTGGCGCTGGACACGTCGGGACCGGCGCTGGCCGCGGCGCTCGAGGCGGGGGTGTACCTGGTCAAGCCCAGCTTGCGGGAACTGGGGGACCTGACCGGCGCCGTGCTCGACACGCCGGCGCGGCGGCTGGCGGCTTGCCGCTCCATCGTGCACGCAGGACGTGCCGAGGTCGTCGCACTGTCGCTGGGAGCCGAAGGCGCCCTGCTGGTCACGCGCGAGGGCGCGTGGCAGGCGGCCGCGCTGGCCGTGCCGGTCGCCAGCACGGTCGGGGCCGGCGACAGTTTCCTCGGCGCCCTGCTGGCTGCCCGAAGCCGCGGCATGGGTTTCGACGAAGCGCTGGCGCGCGGCATCGCCGCCTCCGCCGCGGCCCTGCTCGCCAGCGGCACCGCGCTGTGCCAGCGGGCCGACTTCGAGCGGCTGCTGCCGCAGGTGCGCGTGCAGCCGCTTTGACTCCCTCCCCCGCCGAAAACTCCCTCCCCCTCTGGGGGAGGGTTGGGGTGGGGGCCGGGGGTGGGGGCGCTAATTGACCGCCTGCCAGCTGCCGTCCGGCTGGCGGCAGGCCGTGCCGTACACCCTTTCGCTGCGTCCGCCGATCACCGTATCCATCGTGTATTCGCGGCACGGCCCCTGCGCCCGCGGATAGGTGCGGGTCGGATGCACGATGTAGACGTGCCCGGTGTCCGGGTTGCGCCAGCGGGTGGGCGCCCCCGTGGGACTGACTTCGAGGGCGTGCGCGAAACGGATGCGGTCCGCGTCGTCCATCGAGCGCCCGATGCTGGCGCCGATGACGCCACCGGCGATGGCGCCGATCACCGTCGCAGCGGCGCGGCCGCTGCCGCTGCCGACCTGGTTGCCGACCACGCCGCCGACAACGGCGCCGATCACCGCGCCGGACTGCTCCCTCTGGTGGCCCGGCGGTGCCGCGCAGGCGCCCAGCAGCGCGGCCGCCGCCAAGGCGCCGAGGAAGGAAGTCTTGTTCATGGCAGTTCTCCTGCACCGCACTGCGCGGCGTTCCGTCCATGTTCGCGCGGCGCCGCTGCGCCGCACTTGCGCCAGATCAGTGTGAGGCGATTCGGGGTCAACCGTGCGGCTCGCGCCAGGGCGCCGGGCCCTCGCGCAGCAAGGGCACGGGGTGCGGAAGCTGCGCCTGCAGCGACCGGACCTGCCGCTCGAGGTGCTGGATGCGCTCCAAATAGCCGAGCACCAGGCCCACCGAGAACAGCTCGATGTCGAAGTGCCGCCGCAGCCGGAAGGCCTCGCGCAGGCGCGGCACGCACTCGGCGTCGAAGGCGGGCGGCTGCTGCCGCAGCGGCACCAGCACCCCGTATTCGACCAGCTCGTCGATCTCGGCCAGCGTCATCCCGCACATCGATGCGAGGTCGCCCTGGCTCACGAGATGGGGCGATGCGAACCAGTCATGTTCCGTGGGCTGCATGGGCGTCCTCCTTTCCGGCGAAAGCGCGCGGCTGGAATGGCGAGGCCCGGGACAGCTCCTCGAACAGCTCGCGTTCGCGTGGCGTCAGCGTCGACGGCACGTCGATCCGCACGATGGCGTACAGGTCGCCCCGGCCGCCCTTGCCCGTGGCCAGGCCGCGACCACGCAGGCGCAGCTTGCGGCCGGAGCGCGTGCCCGCCGGGACGGTGAGCAACACCGGCTCGTCGAGCGTGGGCACCTCGACGTCGCCGCCCAGCGCGGCCTCCCAGGGTGAGAGCGCCAGGTCGAAATAGAGGTCGTGCCCGTCCGGGCGGAACACCGGATGCGGCGCCAGCGTGATGTGCAGGTAGATGTCGCCGGCGGGTCCGCCATGCCGGCCGGCCGCCCCGCGGCCGCGCAGCCGAAGGCGCTGGCCCTCGGTGGCGCCGGGCGGCACCGTCACCGCCAGCGTGCGCGTGCCGTCTTCGTGTTCCACGTCCAGGTTGACGGTGGTGCCGCGGTGCGCGTCCTCGAGGCCGACGCGCACCGTGGCTTCGTAGTCGCGCCCGCGCAGCGGCACCGGCTCGCCGCGCGCGCGACCCGGGCCGCGGCGGCCGCGCGCCAGCGCATCCAGCAGGTCCGACAGGTCCATGTCGGCGAATCCATCGGCGCCCGCGCCGCCGCCGAACTCGCGCTCCCAGCGGGGTGGCGGCGCGAAGTCCTCGCCCGGCGCACGCTTGCCCAACTGGTCGTAGGCGGCCCGCTTTTCCGGGTCCTTCAAGGTCGCGTAGGCCTCCCCGATCTCCTTGAAGCGCTCCTCGGCCTTCGCTTCCTTCGCGACGTCGGGATGATGCTGGCGCGCCAGCTTGCGATAGGCCTTCTTGATGGCTTCCGCGTCGGCATCCCGGGCCACGCCGAGCGTGGCGTAGTAGTCCTTGTATTTCACTGCAGCCGTTCCTCGAAGGCCCGGGCCAGCCCGTCCGGGTCCGTGATGCGAACGTGCTTCCTGTCCACCACCAGCAGCCGCTGCTGCTGGAAGGCGGAGAAGGTGCGGCTGACGGTCTCGAACTTCATGCCCAGGTAACTGCCGATCTCGGCGCGCGACATGCGCAGGTGGAATTCGGTGGCGGAGTAGCCGCGCGCCTTCATCCGCTGCGAGATATTCAGCAGGAAGCCGGCCAGCCGCTCCTCCGCGTTGCGGCTTCCCAGCAGCATCATGAGGCCGTGTTCGCGCACGATCTCGGCGCTCATGAGGCGGGCGATCACCTGCTGCAGCCCGGTGCTGCCGGCCGAATGCCGCATCAGGCCCGGGTAGGGGATGGCGCAGACTTCCGCGTCTTCCAGCGCGATGGTCGCCGACGCGTGGCTGCCCGCGGCCACGCCGTCCAGGCCCATGAACTCGCCGGCCATGTGGAAGCCGGTGACCTGCTCCCGGCCGTCGGATGCGCTCACGGTGGACTTGAACGTGCCCCGCCGGACCGCGAACAGGAAGCGGAACTCCTCGCCTTCGTGGTACAGCGCCTGGCCTTCCTGCAGGCGCCGCCGGGCGAACATCATGCCGTCGAGGCCGTCCACGTCGCTGCCAGCCAGTCCACAAGGCAGGCAGAGCTCCTTCAGGTGGCATCCGGAACAGCCGGGCGCCGGCGCCGGACTGGTCCGGGGCAGGAAGAGGATGGACGCGGCGGCCTGGGACTGGATAGCGGTTTGCATGGTCACTCCTCCGTGCGGGTCGGAATGGCCCGGGACGTGCACCCAGTATCGGCAGCACGGGGCGTTCGGCAAATCGGCGGACTCCGAATCGATGAGCCGCCGCAGCCTATGCGCGCTAGGATTCGTCCGAGCGCCGCATGGGCAATCCGCCTAAGCGGCGGCGCCGTTGATCCAGGTCAACCGTGACCGCACCCGTCCTTCTAAGGTACGGCTACACGACAGGAGACCGCATGCTGTGGCAGGCACTCACCTCGGTCCGGGATGCCGGCCGGCTCTACGACATCGCCAGCACGCTGATCCGCTACGGCTTCGGTGACATGGTGCGCCGCCTGGGCCTGGGCGACGCGCTGGAGCGGGCCGGCCGGGCGCTGCACTGGCAGGACGCCGGTGAATTCGCCCACCTGGAACCGCCGGCGCGGGTGCGGCGCGCCATGGAGGAACTCGGACCCACCTTCGTCAAGCTCGGCCAGGTGCTGGCCACCCGGGTGGACCTGCTCGAGCCGGAGTGGATCGCCGAGTTCAGCCGGCTGCACGACAACGCCCGGGCCGAGCCCTTCGAAGCGGTCAGCGAGCAGCTGGTCGAGGACCTCGGCGCCACCGCGCAGGAGGTCTTCGCGCGCTTCGACACCGAGCCGCTGGCCACGGGCTCGCTGGCGCTGGTCTATGCCGCCACGCTGCCGGACGGCGACGAAGTCATCGTCAAGGTGCGGCGCCCCGGCATTCGCGCGGTGGTCGAGGCGGACCTGAGGCTGCTGGCCCGGCTCGCGCAGCTGGCCGAGGCAGAGATCCCGGGGCTGCGCCTCTTCCGCCCGCAGGAAGTGGTCCGCGAGTTCGCCGGCTCCCTGCGGCGCGAGCTGGACTTCGCGACCGAGGCGCGCAATGCGCGCCGCATGGCCGGCAACTTCGCCGGCTACTCGGATGCCGACAGTCCGCCGCCCGCGGTCGACGCGGCGGGCCTGCGGCTGGCGCCGCCCCCGGTCATCGTGATCCCCAGGATGGTCTGGGAGAGCGAGCGCATCTGCGTGCAGGAGCTGGTGCGCGGCATCCCCGGCACGCGCCTGGCGGACGTGGACGCGGCCGGGCTGGACCGCGCGGTGCTGGCCCGGCGCGGCGCGCGCGCCGTGCTGAAGATGATCGTCGAGGACGGCTTCTTCCACGCGGACCCGCATCCCGGCAACGTCTTCTACCTGAAGGGCAACCGGGTCGCCTTCATCGACTTCGGCATGGTCGGCCGCCTGACCCCGCAGCGCCGCGAGGAAGTGATGCGCCTGCTGTTCGGCCTGGTCAACCGCGACGCGGCTTCGGCGGCCGACGTGGCCATCGGCTGGGCGGGCGGCCGCGCCGTCGACCGCGACACCCTCGTCACGGAGATCGACGCGTTCGCCGACCAGTACCGCGGCCTGCCGCTGCAGCAGCTTCGGGTGGGCGAGATGCTGACCGAACTGGTGCGCCTGCTGCGCGAGCATCGGCTGGTCCTGCCGGCCGACCTGGCGCTGCTCGTCAAGGCCTTCATCACGCTGGAGGGCATGGGCCGTGAACTCGACCCCGGCTTCGACATGGCGGGCGAGGCGATGCCCGTGCTGCAGCGGGCGATGCGGCGGCACTACGCGCCGGACGCCGTGCTCCAGCGCGGCTGGAAATCGGTGCGCGAGATGCTGTCGCTGCTGGCCGGGCTGCCGCAGGACCTCACGCGCCTGCTGCAGGCCGCGCGCCGCGGCGGGCTCGACCTGCGCATCGACGTCGCCCATCTCGAGGACGTGGGCCGCCAGCTCGATCGCGCCGCCAGCCGGCTGGCGGTGGGGGTCGTGGTGGCCGCGCTCATCATCGGCTCGTCGATCGTCATGACGGTGCCCGGCGGCCCGACCCTGCTGGGGCTGCCCTTGTTCGGCCTGCTCGGCTTCCTCGGCGCCGTGGCCGGCAGCATCTGGCTGTTGGCGTCGATCCACCGCAGCAACCGCGGCGGCCCGCCGGCGTGACCCCCGTGGACAAGGACTTCTTCGGATCCGACGCCTACGCGCCCGCGGAAATCGCCCGGCGCGTGTCGTCGGTCGGCGTGGCCAAGGCCCGCCTCGCATTGCTTCCGCTCGTCATGCTCGGCGTCCTCGCCGGCGCTTTCATCGGCCTGGGCTCCATGCTCTCCGTGATCGTGAAGGCCGACGCATCGCTGGGCTTCGCGGCCTCGCAGCTCGTCGCCGGCCTGGTCTTCTCGCTGGGCCTGCTGCTGGTGGTGGTGGCCGGGGCCGAGCTGTTCACCGGCAACAACCTGCTGGCGATGGCCTGGGCCGACGGCCGGATCGGCTCGCTCGACGTGCTGCGCAACTGGGTCGTCGTCTGCCTCGCCAACTTCGCGGGCGCCGCCGGCCTGGCGCTGATCGTCTACCTGAGCGGCCACACCGCCATGGCGTCGGGCGAGATCGGCCGCACGGTGGTCCGCATCGCGCTGGCCAAGCAGGACCTCTCGTGGCAGGAAGCCTTCTTCCGCGGCGTGCTCTGCAACGTGCTGGTGTGCATGGCGGTCTGGATGGCGATGGCGGGGCGCAGCGTCGCGGACAAGGCGGTGGCGGTGATCTTCCCCGTCACCGCCTTCGTCGCGGCGGGCTTCGAGCACAGCATCGCGAACATGTACCTGATGCCGCTGGCCATGCTCGTCCAGCAAGGCGGCGCCGGCCCGGAAGCGCTGGTCACGGTGGGCGGCATGGCGCGGAACCTGGCCATCGTCATCGCCGGCAACCTGGTGGGGGGCAGCCTGCTGGTGGCGCTGGTCTACCACGTGATCTACCGCGAGCGGCCTGCCGCGGCGGAGGCTAGTCGATCCCGACCAGGTGATACACGAGCTTGACGCAGGTCTGCCAGAGGTTGGGCAGCAGCAGGAACAGCAGCACCAGGCCGCCGAGCGCGGACAGCACCGCGAGGAGCTTGCCGGAAGCGGGTTTCATCGGGATTCCTTCCAGGTCGGCGCAACGATACGCCGCCCGCGCGGGACGCGCTTGCCCTGAGTCAACTGCGGCCGAAAGGACAAGCGCCCGCCTGACGGCCGTCGACGGCCGGCGCAGTTAAAGTGGGCCGATGCAGCCGCCGCAGAACCTCTTTCGCTTCGACAACAGCTATGCCCGCGACCTCGACGGCCTCTACATGGCGTGGAAGCCGGCGGAGGTGCGGTCGCCGCGGCTGCTGTTCCTGAACCGGCCGCTGGCCGTGGAACTCGGGCTGGACCCGGAGGCCCTCGCCACGCCCGAGGGCGCGGCCGTGTTCGCCGGCAACGCCGTGCCCGAAGGCGCGCTCCCGCTGGCGCAAGCGTATGCCGGCCACCAGTTCGGCGGCTTCTCCCCGCAGCTCGGCGATGGCCGCGCGCTGCTGCTGGGCGAAGTCGTCGACCGGCAAGGCCAGCGCCGCGACATCGCTTTCAAGGGCTCCGGCCGCACCCCGTTCTCGCGCGGCGGCGACGGCCGGGCCGCCGTCGGGCCGATGCTGCGCGAAGTGCTGGTCGGCGAAGGCATGCACGCGCTGGGGATCCCCACCACGCGCGCGCTGGCGGTGGCCGGCACGGGCGAGGAGGTCGTGCGCGAGCAATTGCTGCCGGGCGCGGTCCTGACGCGCGTGGCCGCCAGCCACCTGCGCGTGGGCACCTTCCAGTTCTTCGCCGCGCGCGACGACATGGAAAAGCTGCGCCGGCTGGCCGGGTACGCCATCGCGCGCCATGACCCGGACCTCGCCGGGGCACCCGACCGCTACCTGGCGTTGCTCGGGCGCGTCGTCCGGCGCCAGGCGGTGCTGATCGCGCAATGGATGAACGTCGGCTTCATCCACGGCGTGATGAACACCGACAACATGACGATCTCCGGCGAGACCATCGACTACGGCCCCTGCGCCTTCATGGAAGCGTACGACCCGAAGGCGGTGTTCAGCTCGATCGACCGCAACGGCCGCTACGCCTACGGCAACCAGCCGCTGATCGCGCAGTGGAACCTGGCGCGGCTGGCCGAGGCCTTGCTGCCGCTGGTGGTGGCGGACGGCGGCGACGCGGCCGCGGAGGAAGCCGTGGCGCGGGCCACCGAAGTCCTGAAATCCTTCGAGGGGCTGTACCAGGCCGCGCTGCTGCGCGGCCAGCGTGCCAAGCTCGGACTGGACTCGGAAGCCGACGATGACGCCGCGCTCGCCAACGACTTCCTGCGCTTGCTGGAAACGCAGCAGGTGGACTTCACCCTCGGCTGGCGGCGGCTCGCCGACGCCGCCGCGGGGGACGAGGCGGCGCTGCAGCGCCTGTTCGCCGACCCGGATCGCCTGCGCGAATGGACAGTGCGGTGGCGACGCCGCTGCGCGGCCGAATCCGGCGTCACTTCACAATCCCGCGCCGACCGCATCCGGAGCGCCAACCCCTGGATCATTCCCCGCAACCACCGCGTCGAGGAGGCGTTGCAGGCGGCCTCCGAACGCGGCGACATGGCGCCCTTCGAGCAGCTGCTGGCGGCACTGCGACGGCCGTTCGACGAGACGCCGGAGCACGCCGCGTATGCGGAGCCCGCGCCCGCCGCCGTGACCGCCTGCTACCAGACCTTCTGCGGCACCTGACCGGCAGGACGGCCGGGCTGACCGCATGTCGGCGCAGCCGCATTCCAGACGGTGTCCTACGTCCCGCCGCGCACATCTGGTGAAAATGCGCGCGTAATGGACCCATACCGCCTGCAAGGAACCAGCCGGCCGCGCCCCGGCCACCCGGCCGGGGGTGCCCCATGGCCGTGACCATCGCGGTCTTCCTCGTCGAGGACCTGCGGCAGGTCGAAGGCGCGCTCACCGATTACCTGTCGTCGCTGGGCGACTTCCGCGTGGTGGCCACCGCCCGCACCGAAGCGGAGGCCAACCACTGGCTGCAGGAGCACCCGGGTGAATGGGACGCCCTGATCCTGGACCTGGTGCTGGACCAGGGCAGCGGCATGAACGTGATCAGCCGCGCCCGCGCGCAGCCCGGCGCCGGCAAGATAGCCGTCTTCAGCGGCTACGCCAGCGAGGGCATCCGCCAGCACTGCCTCGCGCTCGGCGCCGACGCGGTGTTCGACAAGGCGGAAACGGCCGCCCTCGCCGCCTGGCTGCGCGACGTGGGCGGCGCCACCCGATAGCACGCGCCTTCCCGGTCCGCGGCACGGACCGCTCCCATAATCGGGTGGACTGCCCCATTGATGTCCACCGGCTCCCACTCCCTCTTCTCCCCCCTGCGCCTGCCCGCCTTCCGGGGCCTCTGGGCCGGCAGCGCCATCTACTTCACCGGCAACGCCATGCAGGTGATGGCGGCGTCCTGGCTGATGGTCGAGCTGACCGGCTCGTCCTTCCTGGCCGCGCTGGTGCAGACCGCGGTGTTCCTGCCGATGTTCCTGCTGGCCCTGCCGGCCGGCGTGATGGCGGACACCACGGACCGCCGCAAGCTGATCCTCCACGCACTGGCGGTGCAGGTGGGCGTGATGCTCGTGCTGGCCATGCTGGCGTTGCTGGGGTGGGCGGGGCCGGCCACGCTGCTGCTGTTCACCTTTGCCGCAGGATGCTGCACCGCGCTGCTGTCGCCCGCCTGGAACACCAGCGTGGCCGACACCGTGCCGCGCGAGGACATGCCGCAGGCGATCACGGCCATGTCAATCGCCTGGAACAGCGCGCGGGCCATCGGGCCTTCCATCGCGGGCTTCGTCTTCGCCTGGCTCGGCGCGGGCTGGGTGTTCGGGCTGGCCGTGCTGAGCGCGGTGGTGATGATGCAGGCGGTGCGGCGCTGGCCACCGGCCGAACATGCCAAGTCGCCGCTGCCCGCCGAGAGGCTGTGGACCGGCACCGTGGCGGGGCTGCGCTATGCACGGCACTCGCCGATGATCCTGGCGCAACTGCTGCGCACCGTGGCCTACAGCGGCGCCGGCTCGGCGCTCTGGGCCTTGCTGCCGGCGATCGCCTCGCAGCAGTTGCAGCTGGGCGCCGCCGGCTTCGGCTTCCTCATGGGTTGCCTGGGGACCGGCGCGGTCGCGGCCGGGCTGGTGCTGGGCAAGCTGCGGGCGCGGCTCGGGCTGGAGCGGCTGGTGGCCGCGGGCTGCTTCCTCTTCGCCGGCGTGATGGTGGTCTCGGCCTTCGTGCGCATCCCGGTGGTGGTGTTCGTCGCGTTGGCCATCGGCGGCGCCGCCTGGATGGCCGTCATGGCCACCTTCAACACGGCGACGCAGTCCAGCGCGCCACCCTGGGTGCGCTCGCGCGCCGTGGCGCTGCACACGGTCAGCGCGCTCGGCTCCTTCGCCATCGGTTCGGCTTTCTGGGGCGCGGTCTCCGGCCTCGCCGGCCTGGGGGTCGCCCTGGGGCTGGCGGCCATCGCGATGGTCGCGGGCATCCTGCTGGCGCGGCCGTTCCCGCTGCGCATGGGCGACGCCCAGGAGGTGACGCCGGTCTCCCTGTGGGAAGAGACGTTCATCCAGGACCAGCCCCTGCCGGACGACGGGCCGGTTTCCGTCGAGGTGGGCTATCGCATCCGCGCGGGGGAAGCGCAGGAGTTCCTGCATGCCGTGAGCCAGCTGCGTGCTTCGCGCCGCCGCGACGGCGCATCGCTGTGGCGGGTCTACCGCGACCTCGGCGATCCATCGCGCTACGTCGAGCGCTTCATCGTCGCCTCGTGGTCCGAGTACCTGCACCAGCGCTCGCGCGCCACCCTGGCGGACCGCGAGGTGGAGGCCCGGGTGCGAGAGTTCGTGCAGGAGGGCGAGCCTGTCACCATGCAGTACTACATCGCCGAACGCTGAGCCATCCTGCCCGGCCGTGAAACGCTTCGTCCGGTTGCGTCCTACAGACGCGTCGGCAGGCACCGGGTAGCCTCTCGCATTCATGTTGCCGCATAGCTGTACCTGCAAACATGCCGTCCTGTTCTACCGGGACGACGACTGGCTGCGCGAGCAGGTCAGCCAGCACCTCATGGCGGCCCTGCGCTCCGGCCAGCCCGCCATCGTCATCGCCAAGCCGGCCCTGCTGCAGGAACTGAAGTTGGCGCTGCACCGGGAGCACGTGCAGGGCGCGGCGTTCGGCCCGCAGCGCGGGTCGCTCATCGCGCTCGATGCCGAAGCGACGCTGGCCGGCATCTGCGTGGACGGCCGCCCCGACCCGGAACTGTTCATGCGCGTCGTCGGCACGCCGGTCAGGCAACTGGCCGGTGACGGGCGCGTGGCGGCCTACGGCGAAATGGTCGGCATCCTCTGCGAGCGCGGCCAGTACGCCGATGCGGTGCACCTCGAGCAGCTGTGGAACGAGCTGCTGGCGGCCTGCGAGGCGTCGCTCTGTTGCGGCTACCCCCAGCGGTTGTTCAAGGGCCGGGACGGCAAGGCCTTCTACGACCAGATCCGTGCCGCGCACGACGAGGTGCGCGAGGATCCGCGCCTCGTGCCGGCGTTCGCCTGAGCCTGCTGCGCCGTCCGCCTAGCGGCGCTGCTTGCGCCGCGTGTCCAGGAACCAGGCCAGGAACGGCAGCAACAGCACCGAGCCGGGCAGCGCCCAGATGAACAGGTAGGGGCTCACCGAGGACGCGGAGCGGACCATCGCCTTGAGCTGCTGCTTGTCCTCCGGCGTCCACTTGCCCCCGCGGCGCTGCTTCATGAGCAGCGGCCAGGCGCCCCGCATCAGCGCCAGTTCGTCGCGAAAGCGCAGGCGCTCGCGGCTGTTGCCGGCCAGGAAGGAGCAGAACCACACCGGCGCGCGCCGCATCTTCACCTGGAAATGCCTGGTGGTCGTGGGGTCGAAGCCGGTGTCGACCGTGGGCGCGGCATCACCCTTGGACAACTTGAGGAACCGGAGGATGCGCATCGCGAAAGCTTAGGGGATGCGCCCTCACCCCGCAAGCCGCTTGCGTCGCGCCGGCGTCCGCGCACCGGGTCCCGACTCGGCCAGCAGCAGCGCGAAGGCCGCCGCGGCCGGCGACAGGCTGCGCCCGCTGCGCCGGAGCACCGCCATCGTGCGGCCGATCGCGGGCTCCTCCAGGGGCACGCCGACCACCGACGACGGGCCGACGGGCAGCGCGAGCTGCGGCACGACGGCGACGCCCATCCCCATCTCCACCACGCCCAGCAAGGTGGAGACGTGGCGCACCTCGACAATGGGCCGCGGCAAGGGCGGCAGCTCGGCCAGGGCCTGGTCGATCAGCAGCCGGTTGCGCGAGGCGTGCGACACCCGCGCGAGCGGGTAATCCGCCAGTTCGGCCCACTTGACCGAACGCCGCTTCGCCAGCGGGTGGCTGGCCGGGCACGCCAGCACATAGCGCTCCTTCAGCAGCGGGGTGAATTCGATCTCCGGGTCCTGCATGCCGATGTAGTTGATGGCCAGGTCCGCCTCGCCGTTCTTCACGGCGGCGAGCACGTCGTCAGCCCCGGCCTCCACGATGCGCACCAGCACGCGCGGATGGCGCTCGCGGAAGGCGCGGATCAGCGGCGGCAGGAAGTGATGCACCGCGGAGAAGACGCAACCGATGGTGACGTCTCCCGCTTCCAGTTCCGCGGCGTCGCGCAGGCTCAGGACCGAGCGGTCCAGGTCGTCGACCAGCCCGCGCACCTGCTCCCGGAAGCGCTGGCCCAGCGCGGTGACGTCGACGCTGCGCGTGGTGCGGTCGAACAGCCGCACGCCCAGCTGTTCCTCCAGGTGCGAGATGCGCCGCGACAGGGCGGGCTGGGACAGGTGCAGCGCCTTGGCGGCGGCGGCGAAGCTGCGGAGCTCGGCGACGGTGACGAAGGCGCGCAGGTCGGCCAGCGAGGGTTTCAGCATGGCCGTCTATTCATGCAGGGCATGCACTAAAGCCTCCAAAACTTGCAATTTACAGCAAGAGCCGCCACGCCGAAGATGGCGCGCCATGAGTTCCCCCACCCCCCTGCGCATCGGCATCCTGGACGGCGACGACATCGGGCACGAGATCGTGCCGGCCGCCGTTGACATCGCCCGCGCCGCCGCCGGACTGCACGGCGTCGCCATCGACTGGAAGCCGCTGCCGATCGGCGCCCGCGCGCTGCAGACCCACGGCCACACCATGCCGCCGGAAACCATGGACACGCTGCCCACACTGGACGGCTGGATCCTCGGGCCCATCGGCCACCGCGCCTATCCCAAGGGTCCCAACGCGATCAATCCGCACCCGATCCTGCGCAAACAATTCAACCTGTTCGCCAACGTGCGGCCCACGCGGTCGTATCCCGGCATCGGATGCCTGCACGACAACGTGGACCTGGTGATCGTGCGCGAGAACAACGAGGGCTTCCAGCCGGACCGCAACATGGTGGCCGGCTCCGGCGAGTTCCGCCCCACCGACGAAGTGACGCTGTCGGTGCGCGTGATCACCCGCACCGGCAGCCGGCGCGTCGCCAAGGCGGCGTTCGAGCTGGCGCGCCAGCGCCGCAAGCACCTGACCTACGTCCACAAGGACACGGTGTTCAAGCTCAGCTGCGGCATGTTCGTGGAAGAGTGCAAGAAGCTCGCGGCCGAATACCCCGACGTGCTGGTCGACGACGTGATCGTGGACACCTTCGCCATGCGGCTGGTGCGCGACCCGCAAAGCTTCGACGTGGTGGTCACCACCAACATGTTCGGCGACATCCTCTCCGACGAGGCGGCTGGCCTGGTCGGCGGCCTCGGCATGGCGCCGGGCCTGTGCATCGGCGACGGCGACGTCGCGATGGCGCAAGCCACCCACGGCTCGGCGCCCGACATCGCCGGGCGCGGCATCGCCAACCCCTATGCCATGATCGAGTCCACCCGCATGATGTTCGAGTGGCTCGGCCACAGCCGCAACAACTCCGGCGCGGTGCGCATGGCGCATTCGATGTCGCGGGCCACGACCGCGGCCCTGGCGGACGCGCAGGCGCGCACCGGCGACATCCGCGGCAAGGGCAATACGGCGGCCTTCACGCAGGCCGTGTTGCGCAACATGAAGGATTAGGAAAGCGCCCCCATGCCCCATCTCCCCGCTTCGCCCGCCTTGCGGCGCTTCCGCGTGATCGACCTGACGCAGGTGCGCGCCGGGCCCACCGCCTGCCGGCAGCTGGCGGACTGGGGCGCCGACGTGATCCAGGTGCAGATGCCCGAGCACATGCGCGGCGACGACACGCTGGGCGGCCAGGACGGCTCGGACTACCAGTACACCCACCGGAACAAGCGCTCCATCACGCTCGACCTGAAGCAGGAAGAAGGCATCGCCACGCTGAAGCGGCTGATCGCCGGCGCCGACGTGGTGGTCGAGAACTTCCGCCCCGACGTGAAATTCCGGCTCGGCATCGACTACGCATCGCTGGCGGCGGACCACCCGCGGCTGGTCTACGCCAGCATCTCGGGCTTCGGCCAGGACGGGCCGCTGGCCCAGCGCCCCGGCTTCGACCAGATCGCGCAGGGCATGGGCGGGCTGATGTCGGTGACCGGCATCCCCGGCGAAGGGCCGATGCGGGTGGGCATTCCCATCGCCGATCTCTGCGCCGGCATCTTCGCCGCGCAGGGCATCCTGGTCGCATTGCTGGAACGCGAGACTTCCGGCAAGGGGCAGTGGCTGCACACCTCGCTGCTCGAAGCGATGGTGTACATGATGGACTTCCAGACCTCGCGCTACCTGATCGACGGTGAAGTCGCCACGCAAGCCGGCAACTACCATCCGACCAGCATCCCGACCGGTGTCTACAAGGCGCGCGACGGCTACATGAACATCGCCGTCTTCGGCTCCAAGATCTGGGAGCGCTTCTGCAACATCCTCGGTGCGCCTGAATGGATTTCCGACGGGCGCTACCACGACAAGCAGTCGCGCTCCGTCAACCGCGATGCGCTCAACGCGGAGATCAACCGACGGCTTGCGCACCAGGACCGCGCGTACTGGATCCAGCAGTTCAACGAGGGCGGCGTCGCCTGCGGCGTGATCAACGACATGCGCGAAGTGTTCGACGAGCCGCAGATCCGGCACCTGGGCATGGTGAAGGACGTCGTTTCGAAATGGCACGGCCCGCAGCGGCTGGTGGGCCAGCCCGTGCAGCTGGAACGCACGCCCAGCACCATCGCCCGCGCCGCGCCGCGGCGCGGCGAACATTCCGAGGAAATCCTCCTCGAACTCGGCCTGGACCGCGAGGCCCTGGACCGCATGAAAGCCAAGGGAGTCTTCTGATGGCCGAACCCGTGTACACGTCGAGCACCGAGCGCGTCCAGTCCTGGCTGGACGGCCGCACGCTGCACATCCGCTTCAACAACCCGGCCAGGCACAACGCGCTGTCGGTGGACATGTGGGAAGCCGTCCCGCCGCTGCTGGACCTGGCCCGCGACGACGACCGCGTGCGGCTGGTGGCGTTCTCCGGCGCCGGCGAGAAGGCCTTCGTCTCCGGCGCCGACATCTCGCAGTTCGAGGACATGCGGGCGGCGCGCGAGGCCGTCGCCTACTACGAGAAGATGGCCGAGAAGACGCTGATGGGCATCTACGACTTCCCCAAGCCCACCCTGGCCTCCATCCGCGGCTACTGCATCGGCGGCGGCGTCAACGTGGCGATCAGCTGCGACCTGCGCATCGCCTCCACCGATGCGGTGTTCTCCATTCCCGCCGCCCGGCTGGGCCTGGGCTACCGCTACTCCGCGATGAAGAACCTGGTGGACCTGGTGGGCCCCGGCGCCGCCAAGGACCTGTTCTTCACGGCCCGCCGCCTCGACGCCGCCGAAGCGAAGGCCATCGGCCTGGTGTCGCGCACCTGCGCACCCGATGCGCTGGACGCGCTGCTGGCCGAATACAGCAGCGCGCTGGCGGAGAACGCGCCGCTGACCGTGATGGCGGGCAAGGCCATCATGCGCGAGATCCTGAAGCCTTCGCCCGAGCTCGACATGGACCTGTGCACCTCGCTGATCCGCGGCTGCTTCGAAAGCGCGGACTACACCGAAGGCCGGACGGCCTTCATGCAGAAGCGCAAGCCGGTGTTCACCGGCCGCTAGGCACCACGCAAAGGAATGATCATGCAGTCCTGGTGGATGCAGATGACGGACACGGCGACGCAGCTGGAGCTGCGCGACAGCCCGGTGCCCACGCCCGGGCCGCGCCAGGTGCTGGTGCGCATGCGTGCCGCGAGCCTGAACCGGGGCGAGTTCCTGCTCGGGCACGGCCTGCACGGCAAGGCGGGCACCTGGAAGGCGATCGGCGGCGAGGGTGCGGGCGAGGTCAGCGCCGTCGGCCCCGAGGTCACGGGCTTTCGCGCCGGCGACCGCGTGATGGGCCGCTGCACCGGCGCCTTTTCCGAGTACGCAATCATGGAAGCCTCCGAGGCCATGGTGATCCCGGCCCCGCTGTCGTGGGAACAGGGCGCCAGCATCCCGCTGGTCTTCCTGGTCGCCTTCGACATGCTGGTGCTGCAGGGGCGGATGAAGACCGGCCAGTGGCTGCTGATCAACGGCGTCTCGTCCGGCGTCGGCGTCGCCTCGCTGCAGTTGGGCCGGGTGCTCGGCGCCCGCGTCATCGGCACCTCCGGCTCGCAGCGCAAGCTCGATGCGCTCCGGCCGCTGGGCCTGGAGCTCGGGCTGTGCACCCGCGCCGCGGACTTCGCCCCTGCGGTGATGGAGGCCACGGGCGGCAAAGGCGTGGACCTTGCCGTCAATACCGTGGGCGGCACCGTGTTCGCCGAGGACATCCGCTGCCTGGCCTTCGAAGGCCGGCTCGCCACCGTGGGCTATGTCGACGGCGTGGTGCATGCCGACATCGACCTCGAGGCCCTGCATGCCAAGCGCCTCACCCTGTTCGGCGTCTCGAACAAGCTGCGCACCAAGGAGCAGCGCGCGGCCGCGGTGCCGCGCTTCGTGTCCGAGGTGCTGCCGCACATCGGCGCCGGCCGCATCCAGCCGCAGATCGACCAGGTGGTGGACTTCGCGCAGCTGCCGGCCGCGAAAACCCGCATGGAAGAAGGCGCGCACATCGGCAAGATCGTGCTGCGCATGCCCGCAGGCAATTGACCATCCCAGGAGACAAGCGATGAAGCGCAGGAACGTTGTTGCAGCCATGGCGCTCGGCGCCTCGACTCCCTGGTCGTGGGCCCAGCCCGCGCCCTACCCGTCCAAGCCCATCCGCCTGGTGATCGGCTTCACCCCCGGCGGCGCGGCCGACTACGTGGCGCGCTCCATGAGCGAGTCCCTCAGCAAGGCGATGGGGGGCCAGACGGTGCTGGTGGAGAACAAGCCCGGCAACGGCTCCAGCATCGCCGCGGACCTGGTGGCCAAGTCGCCGCCGGACGGCTACACGCTGCTGATCGCCAGCCCGAGCAGCATCTCGGTCAACCCGGCGCTGATCCCCAAGCTCCCGTACACGCCGGCGGACCTCCTGCCAGTGACCAAGATGACCACTTCGCCGCTGGTGCTGGCCGTCAACCCGAACACCGGGTTCCGCACGGTCGGCGAGCTGATCGCGGCCGCGAAGAAGGATCCGGGCAAGCTGAATTGCGCCACCGCCGGCAACGGCTCCGCGCCGCACCTCGGCGCCGCGCTCTTCACCATGCTCACGGGCACGCAGATGACGCTGGTGCCCTATCGTGGCGGCGGCCCCGCGATCCAGTCCGTGATGGCAGGCGACACGCAGCTGACCTTCGGCACTTCGCCCTCCGTGCTGCCGCAGGTGAGCAGCGGGCGGCTGCGCGCCATCGCGGTCAGCACGCGCGAGCGCTCCCCGCTCGTGCCCGACCTGCCGGGCATGCGCGAGGCCGGCCTGCCGGAATACAACATCGAGTTCTGGTACGGCATGTTCGTGCCGGCTGGCACGCCCCCCGCCGTCGTGAAGAAGGTCTACGAAGCCACCATCGCGGCAATGCAGCAGCCGTCGGTCAAGGCGGCGCTGGCGCGCGAAGGCACGGAGGTGTCGATCTCCGTTTCGCCGGAACAGTTCAAGGCCTTCCTGGCGGAAGACAGCAAGTTCTGGGTCGACCTGGTGAAGAACGCGAACGTGAAGGTGGAGTAGGTTGCGCGCGGCCGGTGCCTGGGCTCAGAGCACCAGGTCCGCGCCCGAAAGCTCGGTCACGCCGGTCAGGCGGATCGCGAACTCCGCCTTCCTGTCGCCATCGGTGTTGCCGTACAGCACGCCATCCTCGAAGCGCAGCTGTCCGGCCGCGGAGAACTCCGCCGACGCTTCGATGAACCCGGAGAAGGCTTCGTTGGTGGCCGTCGTGCTGTCGGCGTCGATCATCGAGAGATCGACCAGGTCCTGCCCGCGCCGGAAGTCGGCGATCTCGTCCGTCAGGTTGGTCCGGTCGCCCGATTCCGCGACCGCGTGGAATTCGAAGACGTCGTTGCCGCGCCCGCCCGCCAGCGTGTCCTGGCCCCTGCCGCCCAGGAGGCGATCGTCGCCAGCGCAGCCACGGATGGCGTCGTCGCCAGCGCCGCCGGCCAGCACGTTGTCGCCGCGGTTGCCCTTGAGGACGTTGTCCAGGGCGTTGCCGTAGCCGTGGATGTGCGCGCTGCCGAGCAGCCGGAGCGCCTCGACATGGCTTCCCAGCGAGAAGCCGCAGGTGGCCAGCACCGTGTCGTATCCGCCCGCGTCCCGCAGTTCCGCATCCCGCACTTCGAGCACGCGGTCCGCCGCGCTGTCCACCCGGTACAGGTCGTCGCCCATTCCGCCGTACAGGGTGTCCACGCCCTGTCCGCCGTCGAGCGTGTCATCGCCTTCCAGCCCGAGGATGAGGTCGTTGCCGGAGGAGCCCACGAGGAAGTCCGCGCTGGAAGTGCCGTCCATGATGCGAACAGTTTGATGCGACCTTCACCATCCTTTTGTAGGTGAACGCCGCATGCCGCTGAGCTACGGCGCCGCCGACTCGACGGTTCGCCGTTCAGCCGCCGGCGGAGACCCGATCGGCGATCAGCCGCACCAGCGTGTCGATGTCGACGGGCTTGACCAGGTGGTGGTCGAAGCCGGCATCGCTGGAGCTCTTCAGGTCCTGCGGCTGGCCCCAGCCGGTGACGGCCACCAGCGTGCGCGCGGCGTGGCCGTCGCGTTCGCGGATGGACCTGCAGGCTTCGTAGCCGTTCAGTTTCGGCATGCCGATGTCCAGCAGCACCAGCTGCGGATCGAAGGTCGTGACCATGTCCAGCGCGGCCTCGCCATCGTGCACGCGCCGCACCTCGTGGCCCATGACCTCGAGCAGCACGGACATCGTCTCGGCGGCGTCCTGGTTGTCGTCCGCGACCAGGATGCGCAGCCCGCCGCCCGCGGCGGCCGGCACCGCGTCCGGGTCGGGTGACTCCGGCACCGCCGTCGAGGCCACCAGCGGCAGGCGGACCACGAACACGCTGCCCTTGCCCGGGCCGTCGCTGTGCGCCGTGACGTTGCCGCCGTGCAGCTGCACCAGCTTGCGCGTGAGCGACAGCCCGATGCCCAGGCCGCCGCGCGACCGCGAGATGGCTGGCTCTTCCTGCGAGAACATGTCGAAGACCGCCTCGAGGCGATGGGACTGGATGCCGATGCCGCTGTCGTGGAACGACACCACGGCATGGCCCGCCTCGCTGACCACCCGCACCTCGATCTGCCCGCCCGGGTCCGTGTACTTGGCGGCGTTGCTCAGCAGGTTCATGAAGACCTGCGAGAGGCGGCCGCGGTCGGCATCCACCATCAGGCGGCCGGGCGGCTCGATCACGGTCAGCTTGTGGCCGGAGCCGTCGATCTGCGGCTGGATGGTTTCCACCGCATCCGCCAGCACTTCGTCCAGCGACACCACCGTGCGCCGCAGCTCGATGCGGCCCTGGTTGATGCGGCTGACGTCCATCAGGTCGTCGATCAGCCGGCCCATGGCGGCCACCTGCCGGTCGATGACGTCGGAGGACCACTGCACGTCCTGCGTGGCCGGGCCGCGCAGCTTGAGGAAGTGGACGGCGTTGCGCATCGGCGAGAGCGGATTGCGCAGCTCGTGTGCCAGGGTCGCCAGGAATTCGTCCTTGCGCCGGCTGGCGTCCAGCAGCCGCGCCTCGCTTTCCTGCAGCTCCTGCGTGCGCTCCCGCACGCGCTGGTCCAGCGACTCGTTCAGCTCGCTGAGCTGGCGGTTGGCCATCTCGAGCTGGCGGGTCTTCTTGTGCAGCTCGGCGAACACCGCCACCTTGGAGCGCAGCACCGCCGGGTTGACGGGTTTGTGCAGGTAGTCCACCGCGCCGGAGCCGTAGCCTTCCAGCACGTGCTGGTCTTCGTTGTAATAGGCGCTGAGGAAGATGATGGGGATGCGCGCGGTCTTGCGCCGCTCCTTGACCATCTGCGCCAGCTCGAAGCCGGTCATGCCCGGCATGCGCACGTCCAGCACCAGCACGGCGAATTCGTCAGCCATCAGCGCCAGCAGCGCCGCATCGCCGGACATGGCCCGCACCAGGCGGTAGCCCGGGTCGTCCAGCACGGACTCCAGCACCGCCAGGTTGCGCGGCTCGTCATCGACGATGAGGATGTTGACGGTATCGGTTTCGGTCATGGTTTCAGCGGAACAGCCAGACGCGCATGAGCGACAGGAGCTGGTCCGTGTTGACGGGCTTGGAGATGTAATCGCTGGCCCCCGCCTCCAGGCACTTCTCGCGGTCGCCCTTCATGGCTTTCGCGGTCAGCGCCAGGATCGGCAGGGTGCGGAACGCGGGGTCCTTGCGGATCTCGCGCATGGTTTCGTAGCCGTCCATCTCGGGCATCATGATGTCCATCAGCACCATCGACAGGTCCGGGGTCTCCTTGATGATGTCGATGGCGTGGCGCCCGTTGGTCGCGCTGACCACCTCGACCTCGTGGTTCTCCAGCACCGAGGTCAGCGCGAAGATGTTGCGCGCGTCGTCGTCGACCACCAGCACCTTGCGCCCGTGCAGCACTTCGGCCGAGTTGTGCAGGCGCTTCAACATGGCCTGCATGCCGTCAGGCAGTTCCGTGACCACGCGGTGCAGGAACAGCGCCGTTTCGTCCAGCAGCCGCTCGGGCGAGCGCACGTCCTTCAGCACGATGCTCTTGGCCATCGCGTTCAGGCGCGACTGCTCCTTCTGGCTCAGGTCCTTGCCGGTGAACACGACCACCGGCACGGTCGCCAGGTCCGGGCTCTGGTGCAACTGCTCCAGCAGCTCGAAGCCGGTCATGTCGGGCAGGCGCAGGTCCAGCACCACGCAGTCGAACTGCTCCGAGCGCAGCAGGGCCAGCGCCTCGTCGCCGAGGCCGGCCGTCACGATCTCGATGTCGTCGTGCGCCAGCAGCTCCACCACGGCCTCGCGTTCGATCTCGTTGTCCTCCACGATCAGCAGCCGCTTGGTGCGCGGCGCCGTGAAGGCCTTCAGCTTCTCGAAGGCCGCCTCCAGGCCGGCGGTGGTCGAGTCCTTCACCAGGTAAGCGAAGGCGCCATGCGACAGGCCGTGCTGGCGCTCCTCCTCCATCGAGATGATCTGCACCGGGATGTGGCGCAGCTCCGGGTCGAGCTTCAGCTGGTTGAGCACCGTCCAGCCCAGCATGTCCGGCAGGAAGATGTCCAGCGAGATCGCCGAGGGCTTGAACTTGCGCGCCAGCGAGAGCGCGAGCACGCCCTTGGTGGCCACCAGTCCCTTGAAGCCGTGGTCGCGGGCCAGCCCGAGCAGCACGCGCGCGTAGTGCGGGTCGTCCTCGATCACCAGCATCACAGGCTCGCCGGGGATGATGTCGTCGCGGTCGTCGGCGATGTATTCGTCGCGCGCCACCGGCAGCGTGATGACCGACGGCCCCTCGGCCAGCTTGGCGCTGCGCTCGATCGTCGGCGCGTCGGCGCCGGAGTAGTTGAGCGGCAGGTACAGCGTGAAGGTGCTGCCCTCGCCGTGCACGCTGTGCAGCTTGATCTCGCCGCCCAGAAGCATGGCCAGTTCGCGGCTGATGGCCAGGCCCAGGCCGGTGCCGCCGTACTTGCGCGAGGTGCCGGCATCCGCCTGCTGGAACGCCTCGAAGATCAGGCGCTGCTTGTCGGGCGGCACTCCGATGCCGGTGTCCTGCACCGCGAAGGCGATCACGTGCTGCGTCTTGCTCAGGACGGGGTGGTCGGCGCTCCAGCCGCTTTCGGCCAGGCTGACGCGGACTTCCACCTGGCCGTGCGACGTGAACTTCACGGCGTTCGACAGCAGGTTCTTCAGGATCTGCTGCAGGCGCTTCGGGTCGCTCTCCATCGAGCGCGGCAGGTCGTCGGCGAAGCGGATGTGCAGCGGCAGGTTCTTGGCTTCGGCCACGTGGCGGAAGTTGCGGTCGATGCTGTCGCGCAGGCCGCCGAACGGGATCTCCTCGATGTCCACCGTCACCGTGCCGGACTCGATCTTCGACAGGTCCAGGATGTCGTTGATCAGGTTCAGCAGGTCGCTGCCCGAGGAGTTGATGTTGCGCGAGAACTCCACCTGCTTGGTCGACAGGTTGCCCGCGCTGTTTTCCGCCAGCTGCTGCGACAGGATCAGGATCGAGTTCAGCGGCGTGCGCAGCTCGTGCGACATGTTCGCCAGGAACTCCGACTTGTACTTGGAGGTCAGCGCCAGTTCGGACGCCTTCTCTTCCAGTGCGCGGCGGGCCTGCTCCACCTCGGAGTTCTTGCGTTCCACTTCCGCGTTCTGCTCGGCCAGCAGGCGGGCCTTGGTGCCCAGTTCCTCGTTGGTCTGCTGCAGCTCGATCTGGCGCGACTGCAGTTCGGCGGTGAGCTGCTGGGACTGCTTGAGCAGGCCTTCCGTGCGCATCGTCGCCTCGATGGTGTTGAACACCGCGCCGATGCCCAGCGCCAGCTGGTCCAGGAAGTTCAGGTTGACCTCGGTGAAGGGGTGCAGCGAGGCCAGCTCGATCACCGCCTTGGTCTGGTTCTCGTACAGCACCGGCAGCACCACCACGCTCAGCTGGCGTGCCGCGCCGAGGCTGGAGCCGATGCCCACGTAGTCCGCCGGCACGTCGGACAGCAGGATGCGCCGGTTCTGCAGCGCGCACTCGCCGACCAGGCCTTCGCCGGGCCGGATGCGCTCGAGCAGCGGCAGGCTGCCGGACTGGGCGTAGGTGGCCAGCAGCACGAGCTCGCCGTCCCGGTTGTCCGCCGGGTTGCTGTGGTAGATGCTGCCCTGGTGCGCGCTCACCAGCGGCGCCAGCTCGGACAGCAGCATCTTGCCCACGGTGTTCAGGTCGCGCTGGCCCTGCAGCATGCCGGTGAAGCGCGCCAGGTTGGTCTTCAGCCAGTCCTGCTCGCGGTTC
>JAJTCN010000017.1 GCA_021323335.1 Ramlibacter sp.
GCAGCGTCGCTGAAGATGCGCGCGGCGCGCGGCTCTCGCGACTGCGCGGCGAGCCGGCAGTTCTCCCGCACCGTGAAGCCCGGGAAGATGTTGGTCTTCTGGTAGCTGCGGCCGATGCCGATCAGCGAGCGTTCATGCGGCGCCAGCCTGGTGATGTCGCGATCCTGGTAGAAGATTTCGCCCGAACTGGCCGCGAGGTCCCCGGACAGCAGGTTGATCAGCGTCGACTTGCCGGCGCCGTTGGGCCCGAGCACGGCGTGCACCTCGCCCCGCCTCAGTTCCAGCGAAATGTTGTCATTGGCAGCCAGGCCGCCGAAGGTGCGGCGCAGCTTGACGGTCTTGAGCAGGACATCGCTCATGTGCGCCTCCTTTGCCACAGGCCCTTGAGTCGGTCCAGCAAGGAGATCATTCCCCCCGGCAGGAACAGCACCAGCAGGATGATGATGATCCCCATCCACAGGTGCCACTTGTCGGCGAAGTCGGAGAGCACTTGTTGGAGCAGCACGAAGGTGAACGCTCCGATCACGCCGCCCCACAACTGGCCCATCCCGCCCAGGATGAGGATCAGCAGCCCGTCGGCCGACTGGTGCCAGGACAGCATCTCGGGATTGACGCTGCTGTTCAACACGGCGAACAGATAGCCCGCCAGGCCGGCGAACGCCCCCGAAATGGTGAAGGCGGCCAGCTTGTACCGGAACACGGGAAAGCCGATCGCCTCCATGCGGTGCTCGTTCTCGCGGATACCCTGGAGCGCCCGGCCCAGCGGCGAGCGCAGGAGCAGCGCCATGAAGACCAGCAGCGCGATCAGTGCCAGCAGCACGAAGTAGTAAAGCGTGTTGGTGTCGCTCAGTTCGAACGGCACCCACTCGCCGATGGCGGCCGACGGCTTGCCGCGCAGGTTGAGGCCGTCGGAGCTGCCGCCCAGCGCCTCGACGTCATGGAAGAAGAAATAGAAGATCTGGGCGAAGGCCAGCGTGACCATGATGAAGAACATGCCCCGCGTGCGCAGCACGAGCAGGCCCACCAGGAACGAAGCGGCCGCCGTGACGGCCATGGCGACCGGCATGGTGAGCCAGAGGCTTTCGGTCAGGCGGTATTTGGTGCCCAGTAGGGCGAGGACATAGCCGCCGAGGCCGAACCAGGCGGCATGGCCGAAGCTGATCAAGCCCGTATAGCCCAGCAGCAGGTCGAGGCTGACGGCGAAGATCGACAGGATCATCACGCGCGTGACCATCTCCGTGTAGAACTCCTGCTCGAAGAAGGGGAAGGCGGCCAGCACCAGCACGAACAAGGTGACGATGACGGCGCGCGTCGGGGAGGTGATGAGCGATCTCATGCCTTGAACAGCCCTTCGGGGCGCCACAGCAGGATGGCGGCCATGACGACATAGATGGAGATGCCCGCGTAATCGGGGATGAAGACCTTGCCGAACGTGTCGGCGAAGGCAATGAGCAGCGAGGCGAGCAGCGCGCCCCAGACCGAACCGATGCCGCCGACGATGACGACGACGAAGCTCACGATCAGCACCTGGGTTCCCATCCCGGGCGATACGGTGGATGCCGGGGCGTTGATCATCCCGGCGAAGGCCGCCAGGCCGACTCCCAGGGCGAACACCAGCCGGTACAGCAGGTTGATGTTGATGCCCAGCAACTGCACCATGTCACGATTGGAAGGGCACGGAGAAATCGAGCCAGGCCGGGACCGGTACGGAGTACACCTCGTCGCCCACCAGCATGCTGCGCAGGTCGTCGAACACCAGGATGAGCCCGTACGTCAGCAGCACCTGTTGCAGGTGATTGCGGCGGCTCCAGCACCGCCCCGAGCGCGACGCTCAGGGCGACGCCGATCAGGATGGTGAGGAGCAGGTTCCCGGTGAGTGCGGACAGGCTGAACGCGAGATAGGCGCCCATCATGTAGAAACTGCCGTGCGCCAGGTTGATCACGCCCATCACCCCGAAGATCAGGGTGAGTCCGCTGGCCACCAGGAACAGCAGGAGGCCGTACTGGGCGGCATTCAGGGTCTGGATCAGGATGAGGGCGGGGTCCATCGTGCGTTCAGGAGTTGCCGGGGGGGCCTTACGGCTTGCAATCCGGGGCGGGATCGGCCAGGTTCTGCACGACCACCTCCGTCATGACGTTCTCGCTGCCGCGGGCCACGCGCGCGTAGAAGTTCTGCACCGGGTTGTGCGACTTGGAAAAACTCAGCGGGCCGCGCGGGCTGTCCAACCTGGCGTTCTCCATGGCCTTGATCAATTCGGCCTTCTTCTTCGTGTCGCCGTTCACGGCCTTCAGGCCGACGTCGTACAGCTGCGCGGAGTCGTAGCCCTGCACCGCGAAGAGGTTCGGCGCCTTGCCGTAGGCCTTGACATGGGCTGCGATGAAGGCTTCGTTCCTGGGGCTCTTCAGGCCGTCCGCGTAGTGCAGCGCGGTCTGGAGTCCCTGCGCGGCGTCTCCTTGCGCTGCCAGCGTGCCTTCGGTGATGAAGGCGCCGTACAGGGGGATGCTGTCCTTCAGGCCGGCAGCAGCGTAGTCCTTGACGAACTTGACCTGGCCGGCGCCGGCGACGAACGCATAGGCGGCATCGGGTTTGATGGTGGCCAGCTCGGTCAGCAGCGGCTGGAACTCCACGCCGGGGAAGGGCAGGCTCAGGTCCTTGAGCACCTTGCCGCCGCCCTTCTCGAAGCCCTGGCGGAAGCCCTGGACCGATTCGTCGCCGGCCGCGTACTTCCAGCTGATGGTCACGGCCGTCTTGTGCTTCTTTGCCGCGAGCAGCCCGGAGGCGTATCCCGGCTGCCAGTTGCTGAACGAGGTTCGGAACACGTAGGGCGAGCACATGGCGCCGGTGATCTCACCGGCGCCGGCGTTCGGCACGATCAGGATGGTCTTGGTCTCGCGGGCCACCTTGGCCATGGTCAGCGCCACGCCCGAGTGGATGGTGCCCACCAGCACGTCGACCTTGTCGCGCTTGACGAGCTTGTTGGCGTTCTCGTTCGCCTTGGACGGGTCGGACTCGTCATCCAGAGTGATGTACTCCACGGTCCGTCCGCCCAGCTTGCCGCCCTGCTGCTGCACGTACAGCTTGAAGCCGTCGACGGTCCACTTGCCGAGGTCCGCGAACGTGCCCGAGCTGGGCAGCATCAGGCCGACCTTGACGGGGTCGGCCGCATGGGCGGTGGCGCCCGCCGCGGCCAGCGTCAGGGCGGCGGCTGCCCGTGCCCAGGTGGTGGGGGAAAAGCTTGCGTGCATCGATGTCTCCTTTGATTTCATTGGCGAAAGGCAGGCGGTGCCGAGGGGCACCTTCCCGGGAAAACCGCTCAGGGAACGAGCGAGGACTGCGAAACGAACTTGGTGGCGAGATAGCCGTCGAAGGTCTCGGTGCCGCCTTCGCTGCCCAAGCCGCTTTCCTTCACGCCGCCCAGCGGCGTTTCCGGCAGCGCCAGGCCGAAGTGATTGATGCTGACCATGCCGGCCTCGAGCCGGTTGCTCACGTGATGGGCCGTGGCCAGCGAATTCGTGAACACGTACGAGGCCAGGCCGTAGGGCAGCGCATTGGCGCGGGCCAGCGCCTCGTCGGTGCTCCGGAAGCGGGTGACCGGCACCACGGGCCCGAAGGGTTCTTCCGTCATCAGTCGGGCGTCGTCGGGCAGTCCGGTGACGATGGTCGGCGGGAAGAAGTAGCCTTCGCCCGCCAGCCGCTCTCCGCCGCACAGCACCGCCGCGCCGCGCGCGCGAGCATCGGCCACCAGCGATCGCATCGCGTCCACGCGTCGCAGGTGCGCCAGCGGGCCCATCTGGGTGTCCTGCGCCAGCCCGTCGCCCACCTTGAGCCCGGCATAGATGCCGGCGAAAGCATCGACGAAAAGGTCGTGGACGCTTTCGTGCACGAAGAACCGGCTGGGCGCCATGCAGACCTGGCCGGCGTTGCGGGTCTTGGTGCGAGCGAGGAAGCGCGCAGCAGCTTCGACTTCGGCGTCTTCGAAGACCAACACCGGCGAGTGGCCGCCTAGCTCCATCGTCATGCGCTTCATCTGGGCCCCGGCCAGCGCGGCCAGGCCCTTGCCGACCGCGGTGGAGCCGGTGAAGGAGATCTTGCGCACGACGGGCGAGGCGATGAGCTGGCTGGAGATGTCCGCCGGCACGCCCCATACGATGTTGAAGCAGCCGGCGGGCAGGCCGGCGTCGTGGAAGATGCGCGCCAGTGCCACCACCGCGCTCGGCGAGTCCTCCGGACCCTTCAGGATCAGCGTGCTCCCCGCGCCGAGAGCCGCCACCGCCTTGCGCAGCGCCTGGTTGAACGGGAAGTTCCACGGGGTGAAGGCGGCGCAGACGCCGACGGGTTCGCGGATCACCAGCTGGCGCACGGTCTCCGTGCGTGGCGGGATCACACGGCCGTAGATGCGCCGGCATTCCTCGGCATGCCACTCCGCGTGCTCGACGCACGTAGCCATTTCCTGCAGCGCCTCTGCCAGCGGCTTGCCCTGGTCCAGGGTCATGTTGCGGGCGATCGCCGGAGCGCGTTCGCGGATCAGTTCTGCCACTCGGCGCAGGATCTTCGAACGTTCCAGGGGCGAGCTGAAGCGCCAGGACTGGAAGGCCTTGCCGGCGGCAGCCAGGGCGCGGCCGACGTCCTCGGTGGTGGCATGCGGCAATCGCGCAAAGGCGACCCCGGTCGCCGGGTTGACCACGTCCTGCTCGCGGCGGCCGCCGGCCTGGATGAACTCGCCGTCGATGTAGAGGGCCAGCTGCTCGTAGGGCGGCAGGATGGGAGTGTGGGCGTCCATGGAAACCGCGGCGTTCAGAGAAACACGCCGCCGCCGTCGATGGCAAGGGTCTGGCCGGTGACGAAGCTGGCGCCGTCGCTGACGAGGTACGCCAGGGCACCCACCAGGTCCGCCGGCAGCTGGTCGCGCTGTATGCAGCGGCCGGTGGTGCGGGCGTTGTCGCCGATCCGGTTCTGCAGGTCCGACTGCAGCACGCCGTCGCTCAACGTGAAGCCGGGGGCGATGGCGTTCACCGTGATGCGGTCCTTGGCGAGTTCGCGCGCCAGCGAACGGGTGAAGGCGATCACCGCGCCCTTGCTGGCGACGTAGTGCGCCATGTTGGGCGGCCCCTTGATCGGCACGGTGGAGGCGATGTTCACCAGGCGCCCGCGGCCGCTGGCCCGCAGCGCCGGCAGCACGGCCTTGGCGCAGTTGAAGGGCCCGAGGGTGTTCACTTCCATGACCCGCATCCATTCCTGGTTGCTGATCTGGTCGAAGGGCTTGAGTGCCAGCGTGGTGAACAGCCCCGCGTTGTTGACCAGGCAATCGATCCCGCC
This sequence comes from Ramlibacter sp., assembly GCA_021323335.1. Taxonomy (GTDB): domain Bacteria; phylum Pseudomonadota; class Gammaproteobacteria; order Burkholderiales; family Burkholderiaceae_C; genus Ramlibacter. Next base: position 5,318 of record JAJTCN010000017.1, read on the forward strand.
GAATTCGGCCTGTGCGGCAGCGGCCATTTCGGCGACGTCCCGCTCGCTGACCACGTCGGCCTGCGTGCCGATGGCCTGATACCCGGCGTTGCGGAGACGGCCGGCCGCCTCGTCGGCGCCACGCAGGTCGGCGATGACGATGCGGTGGCCCAGCTGCGCGAGGTGTTCGCAGAACGCATAACCGATGCCGCTCGCGCCGCCGGTGACGATGATGGTCTTGGGTTGTTCGGAGATCATGGAAGTCCTCATGTGGTTCAGGGGGCCAGCAGCGTGGTGAGCTTCAGGCTGGTGTCAGCGACCTGCCCGGGAGTGACGGGCGTGCCGGCGGCCAGGAACTTGCGAGTGGCCATGTGGTCGGCAGCGCTGTTGATCGATTCCACGGCGGTCAGCCGCCCGGCGCGGAAGCGGAACACGGAAAACTTTCCGGAGGCCGGGTCGCCCCGCAGCACAGCGCTGTCGCCGGCTTCGGCCACGCCCGCAATCTGCAGGCGGTTGTCGCCCTGGTCGCTCCAGAACCAGGGCACCTTCGCATAGGGTTCGCCCCTTCCGGCAAGGCGGGCGGCAACGCAACGGGCCTGGTCCACGGCGTTCTGCACGGATTCCAGCCGCACCGGCGCTGCGGACCATGCAGCGGGGTAGCGGGCACAGTCACCGATGGCGGAAATGGCGGGGTCGGCGGTCCGCAGGTGCGCGTCGACCACGATGCCGTCATGTACCGGCAGGCCGGCCTCGCGCGCGAGTTCCACATTGGGTTCGACGCCGACGCCGACCACCACCAGGTCGGCCTCGAAGTCGTCGCTGCGGCTGGTCTGCACGTGGGTGACCCTGCCCTCACTGCCGGTGAACGCGACGACGCCGGTGTCGAAACTGAATTGCACCCCTCGTCTTGCTTGGGCACTGGCGAGGTAGGCGGAGACTTCGGCCGAGACGCAGCGCTTGAGGACGCGATCGGCAAACTCGATCACCCGCACGTCCAAGCCCATGTCGGCGCCCATGGCGGCGACTTCCAGTCCGATGAAGCCGCCGCCCACGACCACCAGTCGTCGCACTCGCGGCAGCAGGTCCTGAATGGCTTCGGCGTCGGAACGACTGCGCAGGGGCAGGATGCCAGGGAGGCCCGTGCCCGGAACAGTGGGAATGCGTGCCCGCGCCCCGGTGGCCAACACCAGGTGCTCGTACGCGAGCCAGGCACCGGAGGCCAAGCCGACACGTCGCGCCGCGCGATCGACGCTCGTGACGCGCTCCGGCGCCAGCAAGGCTATGCCTTGTTCGGCGTAGAAGGCGGGAGGGCGCAACTCGATGTGCTGTGCTTGGGCCTTTCCAGCCAGGAAGCCCTTGGACAGCGGCGGGCGCTGGTAAGGCAGGCCGGGCTCATCGCCGATCAGCGTGATGCTGCCTTGGTACCCCTCCTCGCGCAGCGAGGAGGCGACCTGGAAGCCGCCCTGTCCGCCGCCGACCACGATGACGCCTGCCTGGACCATCTCGTTCAGACCTGGTGCGAAGGGATATGGACCACGATCTCGTCCACCCCCGGCTCCAGCACCAGTTGGCAGCTCAGGCGGCTGTGTTGGCGGCGGCCGCTGGCAGCGCTGTCCAGCATCTCGTTTTCGACTTCGCTGACAGGCGCCACGGCGGAGAGGCTGGCCTCGTCGAGGTAGACGTGGCAGGTGGCGCACATCGCCGCGCCGCCGCACTCGGCGACGATGCCCGGGATGTTGTTCGCAACGGCGGTCAGCATGACGGTCGCGCCGGGATTGGCGGCAATGGAGCGGCGGGCGCCGTCCGGCTGGACGTACGTGATCTGGGGCATGGACGCCTCTGGAACGAGAGTGGTGGGAGAGGAAACCGGGTAGCGCTGCGCTGTCGCGCGCTCAGGCGGCCGTGACGCTGACGGGCATGCTGGTGTAGCCGCGCACCGAGTTGTTGTAGTGGATGACCGGCGGGCCTTCGAGGTGGATCTGCCTGACCCGCTTGGCCAGGGCGGTCAGGACGATCTCGCCCTCCAGGCGCGCGATCATCTGCCCGGCGCAGCCATGGATGCCCGTGCCGAAGGCGAGGTTGCCGGCCGCACGGCGGCCGACGTCGAACTTGTCGGCGGTCTCGCCCCAGCGGCGCGGATCGCGGTTGGCAGATCCGATGAAGACGCAGATCTTCTGCTCGTTCCCCATGGGGACGCCGGCGACCTCGACTGCCCGGGTGGTGGTGCGGTAGAAGGAGTGAAAGGTACTTTCGTAGCGCAGCACTTCCTCGAGCGCCTGCCGTGCCGATGCGGGGTTCGCATGCACCAGGGCCCATTGGTCGGGGTGGCGCGAGAAGGACAGGATGGCGTTGCACAGCGTGAACACCGTCGTGTCGAGGCCGGCGGAGAGCAGGGTGCGCACCAGCATCGGCGCTTCTTCAGGGGCCAGCAGGCCCTCGTCGGCGGCCTTGTACAACTGCGCGCCGAAGCCATCCGGAGTCAGGTTCTCGCGCTTGCATACCTCGGCGATCCAGTCGGAGGCGCCGTCCTGCAGCCGGGCGAAGCAGGCCTTGAAGCGCTCGTTCACCGGGCCGAACGCGTTGAACACCATGTCGCCGTAGGGCAGCAGGTACTTCTCGCGTCCTTCGGACGGGATGCCGACCGCGTCGGCGAACACCTTGAGCGGGTAGGCCTCGCACAGGTCTTCGACGGCGTCGAAGCGGCCCTTCTCCAGGACGCGGTCCACCAGCAGTTCGGCCTGGCGCTCGAAGATGGGGCGCAGCTTGTTGATGTTGGCCGGCGCCAGCAGGCCCCCAACGACCTTGCGGGTGCGGGCGTGCATGGGCGGATCGACTTCCAGGATGATGCTCGGCTTGCGCCACGCCTCCGTCGTATGGAAGTTGGCCAGGCCGACTCCCGCGCTCGAACAGAAGGTCACCGGATCGCGCAGGACCGCATCGATCTCGGAATGACGCGCGATGCCGTAGGCGTCGTAGCGGCTCAGGTAGAACACCGGCCCAAGCTCCCGCAGCATCTCGTAGTGCGGATAGGGGTCGTCGAGGACCTCGTCCGCGTACGGATCGAAGTCGGTGACGGGGGCATTCACCTCGCGGCGTTCTACCGTCTGCGCGCTGGTCATTGGTCCATTCCTTGTCTCGTCGGCAACGCCTTTGTTGGGCGAGGGCGAAGCGAAGTCTCGTTGCAGTTTTGACCTGGGTCAATGATTTCGGATATATTGTTCGCATATCGAACTAATGGATCGAAAGATGGCCGCGGTTTTCGACACAGCACAGGACGGGAAGAAAGAGGAGAAGGAGTACGTGATGGGGCTCGAAAAGGGCCTGGCCATCATCGAAGCCTTCGGCATCAGCAAGGGCCCGCTGACCCTGACGCACGCGGCCGAGATCACGGGGCACACCAAGGCCGCGGTGCGGCGCAGCCTGTTGACGCTGTGCAAGCTGGGCTATGCGCAGCAGGATGGCCGGCTCTTCAAGCTGGCGCCTCGTTCGCTGCGGCTTGGGCATGCATACGTCGCTTCCGACCCTCTGACGAAGGTTGCCCAGCCCATCCTCGAGATGACCAGCGAACTGACGCGCGAGTCGGCTTCCATCGCGGTGCTGGACTCGCAGGACGCGGTGTTCGTGGCCCGTTCCACCCACAGGCGCAGCCTGTCCAGCGGGTTGGGCGTCGGCGCGCGGTTGCCCGCCTACTGCAGTGCGACGGGACGGGTGCTGCTGTCGGAACTGCCACCCGCGGACGTCGAGTTCATGTTGAACCGGATGGCGCGCCCGGCCCTCACGCCGCACACCTGCACAGACGTCCGCGAGATCATGAGACAGGTGGCCCTGGTGCGCGCCCACGGGTATGCGCTGGGCGACCAGGAACTGGAAATCGGACTGCGGTCGATCGCCGTGCCCATCCGCAACGGCCGCGGCGAGCTGATCGCGGCCATGAGCCTGTCGGTGGCTACCAGTCGCATGACGCGCGAGCAAGTGGTCGAGAAACTGCTCCCGGAGATGGAAACGGCGCGGCGCAACTTCGCCTCGCTGCTCTGAGCGCGGACGCCATGGGCGCCTTGGCATCGACCATTGACTAATCCGGCGGAAGGCGGGCAGACAGGCGTTCACCCGCGCGGCGGAGGTGCGGCAGCATCTGGGCCCGGAATTCGGAGAAGCGCATCCGGTCCGCGTGAACGGAAATGCTCAATCCGGCGATCGTTCTGCCGCTTCGGTCGGTGACGGGCACGGCAATGGAACGCACGCCCAGTTCCAGCTCCTCGTCGCTGGAAGCCCAGCCTTGCTCGCGGCACTTGTCCAGCAGCACGAGGAGTTCGTCCAGCTCATACGTCGTGCGGGGCGTCAGTGGAATGCGATCCATGCCCTGCAGCTTGCGTGCTGCTTCGTCGCGCGGCATGCCCGCCAGCAGCACTCGCCCGAGCGAGGAGCAGTAAGCGGGCAGGCGCGCGCCGATGCCCAGCCCGGTCGCGAGGGTGCTTCGGGTGATCGAACGCGAGAGGATGATGACGTCGTCATCCAGCAGCTTGCCCAGGGAAGAGGACTCCTTGGTACGCTCGGCCAGGGCCTCCATGACCGGCTGGGCAAGCTGCGCCGTGGGTCGTGATGTGAAATAGGCATGCGCGATCAGGAGCGTGCGCGCGGCCATCCAGTACCGCTTGCCGTCTGATTCCAGGTACCCCGAAGCGAGCAGGGTGTGCAGCGCCCGGCGTGCCGATGCCGGCGTGCTCCCCGTACGACGAGCGACTTCCGACGGAGTGAGCCGGCTTGCTTCACGCCCGAAGCACGTCAGTATCTCCAGTCCCTTCTTGAGGGCGACCACGATGTTCTTGTCGTGCGGCTGGGGACTGGCGACCAACGGAGCAGGGGAGATTTGGCGCATCGCGCCATTTTGGCTTTGCCGGTACGCCCGCCGCCCACAAAATTTTGCCGATCCCGCGCTGCAAGCGAACCCCGGCGTCTTCACCCTGGAAATTCGATGAAAAAACTCCTGCTCTCAGTGATGGTTGCTCTCACACCGCTGCTCGCTGGTCCGGCCGCCGCGCAGGCGCCGGAGTTTCCAACCGGCCCGATCACCATCATCGTGCCCGTTGCCGCAGGGGACGGCTTTGACTCCGCCGCCCGAATCCTCGCGGAGAACCTGGCGGCGCACCTGCGCACCCCGGTACTGGTGGACAACCGGCCCGGTGCCGGCGGTGCCCTGTCCGTGGCCGAACTGCTCCGCGGGCCGAGGGATGGACAGAAGGTGCTGATGGCCATCAACGCGTCGCTCACCTTCAGGCCCGTGCTGCAGGCTGCCAGCACGAACTACGACCCGTTCAAGGACCTGCAGCCCGTCAGCCTGGCCGAGCGCACGCCCAGTGTGCTCGTGATCGCCAACGGACTTCCGTTCAGCGACCTGAAGGGACTGGTCGAATTTGCCACGATCAATCCGGGCAAGGTGCGGCTCGGTACCGCGGGCCAGGGTTCCATCGGCGATCTGGACGTGGAAATCCTGAACGGCCTCACCAAGGCCGGCATTCTCTCGGTCCCCTTCAAGGGCTCGGGGCCCGCCATCACCGCCATGCGCGGCGGTCATTTGGAGGGCGTGATCGTCTCGCTCGGGTCGGTCAGCGGCACGCTGAAGGCAGGTGCGGCGAAAGCCATTGCGCTGTCCGACAAGTTTCCCGGCTATGAGCCGGTGCCCACGTTGAAGGAGCTCGGATACCCACAGGACCTGATCGGCGTCTGGACGGCCTTTGTCGTGCCGGCGGGCGTGCCGGAGAGCACGCGCAAGACGCTTGAGGCGGCATTCGCCAGGTCACTCCAGGATCCGGCGGTGAACACGCGGATCCTGCCGCTGGGGATCCTGAACGACTATCAGCCGCCCGCGCGCGTCGTCACCATGATGCGCGAGGAAACCGCCGTGGTGAAAGAAATCGGAAAGAAGCTCGGTCTCGCAAAGTAAGGAATCAAGAGATGCTGAAACTGGATATTCCCCCCAAGTACAAGGCGGCAGCCGTTCAGGCCGCACCGGTGTTCCTCGACCTCGACGCCAGCGTGGACAAGGCTTGTGCCCTCATCCGCGAAGCCGCCTCCCATGGCGCGAAGTTGATCGCGTTGCCGGAGGTCTTTCTCGCCGGCGGGCCGTACTGGGCATGGCACCTTCCCATGGGCCGGGGCGGCGCGTTCTCGGCCGAGCTGTTCCGAAACGCGGTGGAGGTGCCCGGACCCGTGGTCGCCATGCTTGGACAGGCAGCTCGCGAGGCCCAGGCGTATGTGGTCATCGGCGTCAACGAGCGCGAAGGCAAGACGCTCTACAACACGCTGCTGTATTTCAGTCCCGGTGGCGAGCTCCTCGGCAAGCACCGCAAGTTCAGGCCGACCGGGCCCGAGAAGCTGGTCTGGGGTGACGGCGACGGGAGCACCCACGAGGTGTATGACACTGCCGTCGGCAAGCTCGGAGGGCTGATCTGCGGCGAACATACGATGTCGCTGCCCGCGTACACCCTGGCCGCCATGGGTGAACAGGTCCATGTGGCCGCGTGGCTGGGGTTCACGCTGGCAGACCGCTCGCTGGCCGAGATCTGCTCCCGTTATCACGCCATCGCTCACAACAGCTACGTTCTGTGCAGCCAGCTGGTGGTCGGGCAGGACGTGCTGGATCGGCTGGGACTGACCCGCGAGCAGCAACCGGTGAACGCCTGGACGGCGATCATCGAAGCGGGCAGCGGAAAGCTGTTGACGGAACCGCTGGGCTGGGATGAGGAAGGCATCGTTTACGCGGAAATCGACCTGGGCGCGGCCATACCCAAGTACTTCATCCATGAGTCGACGGGGCACTACTGGCCAAAGCCGTTCAGCGTGGTGTTCGATGACCGCCCGAAGGCGCCGGTGCGGCGGATGACGGCATTTCCTGGAACCTCTGCCGACGAAGAGGCGCGGGACCAGCGGGACTAGGTCGAACCAGCCTGTCGCAACCGATGTGGGCCGCCCGGCGGTCGGCCCACCCGGAGCTGGAAAAGTGCCGCCGACGGTGACGCCCTGAAATGGGAGATTTCAACTTCATTGTTTAGGAGCGGCAGCGGCAAGGGAGGAAAGGCGTTCGGCCAGGGAGGCCTCGGACAGCTCCCCGACGCGCGTGTCGACCAGGCGGCCGCGGGCGTCGAAGAATAGCGTCGTGGGCAGTGCACGATGACCCAGCTCCGCGCCGACCTCGCTGCGTCCGTCCAGCAGCACGTTGCGCAGCGCCAGGCCGCTCTTGCGCAGATAGGCGGCCACCTTCTGCGGCGACTCGCCCTGGTTCAGGAAGACGAAGTGCACGTCGGGGCGCGCCAACTGCGCCGCGTGCAGCACGGGCATTTCGCGCTGGCAGGGCGGACACCAGGTGGCCCACAGGTTGACCACCGTGGGCCGGCCCTCGTACGTTGAAAGCGCCACGGTGGTGCCGTCCATGGAGGGCAGGGCGAGCTTCGGCATGCGCACATCACCGGGTGCATTCGCGGACAGGACCAGGGCGCCCGCCAGCCAGAGTCCCGCGCCCACCCCCAGCGCGGCCGCCAGGGGCTTGCGCAAGGCGGCGCGGCGCGCCAGCACGACACCCACGTACGCAAATGCGACGCCCAGGCCGACAGCGACATGCCAGCCGCCGTCGCGGATGTCCAGGATGCCCAGCGGCGACTTCAGGTAGGCGTCGCGGAACTGGACGACGAAGGCCAGGCGCGCCGCCAGCAAGCCGAGCAGCAGCATCCACATGAGATGCCGTTCCACCTCCGCACCGCGATCCTTGCCGAGGCGGCGCCCGGCGAAGCTCGCCAGCAGGAAGGCGGCCGCGGCCAGCAGCAGCGGCAGCGAGAGGACCAGAGGTCCAAGTTGAAATGTCTGCGTCATCCGATAGGGGGCCCTGTGACCGGGTCCCGCTCTGCAGGTCATCTCGTCATGCCGGCCTGGTTCCCGATCACTATATCACATGATATAACGTTTGGAACGCAGTCCCCAACGCCCCCAACCGGAGCGACGCATGATCTTCCGACAGCTTCTCGAACCCGTCTCAAGCACCTATACGTACGTGCTCGGCTGCCCCGAAACCGGCGAGGCCATCCTGGTGGACCCCGTCGTGAATTCGATGGACCGCGACCTGCAGGTGCTCCAGGGCCTCGGCCTCCGGCTGGCCTATACCCTCGACACGCACATCCACGCGGACCACATCACGGCGGCCCTGGAGCTGAAGAAGCGCACCGGCAGCAGGATCGCGGCGCCGGCCTTCGACCGGCTCCCTTGTGCAGACCTCGGCATCGAAGAGGGCCGGCCATTGCGGGTCGGCTCGATGACCATCGAAGGGCTGCACACGCCGGGCCACACGGACGGGCACTTCTCGTACGTGTCCGCGGCACGGGTGTTCACCGGCGACGCATTGCTGATCGACGGCTGCGGCCGGACCGACTTCCAGAACGGGGACTCGGCGGCGCTCTATCGCAGCGTCACGCAGAAACTCTTCGCGCTGGACGACGAAACCCTCGTCTATCCCGCGCACGACTACACCGGCAGGCACGTGTCGTCGATCGCGCAGGAGAAGGCACGCAATCCGCGGCTCGGCGCCGGCAAGAGCGTGGCCGAGTTCCAGCGGATCATGGCGAACCTGGACCTGCCGTACCCGAAATTCATCGACTACGCCGTACCGGGGAATCGGGGCTGCGGTGTCTGTCCGGATGGCTTGCCGGACGAACTGCAGAAATACTGCGCCCCCATGGCGGAGAGCCCGCAGGGATAGGGGGGCAGGCAACTGACGGGTCGCCCCCGTTCGATTTTCCTAATCCGCAGCCGCTTTTTGGTGGCCAGATGGAGCCTACGAGGAAAACGCATGGCACTGGCACTGGCACCGGCATTGGACACGAGCGGTCGAAAGCTCGCGCGACTCGCGCGATCCGCATGGCAGGCGTTCGGCCCCGGACGGGCTGGCCGGCGGAGGGGGCTTGCCGGCCGCCCCTCCACCCTCGCGGTCTTCGATGTGTGCGAGCTGCCGGAACTGCGCCAGATCTTCGGCGATCGCGCGGCCCACCATACCGTGGCCGCGATCCTGCGCGCGCTGCAACGCATCGATCCCGTCGTCGGCCGCGTTTCGCGCACGACGGCCACTTCGTTCGCCGTCCTGCTGCCAGGGTACGACGAAGAGGCGGCCGCCATCGCGGTCCGCGCTGCCCTGGGGGAAGCGCCTGCGATCGAAAGCGACTGGCAGGGCGAAGAGCTCGTGGTGGTTCCCGATTTCCTGATCCGGACCTCGGGCGGCTCTCCGCACGGCGTCGACCGGCTCCACCGCCAGATGCTGGGCGAGATCGCCGACCGGCAGCGACGCTTGCGGCGCCACCTGGACTACCTGCGGCGTGAACGGGAATCCCATCTCCCGACGACCCGGCCGGTCCTGCTGTCAAGCGCGTGAGCCGGCAGGGCTGCGGATCAGCCCGTCGAGATACGTGTCGAGCCGTTGCAGCTCGTGCTCGAAACCAACGACCGCCTCGCCAAGCGCCAGCGGGTCCTCGTCCGCGCTGGCGGCTTCGATGGCGGCACAGGCGCGCGCCAGCGCCGTCGCTCCCAGCATCAGGCTCGCGCCCTTGATCCGGTGCGAAGTCGCCACCAGCGCGGGGATGTCTCCCGCGCGAGCCGCTGCGCGCAGGCTCGCCGCGTCGCAGTCGTTGGTGCGGCGGAAATCGGCGAGCATTTCGGCTTCGACCAGCACGGCCCCGCCCGATATCTCGGCCAGCAGAGCGAGGTCGAGGAAGCCCGCGCCGACCGGCCGGGCCGCCACCTGACTGTGCGCCTGTCCGGTCGCGGCGCCGCTTGCCGGAGGCAGCGGGAGCCAGCGCGCGAGCTTGCTGCCCATCTCCGTGAGGTCGGCGGGCTTGACCACGTAGTCGTCCATGCCAGCGGCGAGACAGGATTCGACGGCGGCGGGGAGCGCGTTGGCGGTGCAGGCGATCACCGGGACCCGTCCGCCACCGGCCCGCTGTTCCATCGCCCGGATTTCCCGGGCCAGCTCGTAGCCGTTCATGCGCGGCATGTTGCAGTCCGTGACGAGGGCGGCGAACCGGCGCCGGTGCCACAGGTCGAGCGCCTCCACGCCGTCGCTCGCCGTCATGGCTGCATAACCGAGGGACGACAGCTGCCGCCACAGGACCTGCCGGTTCGTCGGATGGTCGTCGACGACCAGCACCAGGGTGCCTTCCGCCTCGGCTTGTTCCAGGGAAGGGGCCTTGCGGCGGCCCGCTACCAGGGCAGCCAGGGTTTCCCGCCGGGTGCGGGCAGCCGGCAACGCCGGAACGGCCGCATCGCAGATCTCCATCGATAGCAGCAGGGTCAGCGTGGTGCCGCGGCCCGGCTCGCTGGCGATCTCCACGCTGCCCCCCATCAGTTCGGCCAGCCGGCGGGCGATCACCAGGCCGAGGCCGGTGCCGCCGTACAACGCACTGGTGGCCGCATCGGCCTGGGCAAAGGGCTGGAAGAGGCGGGCCAGCTGCTGCGGCGTCATCCCCACGCCGGTGTCCCGCACCGTGAACCGCAGGTGCTCCGTTTCCGCTCCGCGCCCCAGCAGTTCCACCCGCACTTCGACGCCGCCACGCTCGGTGAACTTGATGGCGTTGCTGAGGAAGTTGTTCAGGATCTGGCCCAGGCGCAGGGGATCGACCGCCAGCAGCGGACTGATCTGCGGCGCCACCTCCACGCGCAAGGCCAGGTTGCGGGTGGACGCGACCTGGCCGTGCAGCCGGGCGACGTTTTCCACGATGCTCCGGACGGAGCCGGCCACGAGGTTGAGGTCCAGCCGATTGGCCTCGATCTTCGAGAAGTCGAGGATGTCGTCGATGATGGACAGGAGGGACAGGCCGGACTCTCGCGCCAGGCCCAGCGTCAGGTGCTGGTCGGCGTCCAGCGCGCTCAGCTCGAGCAGCTCGAGCAGGCCGAGCAACCCGCTCATCGGCGTACGGATCTCGTGGCTCATCGACGCCAGGAAGTCGGACTTGGCGCGGTTGGCCGCTTCGGCCTGCGAGCGCGCCAGGTTCAGCTCCGCGGTGCGGCGGCGCACGCGCGACTCCAGGTCGGCGTTGAGCTCCTGCAGCGCGTCCCGGTCCCGCTGGCGTCCCGTCACGTCCTGCGCCATCAGCACGATGCCGACGACCTTGCCGGCCTCGTCCCGGTACGGCACCCGGTCCCGCTGGACCCACATCTCCTGGCCCAGCCGGGTGCGGATCTTCTGGGTGTCGCCGTAATGGGGCTGGCCGGTGCGGATCACCTCGAGGTCCGCCAGGTGGCCCTCGGCCGCCATGTCCGGATAGATCTCCATGGCCGACCGGCCCTCGATCTCTTCGACGCGGAGACCCTCCGCTTCGGCGCCGCGCCGGTTGATCTTCAGGATCCGGTTCTCCGTGTCCTTGAACATGATGAGCGCGGGCATCAGGTCGAACAGCACCCGCAGCTCGTGCTGGTGCCGTTCCAGCTCGCGGTTGGCGCGCGAAACCTCCATCTCGGCGAGTTTCAGGTCATGGATGTCCGTACACGTCCCGACCCACTTCAGCAGCGTGCCATCCTCGTCGCGCTGGGGCACTCCCCGCAACAGCCACCAGCGATAGGTCCCGTCGGCGCGGCGCAGCCGGCTTTCCAGCATGTAGGTGCTGCCGGTGGCGGTAGCCGCCTGCCATGCCTCCCATGCGAGCTGCTGGTCCTCGGGATGGAAGGGCTTGTTCCAGCCATGCCCCAGGCTCTCGTCGAGCGTCAGGCCGGTGTAGTCGCCCCACCGCTGGTTGAAATAGATGTTCCAGCCGTCGGGGCGCGTCATCCAGACGATCTGCGGCATCGATTCCGCCAGCGCCCGGAATTCGGCCTCGCTCTCGTGCAGCGCGGTCTCGGCGCGCTTGCGTTCGGTGATGACGACGGCCGACGGGATCAGGAAGATCACCTCGCCGGTCTCGTCACGCAGCGGCTGCAGCGAGAAGTCGAGGTCGATCGCCTCGCCGTTCCTGCCGCGGGTCGTCACCTCGAACCGGGACGCCTCGCCCTGGGCCGCGCGCAGGATGGCGGCGCGCATCTGGTCCCGAACCGGCTGCGAATCCCGCCACCAGGGGGTGTCGGGGAAGGGCTGGCCCAGCACGTCCTGCGCCTCGATCCCGGCCGCTTCCAGCGGCGAGCGGTTGGCCTCGACCAGGATGCCCTGCGGTGTCAGCAGGCCCACGAACATGGAAGGGGCAAGCCCGTCCATGAGGCTGCGCAACTGGCGCTGGCTGCGCTGCACGGCCAGCGTGGCGAGCTTTCTCTCGGTGATGTCGTAGACCGTGCCGCGCGCCCCGGTGATGCGGCCGAAGGCGTCCCGTACCGCTTCGCCCCGGACGTGCAGCCAGCAGGCCTGGAGGTCCGTGCGGGCCACCTCGACCTCGATCTCGAACGGCTCACCCTCCTCCAGCAGCTTGCGATAGGCGCTTGCCTTGAGTGCCGCGCTGGCCGGGACCAGCAGCAGCTCGCTGCCGCCGGCGTCCGGCGCGCCGAGCGCCGCGTCGAGGCCGAACAGCTCGAACGTTTCCCGGGACCATTCGGCCCGGCCGCTGCGGGTGTCCCGGAACCACGTCCCGAAGCGGGCGTGCCGCCTGGCGTGCTCGAGTTCGCGTTCGTGGGGCTTCAGCACCAGGGGTCGGGTGGCGAGCACCGCCACGGCCGCGACGGCCAACGCCATCAGGAGCACGAGTCCCATGTCGCGCCAGAACGCTGCCTGCGCCGCTCCCGCGAGGATGTGGCCGTCCGCCCCGCTCATGACCCACAGCACCGTCTCCCCATCGAACCGGACCGGGCGGGCCACATAGACGCGGCGCACGCCATCGAGGCCGCGCAGCTCGGCGGCCCCCCAGGTCAGCGCCTCCCTCCGGCCGAACAGCTCGCTGTCCGCGAAGGGTTGGCCGCGGCGCAGCGCCGGGTCCTCCGGACTCTGGCTGACGAGCATGCCCGCGCGGTCGAAGAGCGCCATCGTCACCGGAAGGTCCGGTACCTGCGGCAGCTGGGCGATGAGCGATGCGGCTGCGAGGCCCGCCACCGCCATCGCCGTGACGCGGCCGTCCGCGTCCAGGATCGGGACGACGAGTTGCAGGCTGTCCTTGCCGGTGACCCGGCCGACGACGAAGCCGCTCAACGCGGGGCGCCCGGTCCGCAGGGCCTGCTGCACGTGTGGCCGGTCCAGGCCATTGGCCGCGCGGACCATCGGCCGCCCGCTGCACAGGACTTCGGCCGTCGGCGAAGCCACCAGGAAATTGGTCACGCGTTCCCCGGCGGCGGCGACCGCGCGCTCCAGGGCGCTGGAACAGGCCTCGCTCGCGCCGGGCCGCGCCAGGTCCACCCCGCCCAGGGCCTGGGCGACGGTCTCGGCGCTGACCAGGTCCTGCTGCAGCCGGCGCACCAGCATGTCCGCGTTGTCCTCGACTTCCTGGATGGCTGCACCGCGGATGCGCTGGGTTTCGCGCAGGAACTGGAGGCCCGTGAGCAGGAACACCGGCAGCGCGCACAGCAAGGCGAACACGATCAGCCGCGCGCGCATGGGGAACCGGGTCTTCGGCCCTTCGAGCGAAGTGCTTTCCGTCACCGGGTGTCCTGCCTGAGGGTCGGGAACATGTCGAGGTAGCCGTTCAACCGCAGCAACTCCACTTCGAAGTCGTGCATCGCCGCGGCGAGCCCCGCCGCATCGCGGGTGGCGCCGGCGGCCTCGATGCCGGCGCAAGCCTGTCCCAGCGACGTCGCCCCCAGCATCTGGCTGGAGCCCTTGATGCGGTGCGAGGAATTCGCCGCCTGCTCGAAATCCGCGGCGGCGATCGCCTGGCGCAGCGCCGCGGCATCGAGGTCGTTGGTGCGGCGGAAGTCCAGCAGCATTTCCGCCTGTGCCAGCGGATCGCGGCCCGAGATTTCGGCCAGCAGCGCAAGATCGAGCAGCCCGTGGCCTCGCGGGCCCACCGATGGCACCGGGTCCGCGGCCTGCGGCGCCGGCGCGACGTGGCGCGCCAACGGCACCCAGCGGTCCAGCATCTCGCCCAGCTGCGCCAGGTTGGCCGGCTTGACCAGGCAGTCGTCCATCCCGACGCTGATGCAGCGCTCGGCGGCGGCCCGCAGCGCGTTCGCGGTGCAAGCGATGATGGGAGTGCGAGCGCGGGCGCCTCCCCTCTCGGCGTGGCGGATCGCGGTGGCCAGTTCGTAGCCGGTCATGGCCGGCATGTTGCAGTCGGTGACGATGGCGGCGAACCGGCCCTGCCGCCACGCCCGCAGCGCCTGCACGCCGTCGTCCGCCGTCTCCGCGGCGTAGCCGAGCTGGGCCACCTGGCGCATCAGCACCATGCGGTTCGTCGGGTGGTCGTCCACGATCAGCAGCAGCGTGCCCTCCGCCTGCGCCTCGCTGCTGGACGGCGCGGCGCGCCGGCCGGCCAGCAGGATCTGCAGGGCCTGCTGGTCCGGCGGCTCGGTCCCGGTGAGCAGCGTGCCGTCGCAGATCTCGAGCGCGAGGGCCAGCGACAAGGAGGTGCCTACGCCGAACTCGCTGGCGACGTCCACCGTTCCTCCCATCAATTCGGCCAGCCGCCGGGAGATCACCAGGCCGAGCCCGGTGCCGCCGAACTGGGCGCTCGTCTCGGCCGCGGCCTGGACGAAGGGCTGGAACAGGCGGCCGACCTGCGCCGGCGTCATGCCGATGCCGGTATCGCGCACGACGAACAGCAATTCCTCCGTGTCGCCGTGTCTCGCCTGCAGTCGCACGGAGATGTCGATCTCCCCGGCGCGCGTGAACTTGATGGCGTTGTTGATGAAGTTGTTCAGGATCTGGCCGAGGCGCAGCGGGTCGAACGACAGCAGCGGGCTGATCTCCGGGGACACCTCCGTGCGCAGCACCAGGTTCTTGCTGGCCGCGACCCGCGCGTGGAGGTGGGTGACGCTGCGGACCACCGCGGCCACCGAGCCCGCCACGAGGTTCAATTCCAGGCTGTTCGCCTCGATCTTCGAGAAGTCGAGGATGTCGTCGATGATCCGCATCAGCGACACGCCGGATTCGCGGGCGACGGCGAGCGTGGCCCGCTGCTCCTGGTCGAGGTTCAGCGACAGCAGTTCCAGCAGCCCGAGCAGGCCGCTCATGGGCGTCCGGATCTCGTGGCTCATGGTGGCGAGGAACTCCGATTTGGCGAGGTTGGCCCGTTCCGCCTCCCCGCGCGCGGCCTCGAGCTCCGCGGTGCGACGCAGCACCCGGTCTTCCAGTTCGACGTTGAGGCGGCGCAGCGCGTCCTGGGCGCGCTTGCGTTCGGTGATGTCCAGTTCCATCACGACGATGCCGGTGACCTGGCCGCTCTCGTCCCGGAACGGCACCTTGTCCTTCTGCGTCCAGAGTTCGCCGCCGTCCGGGCCGGTGTTGCGCTCCACCACGCCGAGGATCGATTCGCCCGTGCGGATGATCTCGCGGTCCGAGGCCCGGTACCGCGCCGCCGTCTCCGCCGGGTACAGGTCCTCGATCCGCATGCCTTCCATCCCGGCGACGGTCCGCCCGAAGTGGCTCGCCGTGCGCTCGTTGACGCGCAGGATGGTGTTCCGGGCATCCTTGAACCAGATCCGCGCGGGGACCAGGTCCAGCAGGATCTGCAGTTCCGAGCGTTGCCGCTGCAGCTGGCGATTGGTTTCGGAGACCGCGATCTCGGCCAGCTTGAGGTCGTCGATGTCGGTGCCGGTCCCGATCCACTTGAGCACCGTGCCGGCGTCGTCCTTCAGGGCGACGGCCCGCACCAGCCACCACCGGTGCAGGCCGTCCGCCCGGCGCAGCCGGCATTCGTAGGAATACTGGCCGTCGGCGCCGGCGAACGCCTGCGTCGCCACCGTCCGGTCGTCCGGGTGGATCGCATCGAACCAGCCGCCCCCCAGTCCCTGGGCGAGACTCATGCCGGTGTAGGCGATCCATTGCTGGTTCAGGTAGATCGCCTCGCGCCGCGGCGTGGTCGCCCAGACGATCTGCGGCATCGCGGCGGCCAGCGTGCGGAACTCGGCGAAGCTTTCCTGCAGCGCGAGGTCGGAGCGCTTCTTGTCGGTGATGTCCGTGGCGCACCCCACGACGAAATCGACGTTCCCGTCGGCGGCCCGGGCTGCGGAGAACACATACGCGTACACGCGGATGCCGCCGCCGGGGCCGCGGAAGGAGATTTCGTCCTTGACCGGCTGGCCCGTGGCAAGGACGGAGGAGATCTGGGCCTGGACCTTCCGCGCCGATTCCGGCGGGTACCCGAGGTCATGCGAGTCCCTGCCGATCGCCTGCTCCAGGCTGATGCCCCACAGGTCGAGGGCCTTCTGGTTGGCGAAGAGGAGCCGGCCGCGGGCATCGATCAGGTAGCTGAAGTCGGTGATCGAGGACAGCGCGGTGTTCAGCATCCGCTCGCGCCGCGCGGTGTCCAGCGAGAGGAGGGCGAGGTCACGGGCTGCGCGGACCTTCGCCGTGATGTCGAAGTGCAGGATGATCGCGCCGTCGAGGCCGCCGCCCAGGGCCGCCGCGCGCAGCAGGAACCAGCGCTCCTCCGACGGTGAGTGGCACGGATATTCCAGCACGAAGGTCTGCAGCCCTCCGGCCAGCACGGCACGGATCCCCCGCGCGGCCTGGGCCGCCGACGCCGCATCCGGGCCTTCGGCGGCGTCGCAGGCGTCCAGGTAGCTGGCGCCCAGCCCGTGCAGCGGGGCCTTCATCCCGTTGTCGTTCGCGAACGCCCGCCAGCGCGCATTGACGTTGAAGATGATGCCGTCGCGGTCCAGCAGCACGATGTGCGCGGGCAGGGCCTCCATGATCGACACATGGTGCGCCGCCTGGCTGCGGAGCAGGTCCTCCTGGGCCCGCTTCAGGAGGAAGGTACGTCCCGCGCGGTCCGTGACCGTATCCACCTTGCCGCCCAGCAGGGTGTCCAGCCGCGCATCCGCCGCGCTGATCGTCTCCACCAGGGCGAGGACCTCCGCCTGGTCCGCCGAAGCGCCCGCGCCGGTCACCCTGGATTCGGGGGGCCGGCGGCGATCCCCGCGACCAGGCGCCTGTGACGGGCCATCAGGGGCGCCAGCTTGGCGGCGGTCAACGGCTTTCCGATGGCCCCCAGGACCTCGGCTCCGCCGGCACGCGCCTGCGCGACCTGCGCCAGCAGCATGTCCTCGGGCTGGGCGCTGTGCAGGATGACCGACACGGGCAGCTGCTCCGCGCCGGCGATGCGCGCGATGTCCATGCCGTCGAGCGTCGGCATGCCGAGATCGAGCATGAGGACCGCGCCCGGGCGCGGCAGGCGCCGCGCCGCTTCGAGGGCGTCGGCGCCGTCCGCGAAGCCCTCGACCTCCTCGGCGCCGAGGCGGCGCAGCGTGCGGATGATCATCCCCCGCTGGAACTCGTGGTCTTCAACGACGAGGAACACCACGCCGGCGCACGGCTGGCCACCCTCGCTCCCTTCGGCGGGGTGCGAGCCGAGACTGGAGGTGGCTTTTGCTGGCATCGAAGAAACTGGCACGCAAGGCCCGGCAGAGCTGTCATTTATTCATGCTCTGCCTGGGTTCCACCCCCTGCCGGTTGGTGAGCCAGCGCGGAACCGCGGCGCGCGACATGGGATGGGCGATGAACGGCCCTTGCCCGAACCGGCAACCCCATTCGTGCGCCTTCGTCCATTCGAGCTTGGAGGACAAGCCGATCGCCACCGCCGGCACCTTCAGCTGCTGTGCCGCCTCCAGCGCGCCGGCCAGGCTGGCCGGCGCCGACGCGCCGCAGTCCGACCCGACCCGGGAGCTGGAGATGTGCAGTTCGGTGAAGGCCGCCATGGCGCGGCGGTCCGGCGCCGCGGGTCCCGAACCGAAGTCGTTGATGGCCAGGCCGAAGCCCAGCAGCCGCAAGCGGGCCAGGGTCTCCAGCACCGGCGCGAGCTGGTCGCTGTCGAGCGCGGCGGCGTCGACGCCGAGGATCATCAGGCGCGGGTCCAGCCCCTCGCGCTGCAGGACATGGTGGATGCGGGGCGCGAGGCTGACGTCGGCCAGCGACTGGAAGCCGAGATTCACGGAAACGGTGGTCCCGTCGCCGTGGCGCTGCCAGCGGCGGCAGGCCGCGGCCGCCTGCTGGAGGTGCAGCCAGGCAAAGTCGTCCTCGAGCCCGCGTGCCTTCACCGCGGTCATGAATGCATCGGGCTCCAGCACGCCCCGGGCCACATGGCGCCACCGGGGCAGGGCGGCCATCGCCCTCGGCGCGCCCGTGGCCAGGTTGATGCGGGGTTCGAACCAGCATTCGAACTCGTCGCCGACCCACGCCGCCGTGATCTCGTCGAAGCTGAACGCGTTCTCGTCGGGCGAAGAGCGCAGTTGCTGCGACCGGTGCAGTTCGACCAGCGGGGCCAGCTTGGCCGCGGTGGCCGGCTTGGATGCGACGCCGAGCAGGCGGACCTCGTAGGCCATGGCCATGTTGGCCACGTTGCCCAGCAGGGCGGGGTCGATCGCGCTCATCAGGATGAGCGAGGTCGAGTCGCCCCGTTCGCTCCATCGCCGCACGAACTCCATGCCATCCATGCCCGGCATGCTGACATCGCAGATGACTATGTCCACCGGATGGGCCGCCCGGGCGATCAGCTTGAGCGCCTCTTCTCCGTCCTGGGCGCTCTGGACCGCCGCTGCGCCCAGGCTGGTCAGGAGCTGCACCAGGCAGCGCCGCTGGAATTCATGGTCTTCGACGACCAGGAAACCAAGATTGTTGCAGGGCATCTGTCTTTCCATCTGTCGGTTGCGCGCCTGCGCGCGATCATGGGAGGAGTCGGCGGCCATCACAACACGACCGTGCGCCCGCGCCCTAGTGGCTTGGCTGCAGGGCGCTAGGGCAAGCCGCAGGTCCCCTGCGGCAGCTGACCTAACCCGGGAGCATTCAAATGTGCGAGGGAGGGTTCATACTCCGCCCAGGCCGCGCCCGAGGCACGCCGAAGGACTCCATGCAAACCCCAGCCGCCAATGCACCTCCGATCCGGATCGTCCTGGCCGACGACCACGGCCTCGTGATGTTCGGCATCAAGGCACTGCTCTCGCAGATTCCCGGAGTCACGGTCGTGGCCGAGGCCCGGGACGGCGCGGAGCTGGTGGCGGCGGTCGACACCCACCAGCCGGACATCGTGCTGACCGACATCGGCATGCCCGGCATGGACGGCCTGACCGCGATCGCCGAACTCCACGCGCGGCACCCCCGGGTGCGGCTGGTCGTCATCTCGGCGCACCACACGGCCGATTTCGTCAGGCGTGCGGTGGTAAGCGGCGCCTGCGGCTACCTCACCAAGGACGCGTCCTCGTCCGAACTGGCGCAGGCGGTGCGCAGCATCATGGCCACCGGCAGCTACTTCAGCGGCCTCATCGCGCGCCGCCTGCTGGAGCCCGCGCAGGCGACCGCCGGCGACGACCTGACGGAGCGGCAGATCGAGATCCTGGGCATGCTGGCGCGCGGCATGGCGTCGAAGGAGATCGCGCACGAGCTCGGGCTTTCGTCGAAAACCGTCGATGTGCACCGCAGCCGGATGATGGAGCGGCTGGGCGTGCGCGATGTCGCCGGCCTGACCCGCTATGCCATCCGGATGAACCTGGTCGCGCCCTGAAGAGCGGCCCGCGGGGCAGAGGGCCGGCTGGCGCGGGACCGCGGGGCGGCGCCCACGGGTAAGATTCCCCGCGCCCCTGCGGCCGAATTTGCATGAGTCCAGAATCCGCAAGCGTGGACGCCACGCACAGCACGCCGGACGCGCAGGAAGCGCAGTTGCACCAGCTGGCCGCACGCTGGCTCTTCGTCCTGCGCACGCTGTTCATCGTGCTGGCCGTGCTGCTCTGGCTGGCGTTCGTGGAAGACACGTCCCACGAACACCGCCTGACCGTCGACGCAGTGGCGGGACGGGACGCGAACCTGGCCACCGCCGTCGAACACTACGCCGTGCGGGTGCTCGGAACGGCACAAGCGGTCACGCGCCTGCTGGCGCAGCAGGTCGTGGAGCGGCGCGACGTCGGCGCGATCGACGCCATGGTGGCCGACCGGTTGCGGGCCAACGACGTCTTCTACGAACTCGGCGTCTGCCTCGCGGATGGCCGCGTGCTGACCTACGCGCGCGCCGCGCCGCAGCTGTCCGCCGCGGCATGCGCGAACATGTTCCCGACCATTCCCGCCGGGGTCGGGATTGTCATGCTTCCCCCGATCCAGGCCTCCAACGGCCTGCTCGTGCCGCTGGCCTTGCCCGTCATCGATGCCGACGGCAAGCGGCTCGCCGTCGCCGTGGCCCTGTCGCCGGCCGAGTCCATGCTGCGCGTCATGCAGTCCGTCGTGCTGCACGACGACACGGTGGTGCTCGTGCTCGGAGCCGACGGGCTGCCGCGCGCGGCGTGGCGATCCCGCACCGGGCATGTCGGCGATGCAGCCGGCTTTGACGCACTGTCGGACCTGGCGCGGGGCGCAACGCAGGCCCGGCTCCATGGGCGGGACTACCTGGTGTCCACGCGCACGGACGCGCCGGGCGGCCTGCAGGTGAAGGTGGCGACGGCCCGGGACGACGCGTTGGCCGGCTTCCACGCGCGGCGCGCCCGCCTGCTGGCGCTCTGCCTGCTGGTGACCATCGGCCTGGCCGCCGCGTACCACATGCTGGCGCGGATGCAGGCGGAGGGCGTGGCGCGATCGCGGGCCCTGTTCCGCGCCCGCCGCGAGCTGGAGCAGGCCAACGAGCGCCTGGACCGGGAGGTGCAGGAGCGCACCGCCCAGCTCGAACACGCCTACCGCGACCTGGAGACCTTTTCGTACGCGGTGGCGCACGACGTGCGCGCGCCGCTGGCCAGCATCGCCGGATTCGCGCAGGCGCTGGAGGCCGGCATCGCCGCCGACGGCAACGAGAAGCACCAGCACTACCTGCGACGCATCCAGTCGAACGCGGCGCACATGGACGAACTGACGAGGAACCTGCTGGAGCTCGGCCGCCTCACCCGCTCGCCGATCGAGCGCCAGCCGGTGGACCTGAGCGCGCTGGCGGCCGAAGTGCTCGAGCGCCTGCGCGAGATGGAGCCGGCACGCATCGTGGCCACGGAGATCGAGCGCGGCCTGACGGCGCGGGGCGACCGCGCGCTGCTGCGCCAGGTGCTGGAGAACCTGCTGGGGAACGCCTGGAAGTTCTCGTCGAAGCAGGCCCAGGCGCACATCGCATTCCGCCGGGACCCCGGCGCCGCGGCGCCCGGCGAGACGGTGTTCGTCATCGAGGACGACGGTCAGGGCTTCGACAGCGACGAGGCGCCCGGCCTGTTCCAGCCGTTCCGGCGCATGCACGACCGGGAGGAGTTTCCGGGCACCGGCGTGGGGCTGGCCACCGTCCAGCGCATCGTTGCGCTGCATGGTGGCCGCGTCTGGGCCCGTTCGCGCCGGGGCGCGGGCGCGCGGTTCTGCTTCTCGCTGCCGGCGCACTCCCAATGAAAACGCCACCCGGAGGTGGCGTCCTGCGGCCGGCCGGCGGCGCTCAGCTCCAGATCTCTTCGGCCAGGTCCGCGGCCTTCTCGGCGCCGGTGCGGACGTTGCGGATGTGGCGCTGGGTCTCGATGGGCAGGGCGGCGGTGTTCGTACCGTCCCACTTGTTGCGGCCCTTGACCGACAGGTTGTAGTAGATGGACACGCCTTCGCGCATCTTCGACGCGTACTGCTCTGGCGGCAGCTGGAGGTGCGCGATGCGGTCGGAGGCCCACTGCGCACCGTGCTTCATGTTGATGGCGGCGAAGTAGACGGCCTGCACCGGATCGTTGGGATCCTTCAGGCCGAGGCCCTTGGCGGTGCGCGGCTCGAACTGCGCCAGGCCCATGCTGGGCACGCCGTTCTTGCCCATGCCGGTGCGGGGGATCCACGAGGTCTCGGCGTTGATCAGGCCGTAGACGTCCTCGTACGACAGGCCCACCTTGTCCAGGCCGGCGCGTTCGGCCGCGGCCTGCGCCAGCAGCAGGCGGGACTCCTCGTCCAGCGTCTTCACGCGCTCGCCGCCGTACTTCACGGGGATCCACTTCATCCTCGCCCGCAGCTCCGCTTCGGTGGTGAAGGCCACCGACACCACCGCCGGCTTCACCGCGGCGACGGCGGCCGCGGCCGTCGTGCTGGCTGCGGCCCCCACGGTGCCGGCAGGTGTCGCGGCGGCCGCGGCAGCGGCGGCCACCGGAGCGACAGCAGAGCCAGCACCGGGAGCCCACTGGCTGGAAAAGCCTCCCACGACCGTGATGGTGAGGATGGCGGCGGTCCAGGCGGTGGCGGCGTTGATGTGCATGAGTCCCTGTTGGCTGACGTTTGTAGGAGGCTTCTTATGGAGGTGTAGGAGACCGGGAAGTTCGAAGCTCAGGCAGGGACTTTTTCAGGATTAAGCTCGCGGGTGCATGCGAATCCTGTTGATTGAAGACGATCCGATGATCGGCAAGGCCGTGCTGGACGTATTGCGCTCGGACCACTACGCATGCGACTGGGTGCGCGACGGCGTCGCGGCAGAGGCAGCCCTGGTGGCCGGGCCTTACGACCTGGTGCTGCTGGACCTGGGGCTGCCGAAGGCCGACGGCCTGACCGTGCTGCGTTCGCTGCGGGCGCGGCGGGACACCGTTCCCGTCCTCATCGCGACGGCCCGGGATGCCGTGGGCGACCGCGTGGCCGGCCTCGATGCCGGGGCCGACGATTACATCGTCAAGCCCTACGACACCGACGAGCTGCTGGCCCGCGTGCGGGCGCTGCTGAGGCGCAGCGCCGGCCGCGGCGAACCCGTGATCAGCCACAAGGGAGTGGAGCTGCACCCCGCCACGCGCGAGGCGCGGCTGCACGGCGAACCCCTCAGCCTGTCGCCGCGCGAGTGGGCGCTGCTCGAGCCGATGCTGCAGCGGCCCGGCGCCGTGTTCTCGCGCGCCCAGCTCGAACAGAAGCTGTACGGCTGGAAGGACGAAGTCAGCAGCAATGCCGTGGAGGTGTACGTGCACGGGCTGCGCAAGAAGCTGGGCGCGGATTTCATCCGCACCGTGCGGGGGCTGGGCTACGTGGTGCCGCGGGAATGACGGACACCGCCGTCAAGGCCTGGTCCCTGCGGCGGCGCCTGCTGTGGCTGGTGCTGGCCGCCATCGCGGCGGTGACGCTGCTGCAGGCCGGCACCGCATACCGCTCGGCATTGCGGGAAGCCGACCGCATGTTCGACTTCCACCTGGAGGAGGTGGCCCGGTCGGTGCACGCCGGGGTGCCGATCACGCCCGGCGGCAGCGCGTCCGAGTACTCGGTGCAGGTGTGGGGACCGGACGGCACCACCCTGTACCGCTCGCGCGGGATCGAACTGCCGACCCGCGCGGTGCTCGGGTTTTCGGATTCGCGCATCAACGGGGTGCGGCTGCGCATCTACACGCTGCAGACGGTCGAAAGCACCATCCAGATCGCGCAGGACCTCGACGCGCGCGAGGCGAGGGCGCGCGCGCTCGCCCTGAACGCGGTGCTGCCGGTGCTGCTGCTCGCGCCGCTGCTGATGCTCGCCGTGGGCGGCGTCATCAGCGCGTCCCTCGGTCCGCTGCGACGGGTTCGCAGCCAGGTGGCCGCGCGGGCCGCCAGCGATCTGTCGCCGCTGGATGGCGGCGACGTGCCCGAGGAAGTGCGGCCGCTGGTGGCGGAACTCAACGACCTGTTCGCCCGCCTGCGCGACACGCTGGAGGCACAGCGGCATTTCATCGCGGACGCCGCGCATGAGCTGCGTTCGCCGCTGACGGCCCTGAAGCTGCAGTTGCAGGCGGCGCAGCGCGCGCGCGACGAGGCCTCGCGTGCCGCCGCGGTGGCGTCCCTCGGCGCCGGCATCGAACGGGCCATCTCGCTCGTCGAGCAGCTGCTGGCGCTGGCGCGGCAGGAGGGCGCAGCGCCTTCCTCGGAGCCGGTGGATCTCGAAGAGCTGGCGCGGCAGGCCGTGTCGGAGTTGCTGCCCAGGGCGCATGCGAAACAGATCGACCTGGGACTGGCCGAAGGCGACCGGGCCTCGCCGGTGACCGTGGCCGGCGGGCGCGAGCCCCTTCTCCTGATCCTGGGCAACCTGCTGGACAACGCGATCAAGTACACGCCTGCCGCCGGCCGCGTGGACCTTTCGATCGGCCGTGACGCCGACGGGGCCTGGCTCGCCGTCGAGGACAGCGGCCCCGGCATCGCCCCCGCCGACCGCGAGCGCGTGTTCGACCGCTTCCACCGCGTGCCGGGGACCGAGGCGCCCGGCAGCGGCCTGGGCCTCGCGATCGTGCGCACGGTGGCCCAGCGCCTCGGCGCGCGGGTGAGCCTGGGGTCGTCGCCGCTGTTGGGCGGCCTGCGGGTCGAGGTGCGATTTCCACCGGCCGGGGCGGGCCCCGCACCTTAAGCCTGGCCTAAGCCTGGGGGCGCACATTCACGGGATTCCATTTCCCTCATCGAGGAATCCCACGCCATGCAAAAGATTTCCCTGAAGGCCGCGCCGCTGGTCCTGGCCCTGCTCGGCGCCGGCATCATCGGCGGCGCCGCCGTCGAAGCCGTTCACCACGCCGCGCCGCCCGCCACGGCCGCCGTGCTGGCCCCGGTGGCACCGGCCACCGTGCCGTCGCCCGCCGTCGCGGGCGGCAGCGTGGTCATGCCCGACTTCCCGTTCATCACGCAGCGCTACGGACCCGCCGTCGTCAACATCAGCGTGACGGGCCGCCGCAGCGGCATGCCCGACATGAGCGACCCGATGGAGTTCTTCCGCCGGTTCCAGCGCGGCGACCGGCCGCAGCGCAACACGCCCGTGCACGGCATGGGCTCGGGCTTCATCGTCGGCGCCGACGGCGTGATCCTGACCAACGCCCACGTCGTGCGCGATGCGACCGAGGTGATGGTGAAGCTCACCGACCGCCGCGAGTTCCGCGCCAAGGTGCTGGGCAGCGACGCCAAGACGGACGTCGCCGTGCTCAAGATCGAGGCGAGCAACCTGCCGACCGTGACGCTCGGCAGCACCGACAGCCTGCGCGCGGGCGAATGGGTGCTGGCCATCGGCGCGCCCTTCGGCTTCGAGAACACCGTCACCGCCGGCGTGGTCAGCGCCAAGGGCCGCTCGCTGCCCGACGACAGCTCGGTGCCTTTCATCCAGACCGACGTGGCCGTCAATCCCGGCAATTCGGGCGGGCCGCTGTTCAACGCGCGCGGCGAGGTGATCGGCATCAACTCGCAGATCTACAGCCAGTCCGGCGGCTACCAGGGGGTGTCGTTCGCGATCCCGATCGAGGTGGCCAACCGCATCAAGGACCAGATCGTGCGCACAGGCCGGGTGGAGCATGCCCGGCTGGGCGTCTCCGTGCAGGAGGTGAACCAGAGCCTGGCCGACTCGTTCGGCCTGGACCGCCCGGAAGGCGCGCTGGTGGCCAGCGTGGAGAAGGGCAGCGCCGCCGACCGCGCCGGCCTGAAGCCCGGCGACGTGATTCGCTCCGCCAACGGCCGCGTCATCGTGTCCTCCGGCGACCTGCCCGCGCTGGTGGGACTGGCCGCGCCGGGCGAGCGCATCGCGATGGAAGTGTGGCGCCAGGGCAAGAAGGTGCAGCTCACCGCCGAACTCGGGCGCGCGGACGCGACGGCCACCGCTGCCGCCGTGCCCCGGGGCGGCGACGAGGGCCGCCTGGGCCTCGCCCTGCGGCCACTGGACCCGCAGGAGCGGATGCAGTCCGGATTGGGAGCAGGCGTGGTGGTGCAGGACGTCGGCGGCCCCGCGGAAGCGGCGGGCGTGGAAGCGGGCGACGTGGTACTCGCGGTCAACGGCACGCCGGTCACCAGCGTCGAAGAAGTGAAGGCCGCGGTCGAGAAGTCGAAGAAGTCCGTGGCCCTGCTGATCCAGCGCGGCGACGAGAAGATCTTCGTGCCGATCCGCGTCGGCTGAGAGCCTCAGCTCTTCGGTTCGTCCTTGCCGGAAGCGAAGGTTTCGCGCACGCGGCCTTCCTTTTTCGACGGTGCCTTCTTCGCCACCGCCGTCCCGGCGGTGCGCTTCTTTGCGCCCGCCTTCGGTTCGGCCCGGGCCACGGCCGTCTTGCGCTTGGCCGATGCGACCGTCTTCTTCTTCGCCACGGCGACCCGCTGGCGCGGTTCGGCCCGCGGCTTCGCGACGGCCAGGCTGTCCTGCCAGCCGTTCTGCGCGACCACGTAGCGGCGCAGTTTCTGGGCGTCGGCCAGCCGCGAGCGGTCGGAATCGGCGTCCAGCATCACCATCACCAGTTCGTGCCCCGCCACGTTGGTGAGCATCGTCAGGCAGCGCCCCGCTTCCACGATGTAGCCCGTCTTCTGCAGCTCGATGTCCCATCCGGCCGCGTCGTTGCGCACCAGCCGGTTGGAGTTGCGGTATTGCAGGGTGCGGCCCCCCAGCGCGGCGGCGTGGCTCTCGTCCACGGAGAGCTCGCGCAGCAGGGGGACCTTCGAAGCAGCGCCCACCAGCAATGCCAGGTCGCGCGCGGTGGACCGGTTGCCGTTGGAAAGGCCCGTGGGGTCCACGTAGGTGGTGTTCACCATGCCCAGCTGCCGGGCCCGGGCGTTCATGGCTTCCACCATTTTCGGCAGGCCGCCCGGGTAGGCCCGGCCCAGCGCGTGCGCCGCCCGGTTTTCGCTCGACATCAGCGCCAGGCGCAGGGCCTCGCCACGGGTGAGCTTGGTGCCCACGCGCAGGCGGGAGCGGCTGTGCCGTTGCCGGTCCACGTCTTCGTCGGTGATGGTGAGGACTTCGTCCATGGGCTGCCTGGCTTCCAGCACCAGCAGGGTGGACATCAGTTTCGTCAGCGACGCCACCGGCAGCACGGCCTGGTCGTTCTTGCGCACCAGCACTTCGCCGGTGTCGCGGTTGACCACCAGGGCCGCGCTCGAGTTGAGCCTCAGCGGATCGGGGGTCAGGTGCAGCCCGGCAGCACGGCCGAAGGACAAGGTCGGGCCGGACGGGCTGACGGCATTGTTGCTGCGGTCGGTTTCCGCCTCTTCGGCGGGCACCACCTCGGCGCCTGGCGTGCCCGGCTCGGCCGTCGCCTGCCCGGCGCTGGCAACGGCCGGGTCCTGCGGGCCCAGGGCCGGACCGGGCGTGGCCGAGCCCGCCACCCCGGCTGGCGTGGGGATGGTGGTCACCGTCTCCTTGGGCTGCGCCGGCTGGCGCTGTTGCCAGGCCAGCGGCACCAGCGCGCCCGCGGCCACGAGGGCGGCGAGCAGGACGGCGAGGCCGAAATTTCTTTTGCGGGCTGTGCGCATGGTTGCGTTCTTCCTTGCGCGAACTCTACCCATGGGTGGAGCCGCGCAGAGCGCCAAAGTGACCAAGCTTCTGTAGTCCGCAGTCGATATGAGGCCTGGCGTCTACTAGCGCAGCCCGCCTTGCGCCCAGCGCTGCGCTGTGCGAGATTGGCCGCAGCCCACCACCAGGAGACGCATTTGCTGTTCCCCACCACGATCGTCGGCAGCTTCCCCCAGCCCGATTGGCTGATCGACCGCGCCAAGCTGGCCGGCCGCTTCCCGCCGCGCGTGCGCGCGGCCGAACTCTGGCGGCTGCAGGAGCCGTACCTGTCGCAGGCGCAGGACGACGCGACGCTGATCGCGATCCGCGCGCAGGAGGACGCCGGCCTGGACATCGTGTCCGACGGCGAGATCCGCCGCGAAAGCTATTCGAACCGCTTCGCGACCGCGCTGGAAGGCGTGGACCTGGACAACCCCGGAACCGCGCTCGACCGCTCCGGCCATCCCAACCCGGTGCCGCGCATCGTGGGCCGGATCCGCCGGAAGCGGCCGGTGGAAGTGGACGACCTGCGTTTCCTGAAGGCCAACACCACGCGCATGACCAAGATCACCGTGCCGGGGCCCTTCACGATGCTCCAGCAGGCGCAGAACGACTTCTACCAGGACGAGGAAGAAGCAGCGATGGACTACGCGGTCGCCGTCAACGCGGAGATCCAGGACCTGTTCGCGGCCGGCGCGGACGTCGTGCAGATCGACGAGCCCTACATGCAGGCGCGCCCGGAAAAGGCGCGCCAGTACGGACTGGCCGCGCTGAACCGCGCGCTGGAGGGGGTGCAGGGCACGACCTGCGTGCACATCTGCTTCGGCTATGCGGCCATCATCCACCAGCGGCCGAGCGGCTACTCCTTCCTGCCGGAGATGGCGGGCTGCAGCTGCAAGCAGGTGTCCATCGAGACGGCGCAGTCGCACCTGGATACGAGCGTGCTGCGCGAACTGGGCGACAAGCAGGTGCTGGTCGGCTGCCTCGACCTGTCGGACGAGCACGTCGAGACGCCGGAAGAGGTGGCCAAGCGCGTGCGGCGCGCGCTCAAGCACATCGCGCCGGAGCAGGTGATCCTGGCGCCGGACTGCGGCATGAAATACCTGCGACGCGAAGTCGCGCAGGGCAAGCTGCGGGCGATGGTGCAGGCCGCGCAGATCCTGCGCAAGGAATACGGCGGCTGAAGTGTCCCCAGGACGTCCCCGGCATGCTTTGTCGGGGACAATCGCGGGATGCCTTCCTCGCTGATCCGATACCTGCCGGGCAGCGCCCCCCTGGTGCTCGATTCGCCGCACAGCGGCGTGGACTATCCCGAAGACTTCCGTCCCGCGGTCGAGCTCGCCACGCTGCGGCGCGCCGAAGACACCCACGTCGAAAAGCTGTACGACTTCGCGCCGGCCCTCGGCGCCGCCTGGATCGAGGCGCTGTTTCCGCGCAGCTACCTCGACGCCAACCGCAACACCACCGAACTCGACGTCGGCCTGCTGGCCGACGACTGGCCCGACCCCCTGTCCGACGACCCCGCCGTGCTGTCCAAGATCCGCCTCGGCAAGGGCCTGGTCTGGCGCTGCACCGACGAGGGCCTGGACATCTACGACCGCAAGCTCACCGCGGCGGAGGTGCGGCAGCGCATCGACAGGTGCTGGCGGCCCTACCACGCGGCGGTGGCCGATGCGATAGCCGCCGCCCACGCGCGGCACGGCTACAGCATCCACCTGAACTGCCACTCCATGCCGGCGGTCTCCGGCCCGTATTCCACGGACTTCCCGGGCCTCGTGCATGCCGACTTCGTGATCGGCGACCGCGACGGCACGACGGCTTCTCCCGCGCTGTCGCGCATGCTGTGCGACTGGCTGCGCGGCTTCGGCTACGACGTGGAATACAACCACCCGTACAAGGGCGTTGAGCTGGTGCGTCGCTACGGGGAGCCGGCCGCGAACCGCCACAGCATCCAGGTGGAGCTGAACCGCAAGCTGTACATGGACGAGGCGACGCTGCAACCCCATGCCGGCTTCGAGCGCCTGCGCGGCCACCTGCGCGAGATCGTGCAGCGCCTGCTCACCACGGACCCGCGGACGCTGCGCTGATGGACCGGGTCGACGCCGTCGTGATCGGCGCGGGCGCGGTCGGCCTGGCCGTGGGCCGCGCGCTGGCGCAAGCCGGCCGCGAGACCATCGTGGCCGAGGCCCAGGCCGGCATCGGGCAAGGCGTGAGTTCGCGCAACAGCGAGGTGATCCACGCCGGGCTGTACTACACGCCCGGCTCGCTGAAGGCGCGGCTGTCGGTGCGGGGCAAGGAATTGCTCTATGCGCTGTGCGCGTCGCACGGCGTGGACCATCGGCGCTGCGGCAAGCTGACGGTGGCCAACAGCGACGAAGAGGTGCAGGCCCTGCGCGGGCTGCAGGACCGGGCGGCGGCCAACGGCGTGCCCGTCGACTGGCTGTCGGGGGAGCAGGCGCGGGCCATGGAGCCGGCGCTGCGCTGCATCGCGGCGCTGCATTCGCCCACCACCGGCATCGTCGACAGCCACGGCTTCATGCTGGCCTTGCAGGGCGACCTGGAGCGCGCGGGGGGCATGGTGGCGCTCGGCACCGAGGCGGTGTCCGCGCGGCTCTCGGCCAGCGCGGGCGAGCCGCACGTGCTGCGCTTCGCCGACGGCAGCGAGCTGGCGGCGGATGTCGTCGTCAATTCGGCGTCGCTGCACGCCTGCTCGCTGGCGCGGCGTTTCGAGGGACTCGATTCGCGCTGCGTGCCGCGCGAATGGTTCGCCAAGGGCAATTACTACGCGCTGGCCGGCAGGGCCCCCTTCACGCACCTGATCTACCCGGCGCCGGGCGACGCCCACTTGGGCACGCACCTCACGCTGGACCTGGGCGGGCAGGCCAAGTTCGGGCCGGACATCGAGTGGCTCGATGTGCAATCACCGGAGCAGATCGACTGGCGGGTGGATCCGGCGCGCGCCGACGGCTTCTATGCCGAAGTGCGGCGCTACTGGCCCGGCTTGCCCGATGGTGCGCTGGCGCCGAGCTACAGCGGCGTGCGCCCCAAGATCCACGGGCCGCACGAGAAGGCGCCGGACTTCCGCATCGACGGGCCGGCCTTCCACGGGGTGCCGGGCCTCGTGAACCTGTTCGGCATCGAGTCGCCCGGCCTGACCAGCGCGCTCGCCATCGCGGCAGTCAGCGCCGGCCTGCTGCTTGCGCCTTGAAGGCGCGCGCGACCTGGTCCACCAGCGCCGGGCCGCGGTAGATGAGGCCGGTGTAGATCTGCACCACGTCCGCGCCGGCGCGCAGCTTGGACAGCGCGTCTTCCGCGCTCAACACCCCGCCGACCCCGATGATGGGAAACCCGGCTCCCAGCGCCGCGCGCAACTGGGCGATCACGCGGTTGCTGGCCTCCAGCACGGGCGAGCCGCTCAGGCCGCCGGCTTCCTCCGCGTGCCGCAGGCCCTGCACGCGATCCCGCGCGATGGTGGTGTTGGTGGCGATCACGCCGTCCATGCCGTGGCGGCGCAGCGTCGCGGCGATCACGTCCACCTGCGCCGCGTCGAGGTCGGGCGCGATCTTGACGAACAGCGGCACGCGCCGGCCATGGGTGGCGGCGAGCTGTTCGCGCCGCTGCGCGATGGCCGACAGCAGGGCGTCGAGCGCCTCGTCGCTCTGCAGCGCGCGCAGGTTCTTCGTGTTCGGGCTGGAAATGTTGACGGTCACGTAGTCGGCATGCGGATACACGCCCGCCAGGCAGGTGAGGTAATCACTGGTCGCGTTCTCGATCGGCGTCGCCGCGTTCTTGCCGATGTTCAGGCCCAGCAGGCGCCCCTGCGCACGGAAGGACGAACGCTGCACGTTGGCGATGAACGCATCGAGCCCTTCGTTGTTGAACCCCAGGCGGTTGATCAGCGCGTTGGCCTCGGGCAGGCGGAACATGCGCGGCTTCGGGTTGCCCGGCTGCGGCTTGGGCGTGACCGTGCCGACCTCGACGAAGCCGAAGCCCATGGCGCCGAGCGCATCGATGCAGCGGGCGTTCTTGTCCAGGCCGGCGGCCAGGCCCACGCGGTTGGGAAAGCGCAGCCCGGCCAGCTCGATCGGGTCCGGCACGAAGCCGTTGCAGTAGGCGAATCGCAGCGGCGTGTGCTGGAGGCGCTCGAGCGAGCCCAGGGTCAGCTCGTGGGCCGTCTCCGGGTCCAGGCCGAAGAGGAAAGGGCGGGCAAGGGCGTAGGGCAGGAGGGACATCCGATAATTCCGGCTTCAACAGGTCAACCGGGGATTGTGCGTGACGCAGGATGAACTCAAGACATTGGTGGGCCGGGCGGCGCTGAAGGACCGGGTGCCGGGCGCCGTGTCCAGCTCGGTGGCGTCCACCGAGCGGCTGCAGGCGATCGGCGTGCGGGTGTTCGACGCCAACGAGGTCGGCGAACTGGCGGTCTACATCGACGGCGCCGACGAGATCGACGGCCGCGGCCACATGGTCAAGGGCGGCGGCGCGGCGCTCACGCGCGAGAAGATCGTCGCCGCGCAGTCGCGCCGCTTCGTCTGCATCGCCGACGAGTCCAAGCGGGTGGAGGCGCTGGGCCGCTTCCCGATCCCGGTGGAGGTGATCCCGATGGCGACGCAGCGGCTGGTGCGCCAGTTCGCCGCGAAGGGCGGCAGCGCGAAGCTGCGCCAGAAGGACGGCCAGCCGCTGGTCACGGACAACGGGCAGCACATCCTGGACGTGACCGGCTTGCAGCTGCGGGACCCGCTCGCCTTCGAGAGCGAAGTGAATCAGTGGCCCGGCGTGGTGACGGTGGGCGTGTTCGCCCACCAGAAGGCGGCGGTCTGCCTGCTCGCCACCGCCGGCGGCGTGCAGACCATCGAGTACTAGAAGCGGATGCCGGCGGGGTTGGCCGGCGACTGGGTCGAATCCCGCGACGGCAGTTCGGCGCGCTCGGGCGCCGGCGCCTCGGCCGTTGCCTCCCGCACCTGCACCGGCACCAGCGCCGAGGGCGCCGGGTTGCGGTAGTTGGCGGGGAGCTGCGACGTCTTGGGGTAGCCCGCGGCGTCGAGGTACTGCGTCCACTCCGACTCGGAGAACCCGGCCAGGTGCTGGCCGCCGAGGGTGGCGAAGGGCACGCGCGGCTGGCCGGCTATCTTTTGCAGCGCATCGATGTCGGCCTGCGTGGTGATGGTCCGCTCGGTATAGGGCACGCCGCGCTGCGCCAGGAAGCTGCGCGCGGTGTTGCACGGCGCGCAATCGCGGCTGGTGTAAAGCGTGAAGGGGAAGCGGGTGGCGGCATTGCGCAGGTCCAGCGGCAGGCTCGCCGTGCTGGAGCCCGCCGTCGCCGGCATCTGGACGGAGTTGGCCGCCGTGGCCTTGCCGTCCGGCGGCGGCCGGTCGGAGAAGGTCACCTTGCCGTCCGGCCCGACGATGCGGAACACCTGTGCCGAAGCCGGCAACGCCCACAGCGCGGCACAGCCCACGATCGCGGCCCCCGCGGCCAGTCGCACAGACATCATCTGATACCCCCCGTTCTTGACCTTATTGTGTCAGGCCATGCCCTGGTGCCGCAACAAGGCATCGAGCGTCGGTTCGCGGCCGCGGAAGGCCTTGAACGACTCCATCGCGGGCCGGCTGCCGCCGGCCTCCAGGATGGCCTGCCGGTATTTTCGGCCGGTGGCAACGCTCGGCATACCGTCCTTACCCGCTGTTTCCTCGAACGCCGCATAGGCATCGGCGCTGAGGACTTCGGCCCATTTGTAGCTGTAATAGCCGGCCGCATAGCCGCCCGCGAAGATGTGGCTGAATGTGTGCACCATGCGGTTGAAAGCCGGCGGATGCAGCACGGAAACCTCCTCGCGGACCTGCTGCATGAGGGGCATGAAATCGCCGGCCGGATCGTGTTCAGAATGCAACAGCATGTCGAACAGGGCGAACTCGATCTGCCGCAGCGTCCCCAGGCCGCTCTGGAAGTTCTTGGCCAGGAGCATCTTGTCGAACAGCTCGCGCGGCAGCGGCTCGCCGGTGTCGACATGGGCGGTCATGTGCTTGAGGACGCCCCATTCCCAGCAGAAGTTCTCCATGAACTGGCTGGGGAGTTCCACCGCGTCCCACTCCACGCCGCTGATGCCCGAGACGTCGCGCTCGTTCACGCGCGTGAGCATGTGGTGCAGGCCGTGGCCGGATTCGTGGAAGAGGGTGATCACGTCGTCATGCGTCAGCAGCGGCGGCCTGCCGTCCACGCCTTCGGCGAAGTTGCACACCAGGTGCGCGATGGGCGTCTGCAGGCGGCCGTCGTCGGGGCGCAGCCAGCGGGCCCGCACGTCGTCCATCCAGGCGCCGCCCCGCTTGCCGGTGCGGGCGGACGGGTCGAGGTAGAACTGGCCGACCAGTTCGCCCCCGCGCTCGATGCGGTAGAACTCGACGCTCGGGTGCCAGGCCGGCGCATGGTCGCGGCGAATCTCCACCTCGAACAGCGTCTCGACGATCTTGAACAGGCCCGCGAGCACCTTCGGCGCGGTGAAGTACTGCTTGACCTCCTGCTCGCTGAACGCGTAGCGCGCTTCCTTGAGCTTCTCGCCGATGTACGGCCAGTCCCAGGCCTGCGGATCGGCGATGCCCAGCTCCGCCTGCGCGAACTGGCGCATGTCCTCCACGTCCTTCAGCGCGTACGGGCGGGCGCGATGCGCCAGGTCGCGCAGGAACTGGACCACCTGCTTCGGCGACTCCGCCATCTTGGCGACCACGGAGACCTCGGCGAAGTTGCCGAAGCCCAGGAGCTGGGCTTCCTCGCGCCGCAAGGCCAGGATTTCGCGCACCAGCGGCGTGTTGTCGAATTTCGGGTCGCCCTGGTCGCTGGCACGGGTGACGTAGGCACGATACAAGCGCTCGCGCAGGGTGCGGTTGCGGCCGAACTGCATGACGGGCAGGTAGCTCGGCATCTTGAGCGTCAGCTTGTAGCCCTCCCGGCCCTCCGCCTCGGCCGCGGCGCGGGCGGCCTGCACCACGTCCTGGGGCACGCCGTCGAGTTCGTCCTCGGAGGCGTAGTAGGAGAAGGCGTCGGTGGAGTCCAGCGCGTTCTCGCTGAACTTCTGGCTCAGCTCGGCCTGCCGCTCCTGGATCTGCGCGAAGCGCTCCTTGGCCGCGCCCTGCAGTTCGGCGCCGGAGAGGGTGAAGTTGCGCAGGGCGTTCTTGTGGGCCTGGCGCTGCTCGGGGCTGAGGCCGGCGGGATCGATGGCCTTGTACTTGGCGTAGAGCTTTTCGTCGGAACCCAGCCGCGTCCAGAACTCGGTGACGCGGGGCAGGGCTTCGTTGTAGGCGGCGCGCAGTTCCGGCGTATCGGCGACCGCGTTGAGGTGGCCCACCATGCCCCAGGACCGGCTCAGGCGCTCGGTGGCGACGTCGAGCATCTTCGAGATGGCGGTCCAGTCGGCCGGAAAGTCAGCCTGGGTGACCGCGGCGAGCGCCTGGTCCGCCTGGCCCAGCAGTTCGTCCATGGCGGGGGCGACGTGCTCGGGGCGCACCTGGTCGAAGAGGGGGAGGTCCTTGAAGTCGAGGAGGGGGTTGCTCATGCCGCACATTTTGCGGCAGACCCGGACTCTTCAATGCCTCAGGGGCATTGGTGTTGCTGATCGCGGTGATTGGAGACGAGCGGAGGTCCTTCAACGCAGAAGACGCAAAAGGAAGACAGAAAACGCAAAAGGACTTCCTGGATTCTTTTGCGTCTTTGGCTGTTCTTCTGCGTCTTCTGCGTTGATTTCCCGGCGCGTCTAAACCTTCACGGACCGTTCCGCAGCCTCGATGGTGTTGACCAGCAGCATGGCACGCGTCATCGGGCCGACGCCGCCTGGCACGGGCGTGATCCAGCCGGCGACTTCCTTCACGCCGTTGAAGTCGACATCGCCGCACAGCTTGCCTTCGTCGTTGCGGTTCATGCCGACGTCGATGACCACCGCGCCGGGCTTCACCATGTCGGCGGTGAGGACGTTGCGCTTGCCGACGGCGGCGACCACCACGTCGGCTTGCAGCGTCAGGGCCTTCAGGTCGTTCGTGCGGCTGTGGCAGACCGTCACGGTGGCGTCGCGCCCCAGCAGCATCAGCGCCATCGGCTTGCCGACGATGTTGCTGCGGCCGATCACCACGGCATGCTTGCCCTTGAGGTCATAGCCGATGGAATCCAGCATCTTCAGGCAGCCGTACGGCGTGCAGGGCCAGAAACCCGGCTGGCCCACCATCAGCGCGCCCGCGCTGGCCACGTGGAAGCCGTCGACGTCCTTGGCGGGCGAGATGGCTTCGATGACCTTGTGGCTGTCCATGTGCTTCGGCAGCGGCAGCTGCACCAGGATGCCGTGCACCGAAGCGTCGTCGTTCAGCGCCCGGATGCGCGCCAGCAGGTCGGCCTCCGGCAGCGTGGCGGGGTGCCGCTCCAGCGTCGCCTTCAGGCCGGTCTGTTCGCTGTCGGCCACCTTGTGCTTCACGTAGACCTGGCTGGCAGGGTCTTCGCCCACCAGCAGGATCGCCAGGTGCGGCTGGATGCCCCTGGTCTTCAGGGCTTCGGTGCGGCCCGCGGCTTCGGCACGGATTTGCTTGGCAAGCGCGTTGCCATCGATGATTTGCGCTGTCATGGAAACCCCCTCAACCCTTGGGCGGCTGCTGTCCCAGGGCGATCTTGAGGAGGTCGGCGACGGTGTTGGCGTTGAGCTTTTCCATGATGTTGGCGCGATGCGCTTCCACCGTCTTGATGCTGATGCCCAGGTCGTCCGCGATCTGCTTGTTCAGGCGGCCGGCGACGATGCGCTCGAGCACCTGCGCTTCGCGCGACGTCAGCTTGGACAGCAGGGCGTCGCGGCTGGCGGCGCTCTGGAAGTCGGCGAAGGTCTCCTTGGCGCGGTCCAGCATGCGCTCGACCAAGCTGACCAGCTCGTCTTCCTTGAAGGGCTTCTGGATGAAATCCATCGCGCCCTTCTTCATGGTGTTCACCGCCATCGGCACGTCGC
Organism: Ramlibacter sp.; assembly: GCA_021323335.1. Classification (GTDB taxonomy): domain Bacteria; phylum Pseudomonadota; class Gammaproteobacteria; order Burkholderiales; family Burkholderiaceae_C; genus Ramlibacter. Next base: position 41,508 of record JAJTCN010000017.1, read on the forward strand.
CGTGGCCGGTGATGAAGACCACGGGCAGCGGCGACTTGCGTTCGACCAGCCGGTCCTGCAGCTCGAGGCCCGTCATCCCCGCCATGCGGATGTCGACGATCAGGCACGCCACTTCGCGCGGGTCGTAGCGGGCGAGGAAGGACTCGGCGGAGTCGAAGCAGCGGACGCGGTAGTCCTTGCCTTCGAGCAGCCATTGCAGCGAGTCACGCACGGCCTCGTCGTCGTCAACGACATAAACCGTGCCCTTCTTGGGAATCAAAGACATCAGAAAAACCTCCGCACTTCGCGCTCCGGTTCCATTCGGCTTGGGGCGGCCCGGCGCCTCACGTTGTTGTCACCCCGGCGTCCTTGCCCACTATCGGATTGGTAGCACCCGAGACCGGTATCCAGAAGGAGAAGCGGCACCCCGAGACTTCGCTGCCATTGTAGATGTTCTCCGCCTGCATCCTGCCGTGGTGCGACTCCACGATGGTGCGGCACAAATTGAGGCCGATGCCCATGCCTTCGGCCTTGGTGGAGAAGAACGCTTCGTACAGGCGCTCCATCACTTCGGGCGCGAGGCCTTCGCCGGAGTCCAGTACCGAGAATTCGACGACGTCCTGCGTGCCTTCCTGCTTGGGCACCACCCGCAGCTCCACGCTGCGGCGGCCCGGCGGCCGGCCGGCCTGCTCGATCGACTCGGCGGCGTTGCGCAACAGGTTGATCAGCACCTGCTCGATCAGGATCGGGTCCACCATCAGGTGCGGCAGGCGCGCGGCCACGTAGTGCGACATGCGCACGTTGCGCCGCCGCAGCTCGATGTCGGCCAGCTCCATCGCCTCGCTCACCATCACGCTCACGTCCGACAGCGTGCGGTTCGGCTCGCTGCGCTTCACGAAGGACCGGATGCGCTGGATGATCTGGCCGGCGCGCTGCGCCTGCCGCGCCGTCTTGTCCAGCGCCGCCAGCATGTCCTCCTCGCTGATCTGCCGCCCCTTGATGCGCGACATGAGGCCGTTGCAGTAGTTGCTGATGGCCGTCAGCGGCTGGTTCAGTTCGTGCGCCACGCTGGAAGCCATCTCGCCCATGGTGATCAGGCGGCTGGCGGACTGGGCGCGCTCCGCCTGCGCGGCCGCCAGCTCCTCGGCCACGCGGCGCGAGGTGATGTCGGTGGCGATGACCATCTGGGCCAGCCGGCCGTCCACCCAGTTCAGGTAGCGCGAGCGCACCTCCAGCCACTTGCCCAGCTCGGGCACGAAGATCTCGGCGTTCTCGGAGGCCGCCGTCATCAGGGTGTTGGTCGGCAGGCCGACCAGCGAGTCCACGCTGTCCAGCGAATCCTCGGTGGTCGCTGGCCGCTCGCTAGTGCCGGCCTGGGCGACCATCTGCAGGTGGCCGCCGGCGCGCCCGCCGAACCACAGGCGGTACAGCTTGTTGGCGAACAGCAGTTCCTCGCTGCCCAGCGGCGCCACCGACACCGACGCGTCCAGCGCCTCCAGCACGGTGGTGAAGCGCTCGTGCGACGCCTGCAGCTGCTCGCGGATGCGCGTGGGCTCGGTGATGTCCGTCATCGACGTCATCCAGCCGGTCTGGTTGCCCTTGGCGTCCACCAGCGGCGATACGTACAGCCGCGCGTCGAACAGGCTGCCGTCCTTGCGCTTGACGCGCACCTGGAAGCCGCCCTGGATGGTGCGGCCCTTGAGCTCGTCCTCCAGCCGCGCCGCCAGCAGCTCGCGGTCCTCTTCCGGCCAGTAGGGGAAGGGCGGGGTGCGGCCCACCAGTTCCGCCTCGCTCCAGCCCGTCATCTGGCAGAAGGCGGCGTTGACGTAGGTGATGCGGCCGTGCATGTCGAGCGCCCGCATGCCGGTGAGCATGGAGTTCTCCATCGCCCGGCGGAAGTTGGTCTCGGCCATCAGCGCCTGCTGCGCCTGCATGCGCCGGCGCGTGTGGCGCCAGTTGGCGATGAGCATCCACGCGGTCATCGCCGAGAGGGCGCCCACCAGCCAGAACAGGCCGCTGCCGATCACGCCGAGGCCGGTGCGATAGGCCTGGGCCCGCACGATCAGGCCGTTGCCCACCGGCGAGACCGGCACCTCGTATTCGTTGGGCTGCGCCGCCCATGGCAGGAACTGGGTCGCCGGGTTGCGCGGCGGCACCGAGTTGCCGGCGATGATCCGGCCCTTGGCGTCCAGCAGGGCCACGGCGTACTTGGCCGACACTTCGGCCGGCACGCCGTAGCGCAGGAGGCCGTCGATGGAGTACTCGCCGAGGATGATGCCGGCGAACTTGCCCTGGTCGGCCAGCGGCACGTGCAGCTGCAGCAGCCCGGAGCTGTCGGGCCCGGCCGCCGGCTGCGAGTACACCGGCTGCTGCAGGTCCCGCGCGAGGCTGTAGATGGTTTCGGTTTCGCCGGGCCGCAGCACCTCGCCCTTGATGCGGGTCTGGTTGAAGCTCAGGCTCGGCGCGGCATAGCCGGCCTTCACGCGGCGCCGCTCGTCGATCCAGGTCAGCATCAGCAGCTCGGGGTACTGGGCCAGCATCGACTCGGACCGGACCACGAACTCCTCGGCGTCGACCTCCTTGTTGGAGATGTCGCGCGCGATGCGCATCAGCTGTTCCTGGCGCTCCAGCAGCCGCAGCCTCAGCCGCTGCTGGGCGTATTCGACGTCGCGGCGCACCGCTTCCTGCTCGCGGTCCATTTCCTCCAGCCGCAAGTACCAGAACGCGGAGATGATGGCGGCAAGGAACAGCACCACCGCCGCCAGCGGCGCCAGCATCGCGAAGCGGTCCTGGCGCGTGGGCGTCTGCCGGCGCCACCAGTGGCGCCACCAGTCGGGGATGGGTTCCTCGGGAGGCAGTTCCGAGGCGGGAGAGTCATGCATCAGTGGCAGTAGTTTAGGCCGTGCGGTGGTCATGCCCTAACGCACGCAGGAAAGGTGCCGTCCAAGATAATTCATATTATGAAACTGAGCGGCACCATTTGAAATATCGCAGGAGATATGCGACACTCCCGCCGCGTGCGGGCAGCCCGTACTAAATTCACGAACCCCAGGAGACAAAAACATGTCCGCACAGCCCGACAACCTGTTCGGCTCGGCAGCCAACGACGCAGACGCGCAGGAGACGCGCGAATGGGTGGATGCCTTGTCGGCCGTCATCGCCGCGGAGGGCCGCGAACGCGGGCACTTCCTGCTGGAGCAGTTGCTCGAGGAGGCGCGCCAGCAGGGCATCGACATGCCCTTCTCCGCGACCACCGGCTACGTCAACACGATCGAGCCGCAGGACGAGGAGCGCTGCCCCGGCAACCTGGAGATCGAGGAGCGGCTGCGCGCCTTCATGCGCTGGAACGCCATGGCCATGGTGGTCAAGGCGAACCGGCTGCATCCCGAGGACGGCGGCGACCTCGGCGGCCACATCAGCTCCTTCGCGTCGCTCGCCACGATGCTCGGCGCGGGCTTCAACCACTTCTGGAAAGCCGACAACGGCGAGCAGGGCGGCGACTGCCTGTACATCCAGGGCCACAGCGCGCCCGGCATCTATGCCCGCGCCTTCCTCGAGGGCCGCATCTCCGAAGAGCAGTTGCTGAACTTCCGCCAGGAAGTGGACGGCAAGGGCCTCTCCAGCTATCCGCACCCCAAGCTGATGCCGGAGTTCTGGCAGTTCCCCACTGTTTCCATGGGCCTGGGCCCGCTGATGGCGATCTACCAGGCGCGCTTCCTGAAGTACCTGCACGCCCGCGGCATCGCCAACACCGAGAACCGCAAGGTCTGGGCCTTCCTGGGCGACGGCGAGATGGACGAGGTGGAATCGCTCGGCGCCATCGGCGTCGCGGCGCGCGAAGGCCTCGACAACCTGATCTTCGTCGTCAACTGCAACCTGCAGCGCCTGGACGGCCCGGTGCGCGGCAACGGCAAGATCATCCAGGAGCTGGAAGGTGAATTCCGCGGCGCCGGCTGGAACGTGATCAAGCTGGTCTGGGGCAGCTACTGGGACCCGCTGCTGGCCCGCGACAAGGACGGCGCGCTGCGCAAGATCATGATGGACACGCTGGACGGCGACTACCAGGCCATGAAGGCGAACGACGGCGCGTTCGTCCGCAAGAACTTCTTCGGCCGCGACCCGAAGACCCTGGAGATGGTCGCCAAGATGAGCGACGAGGACATCTGGCGCCTGAACCGCGGCGGCCACGACCCGCAGAAGGTGTACGCGGCCTTCCACCGCGCGGTCAACACCAAGGGCCAGCCGACGGTGCTGCTGATCAAGACCGTCAAGGGCTTCGGCATGGGCAAGGCCGGCGAGGGCCGCAACATCGCCCACCAGGCCAAGAAGCTGGACGACGACGACATCCGCATCTTCCGCGACCGCTTCAACATCCCGATCCCGGACGACAAGCTGGCCGACATCCCCTTCTACAAGCCGGCGGACCACACGCCCGAGATGCAGTACCTGCACGCGCGCCGCAAGGAGCTGGGAGGCTACCTGCCCAAGCGGCGCCCGAAGGCCGACGAGCAGCTGCCGGTGCCGCCGCTGGAGGCCTTCAAGTCGGTGACCGATCCGACCGCGGAAGGCCGCGAGATCTCCACCACGCAGGCCTACGTGCGCTTCCTCACCGTGCTGCTGCGCGACAAGGAGCTCGGGCCGCGCGTGGTGCCGATCCTCGTGGACGAGGCGCGCACCTTCGGCATGGAAGGCCTGTTCCGCCAGATCGGCATCTACAACCACCAGGGCCAGCAGTACACGCCGCAGGACCGCGACCAGGTCTCCTATTACAAGGAAGACGTGAAGGGACAGATCCTGCAGGAAGGCATCAACGAGGCGGGCGGCATGGCCAGCTGGATCGCCGCGGCGACCAGCTACAGCACCAGCAACCGCGTGATGATCCCGTTCTACATCTACTACTCGATGTTCGGGCTGCAGCGCGTGGGCGACCTGTGCTGGGCCGCCGGCGACATGCAGGCGCGGGGCTTCCTGCTGGGCGGCACCTCGGGCCGGACGACGCTCAACGGCGAAGGCCTGCAGCACGAGGACGGCCACAGCCACGTGATCGCGCAGACCATCCCCAACTGCGTGAGCTACGACCCGACCTTCGCGCACGAAGTCGCGGTGATCATGCAGGACGGCCTCAAGCGCATGGTGGAGAAGCAGGAGAACGTCTTCTACTACATCACCCTGCTCAACGAGAACTACCCCATGCCCGGCCTGCAGCCCGGCACCGAGGAACAGATCGTCAAGGGCATGTACCTGTGCAAGCCCGGCGACGCCGGCAAGCTGCGGGTGCAGCTGCTCGGCTCCGGCACCATCCTGCGCGAATCCATCGCCGCGCAGGCGCTGTTGGCCAAGGAGTGGGGCGTCCATGCCGACGTGTGGAGCTGCCCGAGCTTCAACGAGCTGGCGCGCGACGGCCTCGACTGCGAACGCCACAACCTGCTGCACCCCACGGCCACGCCGCGCGTGCCCTTCGTGACGCAGCAGCTCGAGCGCCATGCCGGCCCGGTGGTGGCGTCCACCGACTACATCAAGCAGTACGTGGACCAGATCCGCGCCTTCATCCCGAAGGGCCGCGCGTACAAGGTCCTCGGCACCGACGGCTTCGGCCGCAGCGACTTCCGCAGCAAGCTGCGCGAGCACTTCGAGGTCAACCGCCACTACATCGTGGTGGCGGCGCTCAAGGCGCTGGCCGAGGACGGCTCGCTGCCGGTGGCGAAGGTGGCGGAAGCCATCCACCGCTACGGCATCAAGGCCGACAAGGTCAACCCGCTCTACGCCTGACGCGCTTCCCCCCCAACAACGAGAAGGCCCGCGTTCGGGCCGCGGAGAACAAGGAACATGGCCCTCGTCGAAGTGAAGGTCCCCGACATCGGGGACTTCGAGGAAGTCGCCGTCATCGAACTGCTGGTCAAGCCCGGCGACACGCTCAAGGCGGAGCAGTCGCTGGTGACCGTGGAGTCCGACAAGGCATCGATGGAAATCCCCTCCAGCCACGCCGGCGTGGTGAAGGAACTGAAGGTCAAGCTTGGCGACAAGGTCAAGCAGGGGACGGTGATCGCGGTGGTGGAGGTCGCGGAGGGTGCTGCCTCTTCTTCCCCTCCCCCTCCGGGGGAGGGCAGGGTGGGGGCTGCCGCGGCAGCGGCTCCGACGAGCGCCAAAGCGCCCCCTGCGCCCCCTGCGCCCCCACCCCAACCCTCCCCCAGTGGGGGAGGGAGTCAAGCCATCGACGTCAAGGTCCCGGACATCGGCGACTTCAAGGACGTCGCCGTCATCGAAATCCTGGTCAAGCCCGGCGACACCGTGAAGGTGGAGCAGTCGCTGATCACCGTGGAGTCCGACAAGGCCTCCATGGAGATCCCGTCCTCCGCGGCGGGGGTGGTGAAGGAACTGAAGGTGAAGGTGGGCGACAAGGTCAACATCGGGGACCTGGTGGCGGTGCTGCAAGGGAGTGGTGCTGCTGCGCCAGCGGCTTCGCCGCCGCCCCCACCCCAACCCTCCCCCAGCGGGGGAGGGGGTGAGCCGGGCGGCCGCACGCCTCCCACCGCCGCCCTGCCTCCGCACGAGCCCGCCACGCCCACCGGCGCGCTGCCGCATGCCTCGCCGTCCGTGCGCAAGTTCGCGCGCGAGCTCGGCGTGCCGTTGCAGGAAGTCAAGGGCACCGGTCCCAAGGGCCGCATCACGCAGGAAGACGTGCAGGGCTTCACCAGGTCGGTGATGGCCGGCGACGCGCGCACCAAGGCGGCCGCCGCCAAGGCGCCCGCGGGCGGCGGCGGCGGCGAGGGCCTGGGCCTGCTGCCGTGGCCGAAGGTCGACTTCGCGAAGTTCGGGCCGGTGGAGCGCAAGCCGCTGTCGCGCATCAAGAAGATCAGCGCGGCCAACCTGCACCGCAACTGGGTGATGATCCCGCACGTCACCAACCATGACGACGCGGACATCACCGAGCTGGAAGCCTTCCGCGTCCTCACGAACAAGGAGAACGAGAAGTCGGGCGTGAAGGTCACGATGCTCGGCTTCCTGATCAAGGCCTGCGTGGCCGCGCTGAAGAAATTCCCCGACTTCAACAGCTCGCTGGACGGCGAGGAACTGGTGCTCAAGGGCTATTACCACATCGGGTTCGCGGCGGACACGCCCAATGGCCTGGTGGTGCCGGTGATCAAGGACGCGGACAAGAAAGGCGTGCTCGCCATCAGCCAGGAAATGGCCGAGCTCGCGAAGAAGGCGCGGGACGGCAAGCTCAGCCCTGCGGAGATGTCGGGCGCCACTTTCACCATTTCGTCACTCGGCGGTATCGGTGGAAGGTACTTCACGCCCATCATCAACGCGCCGGAAGTCGCTATCCTTGGCGTGTGCAGGTCCCAGACCGAACCGGTGTGGGACGGCAAGCAGTTCCAGCCGAGGCTGATGCTGCCGCTGTCGCTGTCGTGGGATCACCGGGTGATCGACGGC
>JAJTCN010000109.1 GCA_021323335.1 Ramlibacter sp.
ACGTCGGAGCTGAAGCCCTGGTGGTACTTCACGTCGCCGGCCGGCAGGTCTTCCTGCGCGGTGTGGTCGAACTCGGCGAACAGGTCCTTGGGCATCTTGCCCAGGGTGTTGACCAGCACGTTCAGGCGCCCGCGGTGGGCCATGCCGATCACGATCTCCTGCACGCCCTTGGCGCCGGCCTGCTGGATCAGCTCGTCCATCGAGGCGATGAAGCTCTCGCCGCCTTCGAGCGAGAAGCGCTTCTGGCCGACGTACTTTGTGTGCAGGAAGCGCTCCAGGCCCTCGGCGGCCGTCAGCCGGTCGAGGATGTGGCGCTTCTTCTCGGTGTTGAACTGCGGCTTGCTGCGGATGGATTCCAGCTTCTGCTGCCACCAGCGCTTGTGGCCCTGGTCGCTGATGTACATGTACTCGGCGCCGAGCGTGCCGCAGTAGGTCTCGCGCAGGGCGTTGAGCAGCTCGCGCAGGGACATGCTGTCCTTGCCGAAGAAGGTGTTGCTGGTGTTGAACACCGCTTCCTGGTCGGCGGCGCTGAAGCCGTAGAACGCCGGGTCCAGCTCGGGGATGTTCTCGCGCTCGGTGCGCTTGAGCGGGTCGAGGTCGGCCCAGCGGCAGCCGACATTGCGGTAGGCGGCGATGAGCTGCTGGACGGCGGTGCGCTTGCGGGCCAGTTCGAGGTCGGCGCCGGCGGCCACCACCACCCGGGTGCCGCCTTCCTTGGCCCGCTGGGCGAAGGCGTTGACGACCGGCAGGTGCGGGACGTCCTTGGCATTGCTGCCGTCCACGGCCGGGACGTGCTGGAGCGCGTCGAAGTAGTCGCGCCAGTTGTCGGGCACGCTGCCGGGGTTGGCGAGGTAGTTCTCGTACATCTCCTCGACATAGGGCGCGTTGCCGCCGAAGAGATAGGAATTGCCGTTGTAGGCCGTGTAGACGGAGCTTTGGTCGCTCGGGAAGGCCCTTGGTTGCGAACGAGATTGTGCCACCGATCGAGGGTTGGCACCCGGACATGGGCTTGGGCGTCGGGGTGCCCTGCGGGCAACCCGACCTACGGGGTACCGGCCGCGGTTGGGATCCGCGCACCCGACCGGCGGGCTGGATTCGTAGGTCGGGTTCGCGCAGCGACCCCGACAGCTCAGCCCTTGAGCAGGTCCCGGATCTGCTGCAGCGCCGCCGGGTCCTCGATGGTGGTCAGGTCGCCGGGATCGCGCCCCTCGCACACCGCCTGGATGGCGCGGCGCAGCAGCTTGCCGCTGCGCGTCTTGGGCAGCAGGGTGACGAAGCGCACGCGGGCCGGGCGGGCCACGGAGCCCAGCGTTTCGTCCACGCGCTTCATCACCTCGCCCTCGAGCTTCAGCCGCGCCGCATCGTCCACCAGCAGCGACGTGTCCCTGACCACCGCGAAGGCCATGGCCACCTGCCCCTTCAGGGCGTCGGCGACGCCGACCACGGCCACCTCGGCGATGTTCGGGTGGCCCGAGATGCTCTCCTCGATCTCGCGGGTGCCCAGGCGGTGGCCGGCGACGTTGATCACGTCGTCGGTGCGGCCGAGGATGTAGAAGTAGCCGTCGGCGTCGCGGATGCCCCAGTCGAAGGTGCTGTAGACCTGCTGCCCCGGGATGCTGGACCAGTAGGTCTGCACGTAGCGCTCGTCGTCCTTCCACACGGTCTGCATGAAGCCCGGCGGCGTCGGCCCCTTGATCACCACCACGCCCTTCTCGCCGGCGCCGGTCAGCTCCTCGCCGGTGCTTTCGTGCACCAGGCGGACGTCGTAGCCGTACATGGGCACGCCGGGGCTGCCGAACTTGCTTTCCTGCCGCTCCACGCCGTTGGCGATGGTCAGGATCGGCCAGCCGCTCTCGGTCTGCCAGTAGTTGTCGATGATGGGCACGCCGAGGCCGTCGCTGATCCAGCGCGCGGTGGGCTCGTCCAGCGGTTCGCCGGCCAGGAACAGCGCCTTCAGGCTGGACAGGTCGTACTTCTTCAGGAAGGCAGGGTCCTGTTTCTTCAGCACGCGCACCGCCGTCGGCGCGCTGAACATCGACGTGACCTTGTACTTCTCGACCAGGCTCCACCAGATGCCGGCGTCCGGGCGGATCGGCAGGCCCTCGTACATGATGGTCGCCATGCCGGCGATGAGCGGGCCGTAGACGATGTAGCTGTGGCCCACCACCCAGCCGATGTCGCTGGTGGAGAAGTACGTTTCCCCAGGCTCGCCGAGGAAGATGTGCTTCATGCTGGCCGCCAGCGCCACGGCGTAGCCGCCCACGTCGCGCTGCACGCCCTTGGGCCTGCCGGTGGTGCCGCTGGTGTAGATGGTGTAGCTGATGTCGGTGGAGTCCAGCCATTCGCACGCCACTTCGGTGTGCTGGTGACGCCCGGCCAGCGCGGCCCAGTCGTGGTCGCGGCCCGCCACCTTGTCCATGGGCGCCAGCCGGCGGTCCACCAGCAGCACCGACTGCGGCTTGTGCTTCGACAGCCGGATCGCCTCGTCCAGCAGCGGCTTGTACGGGATGACCTTGCCGGCGCGCGAGCCGGCGTCGGCGCTGACCACCACGCCGGGCGTGAAGTCCTCGATCCGCGAGGCCAGCGACACCGAGGCGAAGCCGCCGAACACCACCGAGTGGATGGCGCCCAGCCGCGCGCACGCGAGCATCGCGAACGCCGCCTCCGCGATCATCGGCATGTAGATCAGGACCCGGCCGCCCCGGCCCACGCCCAGCGAGCGCAGCACCGCCGCCATCCGCTGCACCTCGTGGTGCAGTTCGCGGAAGGTGTAGACGCGCTCCTGGCCGGTTTCGCTGGAGACGTAGATCAGCGCCGGCTGGTCGCCGCGCGCGGCCAGGTGGCGGTCCACCGCGTTGTGGCACAGGTTGGTGGTGCCGCCGGCGAACCAACGCACGAAGGGCGGCCGGCTCGCGTCGCACACCTGCCGCGGCGGCTCGCGCCAGTCGACCAGCCTGGCCTGTTCGGCCCAGAAGGCGTCACGGTCCTCGATCGAGCGGCGGTGGAACTCTGCGTAACCCATGCTGTCTCCTGCGATTCGTGCGGCGTGCCCGATTGTGGGCACCCGCCTTGCCACAGGCTGACGCGGGCGCCGCGCCTATTTGACGATGCTCAAGACATCCTTGAAACGGGGATGTCCCGCATCCTGGAGCCACTCGAAGGCCACCATTTCGGTCGTGACCAGCTCCGCGCCCGCCGCCGCGAGCCGGTCGAAGGCCGCGTCGCGATTGCGCTCGGTGCGCGAGCTGCAGGCGTCGGTGACCACCCAGACGTCGAGCTCTTCCTCGATCAGGCCCAGCGCCGTCTGCAGCAGGCACACGTGCGCCTCGCATCCCGCCAGCACGATGGTGTCGCGCGTGGCCGGCGGCGGCGGCGCGGCCTTCTGCAGGTGCTTGGGCAGGCTGCGCGCATTGCCGCCCTGCGCGGGCCTGGCGGCCGGCCGCAGCCGCGGCAGCAGGACCTGCGAGCCGTCGAACGCCATTTTCGGCAGCACGCGGCCCGCCACGAATTGCTGCAGGGACTCGACGGTCCCGCCGAGGCCGGACGGGTTTTCCTCCGTGGCCCACACCGGCACCTGCAGCATCTGCGCCACGCGGGCCAGGCGGATCGCGTTGGCGAGGACCTGCTCGCCTTCATGGATGGAGGGCATGAGCTTGTGTTGGTAGTCGACCAGCACCAGTTGGGATTCTTCGGCTTCCAGCAGCATGGACATTTCCTTTGGCGTCATTATTCCCTGCGTGGCGGTTAGCATCGGACGGTGTCCGGTTCCCGATCCCGTTAGGGAACTGGCTTAATCGACGATGGAACACGCAGATACACTCTGCGACCGACAGCCATGCCCAGCCGCGTAAACGATTCCACCCCCATCCGGCTGCTCTGCGTGGAGGACAACCCCGACGACGTGGAGTTGATGGGCATCGCGCTCGAACGCGCGGACCCGCACCGCCGCTACGTGCTGGAACGGGTCGACAACGCCGCCAGCTTCGTCGCCGCGCTCGACGGCGACTGGGACGTCATCCTCTGCGACTTCAACCTGCCGCGCTTCTCGCCGTATGCGGCGCTGCAGATCCTCGTCACCCGCCGCTCCAGCCTGCCGCTGATCGTGCTGACCCGCGCGATCGGAGAGGAAGCCGCCGTGCACGTGCTGCGCTGCGGCGCCAAGGACTACCTCACCAAGGACAAGCTGGGCACGCTGCCGCAGATCATCGGCCGGGTGCTGGAGGAACGGCGGCGCCAGCGCGAGAAGGAGCGGCTGGACGCCGAACTGCAGGGTGCGTACGCACGGCTGAAGGAGTTGTCGGCGCGCTTCGTGCTCGCGCAGGAGCGCGAGCGTTCGATGATTTCGCGCGAGCTGCACGACCAGCTGGGGCAGACGCTGACGGCGGTGGTGATCCACCTCCATGCCGCCGAGCGCACGCCGGATCCGGAAGCGGCGCGCAAGCACGGCGCCACCGCCGCGGAGCTGGCCAACGGCGCGCTGCAGCAGTTGAAGACCCTGTCGTTCTCGCTGCGCCCGGCGCAGCTGGACCTGCTGGGGCTGGTGCCGGCGGTGCAATCGGCGATGCAGCGCATCGCCGAGCCGGCCGGCCTGGAGATCGAGCTCACCACGCGGGGCAGGGAGCCGCAGGCGCTGGAGGAGAATGCGGCGGTGGCCGTGCGGCTGGTGCAGGAAGCCCTGACCAACACCGTGCGGCATGCGCAGGCGACGCAGGTGCGCGTGCGGCTGCGCTTCCTGCCGCGGGGACGCATCAGCGTGCTGATCGTGGACGACGGCAGGGGCTTCGACAAGGCGGCCGTGCTCAACGGCCAGCAAAGCGAGAGGAACATCGGCCTCTACGGCATGATCGAACGCACGGAACTCGCTGGCGGCACGCTGCACATCCGCACGCGGGAAGGGCGCGGTGTCGCCATCCTTGCCGTGCTATGACAACTAGAATGAAGGCCCCCATGATCCAGAACTTCAACCCGCCCTTGCCCATCCAGGTGGTGCTGGCGGACGACCACGACCTCGTGCGGTCTGGCATCAAGGCCCTGCTCTCCACGGTGGAAGGCGTGCAGGTGATCGCGGAGGCCCGCAACGGCACGGAACTGCTCAGCCTGCTGGAATCGGTGAAACCCGACGTGGTGATGACCGACATCTCCATGCCCGGCATGGACGGCATCACCGCCATCGCCGAGATCCATGCGCGGCACCCGCAGGTGAAGGTGCTCGTCCTCTCGATGTACGACACGGTGGACTTCGTCAAGCGCGCCGTCGCCAACGGCGCCTGCGGCTACCTGATGAAGGACGCCCCGCCCTTCGAACTGGAACAGGCCCTGCGCAGCGTGATGGCCACCGGCAGCTACTTCAGCGCCGCGGTGGCGCAGCGCCTGCTGCAGCCCTCCGAACCCACCGTCGACGACGAACTGACGCAGCGCCAGGTCGAGATCCTGACGCTGATCGCCCAAGGCAAGTCGGCCAAGGAAATCGCCTTCGAGCTGGGCCTGAGCCCCAAGACCGTGGACGTGCACCGCGCCCGCATCATGGAGCGGCTGCGCCTGAACGACATCGCGTCGCTCACGCGCTATGCGGTGCGCAAGGGACTGGTGAAAGCTTAGTCACGGCAGCACGCGCACCAGCTTGCCGTCGTTCGCGTCGGTCAGCAGGTACAGCAGGCCATCCGGACCCTGGCGGACGTCGCGGACGCGGCCGATGCCTTCCAGCAGCTTGTGTTCGCGCGCCACCTTGCCGCCGCCGAGCTCGATGCGGTCCAGGTAGCCGAACTTGAGCGAGCCGACGAACAGGTTGCCACGCAGCGCCGGCCCGTAGCGGTCGCTGGTCAGGAATGCCATGCCGGAGGGCGCGATCGAGGGCACCCAGTAGTGCAGCGGCTGCTCCATGCCGGCCTTCTGCGTCCCCTCGCCCATCCTGCCGCCGCCGTAGTTCTCGCCATAAGTGATGACCGGCCAGCCGTAGTTGCGACCCGGCTGCGCCAGGTTGATCTCGTCGCCGCCCTGCGGCCCATGTTCGATCACCCAGAGGGCCCCGTCCGGGCCCAGGCCGGCCGCCTGCACGTTGCGGTGCCCGTAGCTCCAGGTCTCCGGCAGCGCGCCCGCGCGGCCGACGAAGGGGTTGTCCTTCGGAACGCCGCCGTCCTTCTGCACCCGCACGACCTTGCCGTGGTGGGTGTCGAGCCCCTGGGCGTCGTCGCGGCGGGAGTTGCGCTCGCCCAGCCCCAGGAACAGCGTGCCGTCGCGGCCCTCCACGATGCGGCAGCCGAAGTGCATGCGGCTGTCGACTTTCGGTTTTGCACTGAAGATCACCTTCACGTCCTGCAGCGAACGCTGGTCGTCGGCCAGCCGCGCCCGGGCCATCGCAGTGCTGTTGCCACCCGCACCGGGCTCCGAATAGCAGAAGTACAAGGTGCGGTTGGACGCGAAGCCCGAGTCGAGCACCAGGTCCAGCAAGCCGCCCTGCCCGCCCGCAGCAACGCGCGGCACGCCGGCCAGCGGCTCCGACAAGCGCCCGCTCGCATCGACCACGCGCATGCGTCCGGGACGCTCGGTCACCAGGAACCGGCCCTCCGGCAGGAAGGCAACGGCCCATGGATGCTCGAGGCCCGAGGCCACCACCTGCGGCCGCAGCGCCTGGGCTTGCGCCCCGGAACCGGCCAAACCTGTGAAAATGACCGCGACGGATGCCAGCGGGCCCCAGAGCCGGCGGCGAATGAATCGGGAGTGGCTGTGCATCGTGGCGACCATTGTTGCCCAAGGCGGGTGCAACGCGGGCCTATGCGGCATTCCCGATACAAATCAAGAACTTGGAATGCATTGTTCACTTGACTTCTGGCTCAGCGGGAGACTACGCTCCCGCTTCATGACCCGATGGCTGAGCCTCATCGTCGTGCTGGCTGCCACCAGCGCACAGGCCACGCCGACCTCCGCGGAGGACGACGTCGGACGCTTCATGGCCGAAAAGCGCCTGGTCGACCGGCTCGAGGAGGCCCGCCAGATCATGGGCGAGCGTGTCACGGAACGCGCGAGCGACATGGCGCACCGGGCGTCCGGGCTGGTGGTGACGGCCATGGGGTTCCTGGGCGTGCCCTACCGCCGCGGCGGCAACTCCGTGGAGGCCGGCGGCTTCGACTGCAGCGGCTTCGTCAAGGCGATCTACGAGCAGACCGTCGGGCTGGTGCTGCCGCGTCGGGCCAACGAGCAGGCCGCTGCCACCCAGAAGATCGAGAAGCACGACCTGCAGCCGGGCGACCTGGTGTTCTTCAACACCCTGCGGCGCACCTTCAGCCACGTCGGCATCTACATCGGCGACAACAAGTTCATCCACTCCCCCAAGCCCGGCGCGCAGGTGCGCGTCGAGGACATGGGCGTGCGCTACTGGGCCAGCCGCTTCGACGGCGCGCGCCGCGTCGTCGCGGCGCAGGACGCCACCACGCCGCGCACGCCCTGAGGCACTTGCGCACTCCCCGCATGGGCCGCGGCAGGCCGCCGCGCCGGCGCGGCTTCACCCTGATCGAATTGATGGTCACCCTGTCGGTGGTGACCATCCTCATGCTCGTTGCCTTGCCCAGCTTCATCGACAAGACCGTGCGCGACCAGGTTGCGGAGGCGCTGCCGCTGGGTGAACTGGGCAAGCCACCGGTCCAGGCCGCCTGGCTCGCGGCCACACCCTTGCCGGCCGACAACGCGGCCGCGGGCCTGCCGCCGCCGGAGAAGATCGTCAACGAACGCGTGCAGTCGGTCACCCTCGAGAACGGCGCCATCCACATCGCCTTCGGCAACCGCGCGCACAAGACGCTGCAGGGGAAGGTGCTGACGCTGCGGCCGGCTGGCGTGGACGATGCCCGAGTGGTGCCGCTGGCGTGGCTGTGCGGCCATGCGCCCGCGCCGGACAAGATGACCGCGCTGGGGCAGGACCGCACCACCGTGCCGCCGGGGATGCTGCCGGCGCGCTGCCGCTAGGCAACGGGCGCGGCGACTTGCGCCGCGTGCCTGCGCCGGGAGACGCCGCCGTGGCCGCGCAGCCATAAGTTCCCTGCCTTAGGCAGGATTCCCATAGTGAATACGCGGGGTCCGCGCGCCCCCCGCCAGCCGTACCATCCGCGCGCCATCAACAGGAGAGCGGGCATGGCCACATTGAACGTCAATGGCGCGCAACGCCAATTCGAGGCGGAGGGCGACACGCCCCTGCTGTGGGTGCTGCGCGAGCAGCTCGGGCTGACCGGCACCAAGTACGGCTGCGGCATCGCCGCATGCGGCTCCTGCACGGTGCACATCGACGGGGTGCCCACGCGCAGCTGCGTGCGGCCGGTGTCGACCGTCGGCGCGAATGAAAGGATCGTCACCATCGAAGGCCTGTCGCGCGACGGCACCCACCCGGTGCAGCGCGCGTGGGTGGCGCTGGACGTGCCGCAGTGCGGCTACTGCCAGTCCGGCCAGGTGATGGCGGCGGTGGCCCTGCTCCAGGCCAAGCCGCGGCCGACCGATGCCGAGATCGACGACGCCATGACCAACATCTGCCGCTGCGGCACCTACAACCGCATCCGGGCGGCGATCCATGCCGTGGCGCGCGGCGAGCTCAAGAGCGCCGGCCTGTCCATCCAGCACGCCGACGGGAGCACGACATGAGCAGCGATGCCCCCACCCTCGACCGCCGCGGCTTCCTCAAGGCGGGCGCCTCCGCCGGCCTGGTGGTCGGCTTCCATGTGCCCTTCGCCGGCGGCGCCGCCGCGCAGGGCGCGGCACCCGAGGTGAACGCCTGGGTGCTGGTGCAGCCCGACGATACCGTCGTGATCCGCATCGCCCGCTCCGAAATGGGCCAGGGCACGCTCACCGGCCTGGCGCAACTGGTCGCCGAAGAGCTGGAAGCGAACTGGGCCAAGGTGACCACCGAGTACCCGACGCCGGGCCAGAACCTGGCGCGCAAGCGCGTCTGGGGCAACTTCTCCACCGGCGGCAGCCGCGGCATCCGCGAGTCGCACGACTACGTGCGCAAGGGCGGCGCGACCGCCCGGCTGATGCTGATGCAGGCCGCGGCCAACGAATGGAAGGTGCCGGTGGCGCAGGTGCGCGCCGCCGACAGCGTGGTGACGCACGTGCCCAGCGGCCGCAAGCTGTCCTATGGCCAGCTCGCCGCCGCGGCGGCGAAACTGGAGCCGCCCACCGATGTCCCGCTGAAGGACCCGAAGGACTGGAAGCTGGCGGGCAAGCGCCTGGCGCGCCTGGACACCGTCGACAAGGTCACCGGCAAGCAGGTCTACGGCGCCGACTTCACGCTGCCCGGCATGCTCCATGCCGCGATCAAGGACTGCCCGGTGTTCGGCGGCAAGGTGAAGAGCGTCGACGCCGCCGCCATCCAGAACCGGCCCGGCGTGAAGAAGGTCGTGCGCGTGGGCGACAGCGCCGTCGCCGTGGTGGCCGACACCTGGTGGCGCGCCAAGACCGCGCTCGACGCGCTGCCGATCGAGTGGGACTTCGGCCCCAACGTGAAGGAGTCGAGCGCCACCACGGCCGCGATGCTCAAGGGGGGCCTGGACGCGAGCGACGCGGTGGTGGGCAACCAGAACGGCGACGCGCGCGCGGCGCTGGCTGCCGCGGCGCGCGTGGTGGAGGCGGTGTATTCGTACCCGCACCAGAACCACGCGACCATGGAGCCGATGAGCGCCACCGCGCGCTACACGCCGCAGCGCTGCGAGGTATGGACGCCGACGCAGAACGGCGAGGCCGCGCTGGCCGCCGCTTCGGAAGCGTCGGGGCTGCCGGCGGCGCAATGCGAGGTCTACAAGCAGATGCTGGGTGGCGGCTTCGGCCGGCGCGGCGCCGTGCACGACTGGGTGCGGCAGGCAGTGGAGATCGCCAAGCAGGTGCCGGGCACCCCGGTCAAGCTGCTGTGGTCGCGCGAGGAGGACATGCTGCACGGCCGCTTCCACCCGGTCACGCAGTGCAAGCTGCGCGCCGGCCTGGACGCGCAGGGCAACGTCACGGCGCTGCACATGCGCATCTCCGGCCAGTCGATCCTGGCCGGCGTGTTTCCCCAGAACATCCGCAACGGCCTCGACCCGGTGGTGTTCCAGGGACTGAACGCCCCGGGGCCCGAAGCCTCCATCGGCTACAGCTTCCCCAACCTGCTGGTCGACCATGCGATGCGCAACCCGCCGGTGCCCTCGAGTCCTTCATCGACGAGATCGCGCACGCCACCCGCCAGGACCCGCTGGCATTGCGCCGCAGGTTGATGGCCAGCCACCCGAAGCACCTTGCCGTGCTCGATGCGGTCGCCGGGAAGGCTGGCTGGGGCCGGCCGGCGCCGGACGTGAACGGGCAGAAGGTCTACCGAGGCCTGGCCCAGACCATGGGCTTCGGCAGCTATGTCGCCGCCTGCGCCGAGGTGTCCGTGAGCAATGACGGGGAACTGAAGGTCCACCGCATCGTCGCGGCCACCGACCCTGGCCACGCCGTGAACCCGCAGCAGATCGAGGCGCAGGTCGAGGGCTCCTTCGCCTATGGCTTGTCCGCGGCGCTGTTCGGCGAATGCACCCTCAAGGACGGCCGCATGGAGCAGCAGAACTTCGACACCTACCCGGTGGTGCAGATGCGGCACATGCCGAAGGTGGAGACCATCGTGATGCCCAGCGGCGGGTTCTGGGGCGGCGTGGGCGAGCCCACCATCGCGGTGGCGGCGCCCGCCGTGCTCAACGCGATCTTCGCGGCCACCGGCAAGCGCATCCGCGAGTTGCCGCTGAAGAACCAGAGCCTCAGGCGCGCTTGAAGGAGCCGCTGTTGCGCGTGCGTGCAGTCTGCGCGGTGCTGCTGGCGGCCGCTTCGGCGGCCGCGGGCGCGCAGGAAGTGGCGAGCTACACCGTGGAAGGCGACGGCATCCCGCTCCCGCTCGCGGGCGCGCAGGGCGACCCGCAGCGCGGCCGCGCCATCGTCGCCAGCCGCCAGCTCGGGCTGTGCCTGCTGTGCCATCCCGCGCCCATCCCGGAGGAGCGTTTCCAGGGCGACCTGGCGCCGAGCCTCGCGGGCGCCGGCGCGCGCTACAGCCCCGCGCAGCTGCGGCTGCGCGTGGTGGACCCGCGCAGGATCAACCCCGCCAGCTTCATGCCGGCCTTCCACAGCGCCCACCAGCCTTCGCGCATCGGCGCGGCCTGGTCGGGCAAGCCCATCCTGAGTGCCCAGCAGGTCGAGGACGTGGTCGCATGGCTGGCGACACTGCGTTAGGCTTGCCCACGATGAAGCGAAGCCCTGCCTCCTCCACCCGCCGGTTGCTGCTGCAGGCGAGCGCCGGCGTGGTCGCGCACATGCTGGCGCGGCCGGCGTCGGCGCAGGACGCGGCGGCGATGGCGGCGGCCGTCACCCAGTTCGCCGGCGGCCAGGCGGTGCGCAAGGGCCGCGTGAAGCTGGAGATCGCGCCGCTGGTGGACAACGGCAACGTGGTGCCGCTGCGCGTGACCGTGGACAGCCCGATGACGGCCGGGGACCACGTCGCGGAGATCGCCATCTTCAACGAGAAGAATCCGCAGAAGGACGTGGGCCGCTTCACGCTCGGCGCGCAGGCCGGCAAGGCCGACGTCGCGACCCGGATCCGGCTGGCCACCAGCCAGAAGCTGGTCGCGCTGGCGCGCATGAACGACGGCAGCGTCTGGTCCGACACCGTGGAGGTCGTCGTCGTGCTGGCCGCCTGCATCGAAGGGGAATCCTGATGGCGCGCACGCTGATCCAGGTCCCGGCCAACGCCCGCCGCGGCGAGGTGGTGGAGGTGCGCGTGACCATCGCGCACCCGATGGAGACCGGCTACCGGCCCGGCTCCGACGGCCGCGTCCTGCCGCGCGACATCATCCAGCGCTTCAGCTGCCGCTACAACGGCGAGGTGGTGTTCGCCGCGGACCTGTTCCCGGCCATCGCGGCCAATCCCTACCTGTCCTTCCACCTGCGTGCGGGCGACAGCGGGACGCTCGAATTCGAGTGGACGGGGGACAACGGCTTCGCCCAGGTGGAGCGGCGCGTGCTGCAGGTGGCGTGATGCGCGCCGGCGTCCTCGCGCTGGCGGTCGCGTGCGCGCTGCCCGCGGCCGGCGACCAGCGTCGCTCCGGCTTCGAGGACATGGGCGCATCCACGCAGGCCATGCAGCGCGACGACGGCATCAACCCGGCGATGCTGTGGGTGCAGGAAGGCGAGCAGCTGTGGCGGCGGGCCCCCTCTTCGTCCGCGCGTTCCTGCGCGAGCTGCCACGGCGAGCCTGCCGCCCTGCGCGGCGTGGCGGCGCGTTATCCGGCCTGGGACGCGCCGCTGCGCCGGCCGGTGAACCTGGGAACCCGCATCAACCTGTGCCGCGAACGCCACCAGGGCGAGCCGCCGCTGCCGGCGGAACACGGCGAGCTGCTGGCCCTGGAGTCCTTCGTCGGCATGCAGTCGCGCGGCCTGCCGATCGCGCCGCCGCGCGATGCGCGCCTGGCGCCGCACCTGGCGCGCGGCGAAGCGCTGTACCGCGCCCGCATCGGCCAGCTGGAGCTGTCCTGCGCGCAATGCCACGACGAGCGCGCCGGCGGCAGGCTGGGCTCGGCGCTGATCCCGCAGGGGCACGCCACCGGCTATCCGATCTACCGGCTGGAGTGGCAGGGGCCGGGATCGCTCGCGCGGCGGCTGCGGGGCTGCATGACCGGCGTGCGGGCGGAACCCCCTGCGGCCGGCAGCGTGGAGATGGCGGAGCTGGAGCTGTACCTCGCCGCGCGGGCGATGGGGATGAAGCTGGAGACGCCGGCGGTGCGGCCCTGAGCCCTGCCTTCGATCCCGCCTGCGCGGGAACGACGGCTACTTCCTCGGCGGCGGGACGTCCGTGCAGGTGCCGTGGGCGATCTCGGCGGCCATGCCGATGCTTTCGCCCAGCGTGGGGTGCGGGTGGATGGTCTTGCCGATGTCGATCTCGTCGGCGCCCATCTCGATGGCCAGCGCCACTTCGCCGATCATGTCGCCGGCGTGCGTGCCGACGATGCCGCCGCCGACGATGCGGTGCGTGTTGGCGTCGAACAGCAGCTTGGTGAAGCCCTCGTCGCGCGTGTTGGCGATGGCGCGGCCGGACGCCGTCCAGGGGAAGTGTCCCTTCTTGATGGCGATGCCTTCGGCCTTGGCCTGGTCCTCGGTGAGGCCGACCCATGCCACCTCGGGGTCGGTGTAGGCGACGCTCGGGATCACGCGGGCGTTGAACGCGCTGCGGCGCAACTGCTCGTCCCCGTTCCATTCGCCCGCGGCCACTTCGGCCGCCACGTGGCCTTCGTGCACCGCCTTGTGCGCCAGCATCGGCTGGCCGACGATGTCGCCGATGGCGAAGATGTGCGGCACGTTGGTGCGCATCTGGATGTCCACCGGGATGAAGCCGCGGTCCGACACCGTGACACCGGCTTTCTCCGCGCCGATCTTCTTCCCGTTGGGGCTGCGGCCGACGGCCTGCAGCACCAGGTCGTACAGCTGCGGCTCCTTCGGGGCCTGCTCGCCTTCGAAGCGCACCAGGATGCCGTCCTTCGTCGCTTCCGCGCCGACGGTCTTCGTCTTCAGCATGATGTTGTCGAAGCGCGGCGTGTTCATCTTCTGCCACACGCGCACCAGGTCGCGGTCGGCGCCCTGCATCAGGCCGTCCAGCATCTCGACCACGTCGAGGCGCGCGCCGAGCGTGGAGTACACCGTGCCCATCTCCAGGCCGATGATGCCGCCGCCGAGGATCAGCATGCGCTTCGGATCGGTCGCCAGTTCGAGCGCGCCGGTGGAGTCCACCACGCGCGGGTCCTGGGGCATGAAGGGCAGGCGCACGGCCTGCGAACCGGCGGCGATGATGGCGTTGCGGAAACGGATCACCTGCTTCTTGCCGGTGGCCTCGGACCCCGTGCCCGACGTTTCCTGCACTTCGAGGTGGTGCGCGTCGAGGAAGGTGCCGTTGCCGCGCACCACCGTGACCTTGCGCATCTTCGCCATGGCGGCCAGGCCGCCGGTGAGCTTGCCGACCACCTTGTCCTTGTGCGCCTTGAGCATGCCGCGGTCGATCGTCGGCTTGCCGAAGCTGATGCCCAGCTTGTCCATGTGGCTGGCCTCGTCGATCACCGCGGCGACGTGCAGCAGCGCCTTGGACGGGATGCAGCCGACGTTGAGGCAGACGCCGCCGAGCGTGGCGTAGCGCTCGACGATCACCGTCTTCATGCCGATGTCGGCGGCGCGGAAGGCGGCGGAGTAGCCGCCGGGGCCGGCGCCGAGGACGAGCATGTCGCATTCGAGGTCGACGCCGCCGCTATACGAACCGGCGGGAATGGGTTGCTGGCTCCCTCCCCCGCTGGGGGAGGGTTGGGGTGGGGGCGCGGGGGGCGGCGGCGAAGCCGCTTTCGCGGCGGCCCCCACCCTACCCTCCCCCGGAGGGGGAGGGGAAGAAACAGCACTGCCTTCGATGGTGAGAAGGACCGACCCCTCGGCCACCTTGTCCCCGACCTTGACCTTCAGCTCCTTCACCACCCCCGCGTGCGTGGAAGGGATCTCCATGGAGGCCTTGTCGCTCTCCACGGTGACGAGGGATTGCTCCAGCTTGACCGTGTCGCCGGGCTTCACCAGCACCTCGATCACGGCCACGCTCTCGAAGTCCCCGATGTCGGGGACCTTCACTTCCGTCACGGCGGTCATTTTTGTTCTTTCGCTTTGACCGTGAAGAGGTCGCAGGGCAGCGCCGAGTTGCGGTCGAACTCGCAACCCGCGGCGATCCCCGCTTCCGCCACTTCCTTCGCGGTCTTCGCCTTGGCGTAGGCAGCATGCATCGCACCCAGCGCAAAGCTGCGGCCGGACCCGATGCCCCAGAATTCCTTGAACTCGAACACCTCGCGGTAGCTGTACAGGCCGTAGATGCCGCTCGGATTGGCGATCACCACGCTGAACTGGCTGGACTCGTAGGGGTCGCTGTCCTCCTCCTTCGTCTGCAGGAAGAAGTTGTCCTTCAGGTACGGGTGCAGCTTGGTGAAGGTGTCGAAGACGTCGTCCTTGCTGCCCAGCTTCAGGATCTCGCGCGGCATCGAACCCATCGCCTTGCGCAGCACGGGGAAGTGCGCCACCGTGCCCGCCATGCCGATGTAGCTGGTGCCCTCGTCGGTCTCGACCTTGAAGATCTTGGTGTTGTTCTCGAAACGGTGCGCCAGGCGGGTGTCGCCGAAGGTGACCAGCGTATCGGCCGCGATCGCGATCTGCCCGGCTTTCTTCACCACCACTACAGTTGTCATCGACTTTTTGTTCTTAGAGAAGGACGCGGCGGAAGTCCGCCAGGATCTGTCCCAGGTAGGCATTGAAGCGGGCCGCCGACGCGCCGTCGATCACCCGGTGATCCCACGACAGCGACAGCGGCAGCATCAGCCTCGGCTGGAACTGCTTGCCGTCCCACACCGGTTCGGTCTGG
>JAJTCN010000110.1 GCA_021323335.1 Ramlibacter sp.
ATCAGCGCCACCTGCCGCATGTAGGTGGACTTGCCGCCCATGTTGGGGCCGGTGATGACCTGCATGCGCTGCTTCGGGCCCAGCCGGGTGTCGTTGGGGATGAAGGCGCCGCCCGTGGTCTCGGCCAGCCGCGCCTCCACCACGGGATGGCGGCCCTGGGTGATCTCGATGCCGGGCTCGCGCATGAACTGCGGCCGGCACCAGCCCAGCGTCAGCGAGCGTTCCGCCAGCGCGCACAGCGCGTCCAGCGCAGCCAGCGCCCGCGCCAGGCGCGTGAGGGCGGGCACATGCTCCTGCAGCGCATCCAGCAGCTGCTCGTACAGCCACTTCTCGCGCGCCAGCGCGCGCTCCTGCGCCGACAGCGCCTTGTCCTCGAAGGCCTTGAGCTCCGGCGTGATGAAGCGCTCGGCGTTCTTCAGCGTCTGGCGGCGGCGGTAGTCGTCCGGCACCTTGTCCAGCTGGCCCTGCGTGACCTCGATGTAGAAGCCGTGCACCTTGTTGAACTGCACCCGCAGGTTGGCGATGCCGCTGCGGGCGCGCTCGCGCGTCTCCAGGTCCAGCAGGAAGCCATCGCAGTTGTCCTGGATGGCGCGCAGCTCGTCGAGGTCGGCGTCGTGCCCGGTGGCGATGACGCCGCCGTCGCGCACCAGCGCCGCGGGGTCCTCGCGCAAGGTGGTGGCCAGGCGTTCCGCGCAGCCCGCCGGGGGCTGCAGGTCGTGCGCCGCGTTCGCCATCAGCCCGGGCAGCCCCTGCAACAGGCCCGCCAGCTGCTGCGACTTCGCCAGCGCCCAGCGCAGGCCGACCAGCTCGCGCGGACGCACCTGGCGCAACGCGATGCGGGCGGTGATGCGCTCCACGTCGCTCACGCCCTTGAGCTCCGCGCGCAGCTGCTTCCACAGGCCCTCGCGCAGGCCGGCGATCGCGTCCAGCCGCTGCGTGGCGACACCGCGATCGCGCAGCGGCTCCAGCAGCCAGGCCTTGAGCATGCGGCTGCCCATGCCGGTCATGCAGGTATCGAGCAGGGAGAACACGGTGGGGCTGTCCTCGCCGCGCAGCGTCTGCACCAGCTCCAGGTTGCGGCGCGTGGCCGGCGGCAGCTCGATGCGTTCGCCATCGCGCACCACCAGCAGCTGGCGCACGTGCGACAGCGCCCGGCCCTGCGTGTGCTCGGCGTACGCCAGCAGCGCCGCGGCGGCGGCGTGCGCCTGGGCGAGGTCGTCGGCGCCCCAGGCGGACAGGCTGGCGGCCTGCAACTGCTCCAGCAGCTTGCGTTGGCCGAGGCCGCTATCGAACTGGAAGCCGGGCCGTTCGGTCAGGGGGACGCCGCCCCGCGCGGCCTGCAGCCGCTGCGCATAGGCCGGCGTGATGTCGCTGGCATGCAGCACTTCGCTGGGGCCGATGCGGGCGATCCAGTCACCCACGGCGTCGCCGTCGCATTCGGCCAGCTGCAGCGCGCCCTGCGTGACGCTCAGCCAGGCCAGGCCGGTGCGGTTCTTCGCGCCCTGGTGCAGCGCCAGCAGCACCGCTTCGGTTTTCTCGCCGAGCAGTTCGGTGTCGGTCAGGGTGCCGGGCGTGACCACGCGCATCACCTTGCGTTCCACCGGACCCTTGGATGCGCCGACCTCGCCGACCTGTTCGCAGATGGCCACCGACTCGCCGCAGCGAATGAGGCGCGCCAGGTAGCCCTCCATCGAGTGGAAGGGCACGCCGGCCATCACCACCGGCTCGCCGGCCGACATGCCGCGGCGGGTGAGGGTGATATCGAGCAGCCGCGCGGCCTTCTCGGCGTCCTCGTAGAACAGCTCGTAGAAGTCGCCCATGCGGTAGAAGACCAGGGTCTTCGGGTACTCCTGCTTGATCGCCCGGTACTGGGCCATCATGGGGGTATGTTTTTCGGGTCCCGTCAACCCGGGCTGAGTTTGCACTGCCTCACCGTCCCTCAATTGAAATCAACCATCTCCCCCGCCATGATAGGCCCGCCGGTTCGGCCTGCTGGCGCGGACTTGACGGGCGTCAAGCGGAGGCTCCCGGCAGGCCGCTACCTTCAGCCTTTCGACAACCCGCACGGAGGTTTTCCCATGATCGCGGTGCGTGTACGGCGCCTGGCGGCTGTCATCGCCGCGGTGCTCCTTGCGGGTTGCGCACCCATCCGGATCGACGCCCCCCAGGTGCCATCCCATGCCTTCGACCAGCCCGGGTCGACCCCGCTGGGTCAAGCTTACGCGCGGCTGCTGGACGCCACGGGCGCGTCCGCCTTCCACCTCCTGGTGTCGGGACCCGATGCGTTTGCCGCCCGGGCGTCGCTGGCCGAGGCAGCACAGCGGACGCTCGATCTCCAGTATTACATCGTCACCCACGATGCGAGTTCCACCGTGCTGCTGGAGGCCGCCGTGCGCGCGGCGCGGCGGGGCGTTCGCGTGCGCCTGCTGGTCGACGACCTGAACGTC
This sequence comes from Ramlibacter sp., assembly GCA_021323335.1. Taxonomy (GTDB): domain Bacteria; phylum Pseudomonadota; class Gammaproteobacteria; order Burkholderiales; family Burkholderiaceae_C; genus Ramlibacter. Next base: position 2,448 of record JAJTCN010000110.1, read on the forward strand.
GGCCGGCACGAATCCCACCTTGCCAGCCTCGCCGGGGAATCGAACATCGAAGTGAGGCTGTTCAATCCCTTTTCCCAGCGCGGCGGACCGGGCCTGCCGCAGCTGCTGGAATGGATGGCCGACGGCCGGCTGAACCGCCGCATGCACAACAAGCTGTGGATCGCCGACGGCGCGGTCGCGGTGATGGGCGGACGCAACCTGGGCGACGCCTACTTCAACGTCTCACCGGACCGCGACTTCGCGGACCTCGACGTGCTGGCCGCCGGCCCCGTGGTCGGCGACATGGGGCGCAGCTTCGACCGTTACTGGAACAGCGAGGCGGCGGTGCCGATCGCGTCGATCGGACGTCCCCTGGACGCAGCCACGCGCGAGACGGCGCGGGCCGACATGGCGGCCCGGGCCGACCGCTTTCGCGACAGCGAGTACGTGCGCGCACTGCGCAGGACGGCGTTCGGCGGGCTCGTGCGCACGGGCGAGGTCCCGGTCGTGGTCGCACCCGCGCAGGTCCTCGACGACCTGCCCGACGACGCCCGCACCCCTGCGGTGAGGCCGGCGAGCGCGATCTTCCCGCAGCTGCGGCGGTCGATCGAAGGCGCGCAGAAGGAGGTCATCCTGGTGTCTCCCTACCTGGTTCCCACCTCGCCCGGCGTGGAGGTGCTCTGCGGCGTGGCCCGGCGCGGCGTGCGGATGAGGGTCCTCACCAACTCCCTCGCCTCGACCGACGTGCCGGTGGTGCATTCCGCCTACGCCCGCTACCGCTCGCAATTGCTGGCGTGCGGGATCACCCTGCATGAACTGCGGCCGCGCGGACCCCGCGACGCGATGGCGCGCCTGGGCCTGTCGTCCGGCGCGAGCCTGCACACCAAGGCGATGGTCGTCGACGGCGAGACGGTGTTCCTCGGTTCGATGAACCTCGATCCGCGCTCACGCCTGCTGAACACCGAAGTGGCCTTGCGGATCGAGGGCAGGGAACTCGGCAGGCAGCTGACAGCCCTCTTCGATGACGCCGTCAGGCCGGACCAGGTCTTCCGGGTGGGACTCGCGGAACCTGGCAATGCCGCGGGCTCGCTGCATTGGGATTCACTCGAGAACGGGTTGCCGGTGCGCTACCTGCGCGATCCGTTGGCCAGCCCCTGGCGTCGCTGGCTCGCGACGCTGCTGGGGGCCTTCGCGCCGGAGGCATTCCTGTAAGGTCTGCCCGAAGGGGCGTCGCGGGACTATCCCTGTCCTGGGTCCTAGCTTCGACCGGCATTGCGCGCGGCATCGGCAGCCTTGTCGGCAGCCTGCCGGGCAGCCGCGGCTGCTTCTCGCGCGGCGTCCTGCGCTTCCCTCAGCGCCGCGCGCGCCGCCTGCGCCGCCTTGCGGGCTTCTTCCTTGCCTGCCTCCGCGCGCTGGCGGGCGGCGGACTCCGCCTCCTTCACCGCGCGCTCCGTCGCCGCGGCCGCCCTGCCGGAGGCTTCTTCCGCCTTCCGCGCCAGCTCGCGGCCATCGCCGGCAGCCGCTTGCGCCGATTCGCGCAATCGCTGCTGGGCCCGCCGCGCCGCTTCCGCCGCCCTGGCGACGGCGCGGCTGATGGCCTGCGTGACGCTGGCCGAGGCGTCGTCCGCGGCCCGCTCCGCGCGGTGCGCGGCGGACGCGATGGCCTCCTGGGCCGAGCGCGCGGACTCGGCCGCCTGCTGGGCGGCGCGACTGGCGGCCGCCGACTGCGTCCTGGTGGGCGCGGGATGGTTGTCCTGCGCCGAAGCCGCCGACGGCGCGGCCGCCAGCATCAGCAAGGCAAGGATGGCGATGATCTTCATGGCGGTTCAGGCTTGCACTTCGATGTGATCGATCACCCGTGACACGCCCCTGGCGGCATAAGCGGTTCCGATGGCTGCGTCGTGCTCCGCGAGCGAGTCGACGGTGCCCCCCAGGGTGACGACGCCGCCGTCCACGTCGACCGTCACGTGACTGGCCTGCCGCCGTGCGTGGCGGGCGAAGGCGGCGCTCACCCCGGCGCGGATCTCGGAGGGATCGGCACGCTGCTTCAGGTGGATCTGGTTGCCGACACCCTTGACGCCGATCAGCGAACGGACCGCCTGCTCGGCGCTCGCGGACTGGTAGGCCCAGTCCACTTCGCCGCTGAGCGTGACCCAGCCGTTCTCCACCTCCACCTTCACCTTGTCCTCGGGCACGAGCGAGTGCCAGCGCAGCGCATGGACCGCGGCCTGGGCGATTTCAGCGTCCGTCCGTGCGTGGCCGGGCGTGAGGCGCACCTCCAGGTCCACCGCGATGCCGCGCACGCCGGACACGCGGCGCGCGGCCCGCTCCACGGCGTGCTTCTGCGCATAGGTATCGGTGGTTCCGCTCAGGGTGACGATGCCGTCCTTGACGGCCACACCCACGCTGGCGGCGTTCACTTCCGGATCCCAGAGGAACTCGGCGTTCACGTCGGACTTGATCTGAATGTCGGATTTCATGGTCTCTCCTGGTCGGGGAAGCGCCGTGGCGGGCGCATTTCAATGTAGGAAGTTGATGCCGACGCAACTTGATCTGGCGCAAGCCGGACGCTGGCGCGACGAGCCGGCAAGTCCCCGAAAGCGCGTGGTGCCGCGGACATCCGTGGCGGCGCCCGGGTTTTCCCCCACCCTGATGAGCTGCATGATGCGATTTGATCGGAGCCAGCCAACCCTGGAGACAAGAATGCGCATCCAAAAGAAGATCACGTCCGCCGCCGCGGTGCTGGCGCTGTCCGCCGGCGCCATGACCAGTGCCCTGGCCGGAACCGTGACCGTGATCACCTCCTTCCCGAAGGAACTGACGCAGGCCTACCGGACGGCTTTCGAGAAGGCGAACCCCGGCATCAAGCTGGAGATCCTGAACAAGAACACCGTGCAGGGCATCGCCTATGTGCGCGAACTGGCGCCCGGCCAGCGGCCCGACGTGTTCTGGGCCTCGGCGCCGGACGCCTTCGAGGTGCTCGCGGGCTTGCAGTTGCTCGACAACGTGGCGGGCTTGGCCAACAAGGACGCGCCGGCCAAGGTGGGCGCGTACCCGATCAACGACCCCAAGGGCCGCTACCTCGGGCAGGCGCTGGCCGGCTACGGCCTGATGTGGAACACCCGCTACATGGCGGCCAACAAGGTGCCGGCGCCCAAGCAGTGGGCCGACCTGGTCAAGCCGGTCTACTTCGGGCACGTGGCCATGAGCTCGCCCTCCCGCTCGGGCACCACCCACCTGACGGTGGAGACGCTGCTGCAGGGCGAGGGCTGGGACAAGGGCTGGAGCCAGATGCTGCAGATCGCGGGCAACTGCGCGGCCATCACCGAGCGCAGCTTCGGCGTGCCCGACGGCGTGAACAACGGCCAGTTCGGCGTCGGGCTGGTGATCGACTTCTTCGGCCTGGCCGGCAAGTACTCCGGTTTCCCGGTGGAATTCGCCTATCCGGACGTGACGGCGGTGGTGCCCGCCAACATCGCGCTGGTGGCCGGCGGCAAGAACGCGGAGGAAGCGCGCAAGTTCATCAGCTACACGGTGTCGCTGGAAGGCCAGCAGCTGCTCTACTCGCCGGCCATCTCGCGCCTGCCGATCCTGCCGCCGGCGGCGATGGGGGGCAAGACGCCGGCGGGCTATCCCAACCCGTTCGAGATCGCCAAGCGCGCCAAGGTGCAGTTCGACTCGGACTTGTCCGAGGCCCGCTACAACGTGGTGTCGGCCGTGTTCGACCAGACCATCACGTTCCGCATCAAGGAACTGCAGGCGGCCACCAAGGCGATCCACGCCGCCGAGGCCGCGCTGGCACGCAAGCCCAATCCCAAGGCGGCGGCGCTGCTCAAGGACGCCCGCGCGGCGGCGTTCTCGCCGGTGGTCGACGCCACCAAGGCCGCCGACAAGGAGTTCCTGGCCGTGTTCGCCGCCAGCAAGAAGGACGCGGCGGTCAACAAGCGCGTGACGGCGCTGGAGGACCACTGGAACACCGAGGCGCGCGCCAACTACGAACGCGCCCGCACGCTGGCCGAACAGGCCCTGGCGGCAGCCCGCTGATGCCGGGTCGACCCGCCGGCCAACCATGACATCCACTTCCATTCCGGCCACGTCCGTGGCGGGTGGGGCACGCCGTGCCTGGCACGGCCCGCGCCCCGGCGTCTGGCTGGCTGCGGCGCTGGTGCTCGCCTTCCTGTTGCTGTTCCTGGTGCTGCCGGTGGGGCGGGTCTTCTACACCGCCTTCGTGGAGTCGGACGGCACCTTCACCCTCGGGCACTTCAGCGCCTTCTTCTCCCAGGGGCTGATGCGGGAGTCGTTCTTCAACAGCCTCTACGTGGCGCTGCTGTCCACCCTGTTCGCCGCGCTGATCGCCGTTCCCCTGGCCTATTTCACCGTGCGCTTCGAATTCCGCGGCGCGCTGCTGATCCAGACCCTGGGCGTGCTGCCGCTGATCATGCCGCCCTTCGTCGGCGCCGTGGCCATGCAGCTGGTCTTCGGCCGCTCGGGCTCGCTGAACCTGCTGCTCAACGAGCACTTCGGCATCACGCTGCCGATCATGGACGGCCTCAATGGCGTGGTGTTCGTGGAGGCGATCCACTATTTTCCCTTCATCCTGATGAACCTCACCGTGGCGCTGCGCAACATCGACGGCGCCATGGAGGAGGCCGCGATGAACCTGGGCTGCCGCGGCTGGAGGCTGTTCTGGCGGGTGATCTTTCCGCTGGCGCTGCCGGGCTTCGTTGCCGGCGCTTCGCTGGTGTTCGTCAAGGTGTTCGACGACCTCGGCACGCCGCTGGTGCTGGGGCAGACGAACATGCTGGCGCCGCAGGCGTACCTGCGCATCACGCAGGTGGGCCTGGAAGACCCGATGGGTTACGTGATCAGCGTGATCATGATCGTGTTCTCCATCGTGGCGATGGCGATGTCGGCGCGCGTGCTCAGGAACAGGGACTATTCCACCTTGCAGAAAGGCGGCGCCGGCATGCACCGGCGGCGGCTGCGTCCCCTGGGCGCGGTGGCGGCCTACGGATGGATCGGTGTCGTGCTGCTGATCGTGCTGTCGCCGCACCTCGGGGTGCTGCTGCTGTCCTTCGCCAAGGTCTGGAGCTTCTCGCCGCTGCCCGATGCCTACACGCTGGCCCACTACGCCACGGTGTTCCAGGACTCCAGCGGCATGATCCGCAACACCTTGCTGTACTGCGGCCTGGCCGCGGGCCTGGACGTGATCCTGGGCGTGACGATCGCCTACCTGATGCTGCGCACCACCTTGCCCGCGCGGCAGTGGCTGGACTGGATCGCCACGGCTTCGCTGGCGGTCCCGGGCATCGTTCTGGCCATCGGCTACCTGCGGCTGTACAAGGGCGTGACGGTGCCCTTCACCGACGTGATGCTCACGGGCACCTGGGTCATGATCATGCTGGCCTACGCGGTGCGGCGGCTGCCCTACGCCCTGCGTTCGTGCGTGGCCGCGCTGCAGCAGATGCACGTGTCCCTGGAGGAGGCGGCGGAGAGCCTGGGCGCGACCAAGATGCGGACGATCCGCCGCGTGGTGGTGCCGCTGATGGCCGGCGGCATCCTCGCGGGCTTCGTCACCAGTTTCATCACCGCGGCGGTGGAATTGTCGGCGACCATCCTGCTGACGTCGGCCGAATCGCAAGCCCCCATGAGCTACGGCATCTACCTCTACATGCAGAGCGTGGCCGGCCGCGGGCCGGGCGCCGCGCTCGGCGTCCTGGCCATCGCCGTCGTGGCGTTGGGAACCTACCTCTCCCACGTGGTGGTGGAGCGCACCGGCAACCGGTTCGCCGCCAAGCCCGTGGACGACGCCCTGCCGCCGCTGGCGGCCCTGGCGCCGGTGGGCCTGGCCGGCGCCGCGCCGGCACGCAACCGATCCGAAACCTGACCCCCATGCAAAAAGTCCCTGTCCAATGCCGCCATGTGCGCCTGTCCTTCGGCAGCACCGAGGTGCTCAAGGACGTCAACCTCGATGTCGCGCCGGGTGAATTCTTCGCGCTGCTGGGGCCGTCGGGCTCGGGCAAGTCCACGCTGCTGCGGCTGATCGCCGGCTTCAACCAGCACCAGCACGGCGAGGTGCTGATCGACGGCGCCGACGTCACCGGCAAGGCGCCCTGGGAGCGCAACGTCGGCATGGTGTTCCAGAGCTACGCGCTGTGGCCCCACATGACGGTGTGGGACAACGTGGCCTTCGGCCTGGTGGAGCGGCGCGTGCCGAAGACCGAGCTGCGCGCGCGGGTCGGCGCGGCGCTGGAACTGGTGGGCTTGTCGGCGTACGCCCAGCGCCGTCCCAGCCAGCTTTCGGGCGGGCAGCAGCAACGCGTGGCGCTGGCCCGCACCATCGTCATCGAGCCGCAGGTGCTGCTGCTCGACGAGCCGCTGTCCAACCTGGACAAGACGCTGCGCGTGCAGATGCGCCAGGAGCTGCTGGCCATGCAGCGCCGGCTGGGCCTGACGACGATCTTCGTCACCCACGACCAGGAAGAAGCCATGACCACCGCGGACCGCATGGCGGTGCTCGACAAGGGAGTGGTGCAGCAAGTGGGCGCGCCGGCCGCGCTGTACGACTACCCGGCCAATGCCTTCGTGGCGGGGTTCGTCGGCACCATGAACCTGCTGCCGGCCCGGGTGCGGTCCCGCAGCGGCGAGACGCTCTCCCTGGAGATCCCCGGGGTGGGAGCGCTGGATTTTCCCGGCAACGTGGACGCACCCACCCAGGGTGAGCTGCTGGTGAGCTTCCGGCCCCGTTCCCTCAGGGTGGAAGCGGCCGAATCGGCCGGCGATGCGCGCTACATCTGGATGCCGGGGGCGATCGAGGCCAGCGAATTCCTCGGTGAATGCACCCGCTACCGCATCCGGGTCGGGGACCATTCGCTGGCGGTGGACCACCCGCACCACGCCGGCCTGTCCCGGTTTCC
>JAJTCN010000162.1 GCA_021323335.1 Ramlibacter sp.
CGTCATCAACAACCAGATCGGCTTCACCACCTCCGACCCGCGCGACGCCCGCTCCACGCTGTACTGCACGGACATCGTCAAGATGATCGAGGCGCCGGTTCTGCACGTGAACGGCGACGACCCGGAAGCGGTGGTGCTGGCGACGCAGCTGGCGCTCGAGTACCGGATGGAGTTCAACAAGGATGTCGTGATCGACATCGTCTGCTTCCGCAAGCTGGGCCACAACGAGCAGGACACGCCTTCGCTCACCCAGCCGCTGATGTACAAGAAGATCGCCGCCCACCCCGGCACGCGCCGCCTCTACGCCGACAAGCTGTCGGCGCAGGGCATGGGCGACACGCTGGGCGACGACATGGTCAAGGCCTACCGCGCCGCCATGGACCAGGGCAAGCACACGGTGGACCCGGTGCTGTCCAACTTCAAGAGCAAGTACGCCGTCGACTGGGCGCCCTTCCTGGGCAAGAAGTGGACGGACGCCGCCGACACCGCCATCCCGCTGGCCGAGTGGAAGCGCCTGGCCGAGCGCATCACCACGGTGCCCGACAACTTCACCGTGCATCCGCTGGTGAAGAAGGTGCTGGAAGACCGCGCCGCCATGGGCCGGGGCGACGTCAACGTCGACTGGGGCATGGGCGAGCACATGGCCTATGCCTCGCTGGTGGCCTCCGGCTATCCGGTGCGACTGTCGGGTGAAGACGTCGGCCGCGGCACCTTCGTGCACCGCCATGCCGTGCTGCACGACCAGAACCGCGAGCGCTGGGACGTCGGCACCTACGTGCCGCTCGAGCACGTGGCCGAGAACCAGGCGCCCTTCGTCTGCATCGACTCCATCCTGTCGGAAGAGGCGGTGCTGGGCTTCGAGTACGGCTACGCGTCCAACGACCCGAACACGCTGGTGATCTGGGAAGCGCAGTTCGGCGACTTCGCCAACGGCGCCCAGGTGGTCATCGACCAGTTCATCGCTTCGGGCGAGGTGAAGTGGGGCCGCGTCAACGGCATCACCCTGATGCTGCCGCACGGCTACGAAGGGCAGGGGCCGGAGCACAGCTCGGCGCGCCTGGAGCGCTTCATGCAGCTGTCGGCCGACACCAACATCCAGGTCTGCCAGCCGACCACGGCCAGCCAGATTTTCCATCTGCTGCGCCGCCAGATGATCCGCAGCCTGCGCAAGCCGCTGATCATCATGACGCCCAAGTCGCTGCTGCGGAACAAGGACGCGACCTCGCCGCTGTCCGAATTCACCAAGGGCGTCTTCCAGACGGTCATCCCGGACCAGAAGGAACTGAAGGCCGACAAGGTCAAGCGCGTGGTCGTGTGCTCGGGCAAGGTCTACTACGACCTGGCCAAGAAGCGCGAGGAGAAGGGCAGCGACGACGTGGCGATCCTTCGCGTCGAGCAGCTCTATCCCTTCCCCCACAAGGCCTTCGCCGCGGAGCTGAAGAAGTACCCGAACGCCGCCGACATCGTGTGGTGCCAGGACGAGCCGCAGAACCAGGGCGCGTGGTTCTTCATCCAGCACAACATCCACGAGAACATGGTCGAGGGCCAGAAGCTGGGTTATGCGGGACGCGCCGCCTCCGCTTCCCCCGCCGTGGGCTACTCGCACCTGCACGCCGAACAGCAGAAGGCGCTGGTGGATGCGGCGTTCTCGAAGCTGAAGGGCTTCATCCTTTCCAAGTGAACCTGTCCGTCACCCCCGCGCAGGCGGGGGCCCAGGGCGCCCTGGGTTCCCGCCTGCGCGGGAATGACGATTCACAGCGGCGCTGATCCGGAAAAATCAAGAAAGAATTCGAAATGGCTATCGTTGAAGTCAAGGTCCCGCAGCTGTCCGAATCGGTCGCCGAAGCGACCATGCTGCAGTGGAAGAAGAAGGCCGGTGACGCGGTCGCGCAGGACGAGATCCTGATCGAGATCGAAACCGACAAGGTGGTGCTCGAGGTGCCGGCGCCCAGCGCGGGCGTGCTGGCCGAGATCGTCGTGGCCGACGGCGGCACCGTGGTCGCCGAACAGGTCATCGCCCGCATCGACACCGAAGGCAAGGCCGGCGCCGCGGCGCCCGCCGCCGCCAAGCCGGCGCAAGCCGCACCGGCTGCCACGACGTCGGCTCCGGCCCCGGCGCCCGCCGGCGGTTCCAAGTCCGATGTGGTGATGCCCGCCGCCCAGAAGATGATGGCCGACAACAGCCTGGCCGCCGGCTCGGTGGCCGGCACCGGCCGCGACGGCCGCGTGACCAAGGGCGACGTGATCGGCGCGCTGGCCGGCGGCGCCAAGCCGGCGGTGGCCGCGCCCGTGCCCACCGCGGCGGCCCCGAAGCCCGCGCTGCAGCAAGTCGCCTCGCCGACGGCGCAGCAGGACCTGGGCGACCGCCCGGAGCAGCGCGTGCCGATGTCGCGCCTGCGCGCCCGCATCGCCGAGCGCCTGCTGCAGTCGCAGTCCACCAACGCCATCCTGACCACCTTCAACGAGGTCAACATGGCGCCGGTGATGGAGATGCGCAAGCGCTTCCAGGAGAAGTTCGAGAAGGA
>JAJTCN010000111.1 GCA_021323335.1 Ramlibacter sp.
GGAGCCTGCGCGGCAGAGAGAAGGGCCTGCGTTGGGTCGAGAAAGGGGCGCAGGCGAGGCGCGCACGCGGGTCAAGCCTGGCCGGCTTGACCCGTGGGCTCCTAAGCTTCGAGCAGGATGCGCAGCATGCGGCGCAGCGGCTCCGCGGCGCCCCACAGCAACTGGTCGCCGATGGTGAAGGCGCCCACGTACTCGGGGCCCATCGCCAGCTTGCGGATGCGGCCGACCGGGATGTCCATGGTTCCGGTCACGGCAACCGGCGTCAGGCCCTGCAGCGTGGCCTCGCGGGTGTTCGGCACCACCTTGGCCCAGGGGTTGTCGGCGGCGATCAGCGCCTCGATGTCCGCGAGCGGCACGTCCTTCTTCAACTTGAAGGTCAGGGCCTGGCTGTGGCAGCGCATGGCGCCCACCCGCACGCAGAAGCCGTCCACCGGCACGGCGGCCGTACCGAAGCCCGCGCCCTGGCCCAGGATCTTGTTGGTCTCGGCGCCGGCCTTCCATTCCTCGCGCGACACGCCGCCCCCGAGGTCCTTGTCGATCCAGGGGATCAACGAGCCCCCCAAAGGAACGCCGAAATTGGCGGTCTCTTCGCCCGTCATGGACTGCTGGCGGGCCAGGACCTTGCGGTCGATTTCCAGGATGGCCGACTTCGGGTCGTCCAGCAGGTTGCGCACTTCCGAGTTGAGCGCGCCGAACTGCGTGAGGAGTTCGCGCATGTGCTGGGCGCCGCCGCCGGAGGCCGCCTGGTAGGTCATGCTGGTCATCCACTCGACCAGGCCCGCCTTGTACAGCACGCCCACGCCCATCAGCATGCAGCTGACGGTGCAGTTGCCGCCGATCCAGTTGCGGCCGCCCTTGCCCAGGGCCGCCTTGATGACCGGCAGGTTGACGGGGTCGAGGATGATGACCGCGTCGTCCTTCATGCGCAGCGTGGAGGCCGCGTCGATCCAGTGGCCCGTCCAGCCTGCCGCGCGCAGCTTGGGGAACACCTCGGTGGTGTAGTCACCGCCTTGCGCGGTGATGACGATGTCGCACTTCTTCAGGGCGTCGATGTCGAACGCATCCTTCAGCGTCTTCTCGTTCTTCGCCTGGGCGGGCGCCTTGCCGCCGGCGTTGGAAGTGGAGAAGAAGACCGGCTCGACCAGGCCGAAGTCGCCTTCGGCCTGCATGCGGTCCATGAGGACCGAGCCGACCATGCCGCGCCAGCCGACGAGGCCGACCAGCGGTTGTTGTCCGTTCGAGAGTTTCATCGTCGCGCCTTTCAGTTGGATCCTGTGTTCCCCCGGCTCGTCTGTAGCCGGGGAGGGCGCGACGAACCGGAGCTTGCTAGCCCTTGGTGGTCTTCTTGGTAATGGCAGCCACGACCGCGTCGCCCATTTCGCGGGTGCCGACTTTCCGTGTGCCTTCGGAGAAGATGTCCGCCGTCCGCAGGCCCTGGGACAGCACGTCCTTCACCGCGGACTCGATGCGGTCGGCGGCTTGGGGCTGGTTGAGGGAGAGCCAAAGGATTGGCAATCCCCTTGCCGGCGATGTCGGGGGCGCTGCCGTGGGACGGCTCGTACAGGCCCTGGTTGCTGGCGTTCAGGCTGGCCGAGGGGAGCATCCCGATGGAGCCGGTCAGCATGGCCGCCGCGTCCGACAGGATGTCGCCGAACATGTTGCCGGTGACCATCACGTCGAAGCTCTTGGGCTGCTTGACCAGCTGCATGGCGGCGTTGTCCACGTACATGTGGTCCAGCTTCACGTTCGGGTATTGCTGGCCCACCTCGGTGACCACGTCCTTCCAGAACTGGAAGGTCTCCAGCACGTTGGCCTTGTCGACGCTCGTCACTTTCTTGCCACGCTTGCGCGCCGCCTGGAAGGCGACGTGGGCGATGCGCTCGATCTCCGGGCGCGTGTAGCGCATGGTGTCGAAGGCTTCCTCGGCGCCGGGGAAGTTGCCATCGGGTGCCGTGCGGCGGCCGCGCGGCTGGCCGAAGTAGATGTCGCCGGTGAGCTCGCGGATGATGAGGATGTCGAGGCCGGAAACCAGCTCTGGCTTCAGGCTCGAGGCGTGGGTCAGCTGTTCGTAGCAGATGGCGGGGCGGAAGTTGGCGAACAGGCCGAGGTTCTTGCGCAGGCCGAGGATGGCCTGCTCGGGGCGGAACTGGCGTTCGAGCTTGTCGTACTTCCAGTCGCCGACGGCGCCGAACAGCACGGCGTCGGCTTCCTTGGCGAGCTTGAGCGTCGCCTCGGGCAGCGGATGCCCGTGCTTGTCGTAGGCGACGCCGCCGACGTCGGCGGTCTCCATCTCGAACTTCAGGTCGAGCACGTTCAGGACCTTGACGGCCTCCGCGACGATCTCGGTGCCGATGCCGTCACCGGGGAGGATTGCGATTTTCATTTCTTCTCTCTTTTGCAATCAAAGTGGCACGCAGCGAAATCAACGCAGAAGACGCAAAAGGAAGACAAAAGACGCAGAAGAGAAAGCCTGATGTTCCTTCTGAATTCTTTTGCGTCTTTTGCCCCCCTTTTGCGTCTTCTGCGTCAAATTCTCAGCGCGTCCGGATCCGGGTCTAGAGCGTCTTCGCCAACCAAGGCTTGGTAGCGAGACGCTCCGCTTCGAAAGCCTTGATCTTGTCGGACTGGCGCAGGGTCAGGCCGATGTCGTCGAAGCCGTTCATCAGGCAGAACTTGCGGAAGCCCTGTACCTCGAACGGAATCTCCTCGCCCTGCGGCTTGACGACCACCTGGCGGTCCAGGTCCACCGTCAGCTCGTAGCCGGGGAAGGCGAACACCTCGTCGAACAGCTTCGCCACCGTGGCCTCCGGCAGCACGATCGGCAGCAGCCCGTTCTTGAAGCAGTTGTTGAAGAAGATGTCGGCGAAGCTCGGCGCGATGAGCGCGCGGAAGCCGTACTGCTGGATCGCCCACGGCGCATGCTCGCGCGACGAGCCGCAGCCGAAGTTCTTGCGCGCCAGCAGCACGGAGGCGCCCTTGTAGCGCGGCTGGTTCAGGATGAAGTCCGGGTTCGGCTTGCGCCTGGTGATGTCCTCGCCCGGCTCGCCGGGATCGAGGTAGCGCCACTCGTCGAACAGGTTCTGGCCGAAGCCGGTCTTGCGGATCGACTTGAGGAACTGCTTGGGGATGATCGCGTCGGTGTCGACGTTCTCGCGGTCGATGGGGGCGACGATGCCCTTGTGGATGACGAACTTGTCCATGCTGGCTGCCCTCACGCGAATTGTCTGACGTCGACGAAATGCCCATGCACCGCCGCGGCCGCGGCCATCGCCGGGCTCACGAGGTGCGTGCGGCCGCCGGCGCCCTGCCGGCCCTCGAAGTTGCGGTTGCTGGTGGAGGCGCAGCGCTCGCCCGGCTCCAGCCGGTCGGCGTTCATGGCCAGGCACATCGAGCAGCCCGGCTCGCGCCATTCGAAGCCGGCCGCCTGGAAGATCTTGTCCAGGCCCTCGCGCTCCGCCTGCTCCTTGACCACGCCCGAACCGGGCACCACCAGGGCCGCCTTGACGTTCGGCGCCACCTTGCGCCCGAGCTTCTTGACCATGGCGGCGGCTTCGCGCATGTCCTCGATGCGGCTGTTGGTGCAGGAACCGATGAACACCTTGTCCACGAAGATGTCGTTCATCGGCTTGCCGGGTTGCAGGCCCATGTAGCTCAGGGCGCGTTCGATGGCGCCGCGCTTGTTGGCGTCCTTCTCCTTGTCCGGATCCGGCACGCGGCCGTCGATGGAAGTCACCATCTCGGGCGAGGTGCCCCAGGTCACCTGCGGCTGGATCTGCGCGGCGTCGAGCTTCACCACCGCGTCGAACTTCGCGTCCGGGTCGGACTGCAGCGTGCGCCAGTACGCCACCGCCTGGTCCCATTCCACGCCCTTGGGCGCGAGCGGCCGGCCCTTGACGTACTCGATGGTCTTCTCGTCCACGGCCACCATGCCGGCGCGCGCGCCCGCCTCGATGGCCATGTTGCATACCGTCATGCGGCCTTCCATCGACAGGCCGCGGATGGCGGAGCCGGCGAACTCGATCGTGTAGCCGGTGCCGCCGGCGGTGCCGATGCGGCCGATGATGGCCAGCACGATGTCCTTGGCGGTGATGCCGGGGGCGAGCTTGCCGTCCACCTGCACCAGCATGTTCTTCGCCTTCTTGGCCAGCAGGGTCTGCGTGGCCATCACGTGTTCCACCTCGGAGGTGCCGATGCCGTGAGCCAGCGCGCCGAAGGCGCCGTGGGTGGAGGTGTGCGAGTCGCCGCAGACCACCGTCATGCCGGGCAGCGTGGCGCCCGATTCCGGCCCGATCACGTGCACGATGCCCTGGCGCTTGGACAGGAAGGGGAAGTACGCCGCCGAGCCGAACTCGGCGATGTTCTTGTCCAGCGTGGTGACCTGCTCCTTGGAGATCGGGTCGGTGATGCCGTCGTATCCCAGCTCCCAGCCGGTGGTGGGCGTGTTGTGGTCGGCCGTCGCCACGATGGAGCTGATGCGCCACACCTTGCGGCCGGCCTCGCGCAGCCCCTCGAAGGCCTGCGGGCTGGTCACTTCGTGCACCAGGTGCCGGTCGATGTAGAGGATGGACGTGCCGTCCTCCTCGGTGTGGACGACGTGTTCGTCCCAGATCTTGTCGTACAGCGTGCGTGCCATGGGGCTTCCTTTGGGTCCGAAATTCTATGCGGCGAGCGCCGCGGCGCCGGTCTCCGCCCGCGCGCGGAGATGGTCCACGAGCAGGCGCGCGGTGAGGGGCAGGGTGGAGAAGTCGCGCGCCACCAGGCGGATATCGCGCAGCGCCCAGGCGTCGGTCAGGCGCACGCATTCCAGGTCGCCCACGCCGTGCATCAGCGTGAAGGCGCGCTGCGGCATGACGCCCACGCCCAGGCCGTTGTGGATCATGCGGCACATGGCGTCGAGGCCCGTGACGTGGATGCGCAGGCGGATGGTGCGGCCCACGGCCGCCGCGGCCTCGCGCATCGCCAGGTGGATCGAGCTGTTGGAATGCAGGCCGACATGGTCGCAGTCCAGCGTGTCCTCGAAGGCCACGGCCTCGCGCCTGGCCAGCGGGTGGCCGCGCGGCACGATCAGCACCAGCTCGTCGTGCCGGTAGGGCAGGGTCTGCAGGTCGTGGCCGGTGGCGGCGGAGATGTTGCAGATGCCCAGGTCCGCCGCGCCCTCGTGCACCGCGCGCAGCACCTCGGTGCTGAGGTGCTCCTCCAGGTCGATCTTGACCTGCGGATGCTCGCTGCTGAAGGCCCCGAGGTCTTCCGGCAGGAACTGCACGATGGCCGAGATGTTGGCGTGGATGCGCACGTGGCCGCGCACGCCGTCGGCGTATTCGGACAGCTCCGCCTGCATCTTCTCCAGGCTGAACAGGACGCTGCGGGCGTGGTGCAGCAGGCTTTCGCCCGCCGGGGTCAGCTTTACGCCGCGCGTGTGGCGATAGAGCAGGGGCGTCTCGAGCGTGGCTTCCAGGTCCGAGAGCCGCTTGCTGACGGCGGACGCGGCGATGAACTCGCGCTCCGCGGCGCGGCCGATCGAACCGAGCTCGCAGACAGCGACAAAGAGCTGCAGCGAGGTCAGGTCGATCCGGCGGGCGAAGGAGCGTTCGTTGGGGCGCATGGTCCAGTCATCGCGACAGGCGATGGCGAGAGCTCATTTTCCCAAAGAAACTGGACTGCCGCCATCGTGAACGGAGATGGCCGTCTTGCCGGCCAGGCGATTTGTGGCGACCATCCGCGGCCATGCGCGCCGTGGTCTTCCTTCTCGGGCTGGCGCTCTGCGCCGGTGCATCGGCCCAGGAGCGGCGCAATGCCTTCGACGACCCCTTCCTGCAGGTCACGTCGGCCCTGCCGGGATGCCCCGTGCCGCGGCCGCCCGGCTTCACCGAGGAAGAGGTGCGTCGGGAGGCGCACGTGCGCGCGCAGCATGGCAACAGCTGCTACCGGTCCGGGCGCTGCCGGCTGCCGAACTCCTACCTCTACGACAGGGAGATCATCCCCCGCGTGCGGCAGCACATCCGGCTGGACGGGCGTTTCGACGACACCTCGGTCTGGATCCTGGGCGAACGCCGCCTCGTCACGCTGATGGGGTGCGTGCGCACGCGGGAGCAGTCCGAGCAGATGGAGAAGGCGGTGCTGCTGGTGGACGACGTGATGGGGGTAATCAATTTCCTGCAGGTCGGCACGACGGCCCGCCCGAAGTACCCGGTGCGGTAGGCCGGGTTGCGCGCACAGCCGCACCCCGGCAGGCGACGACAATCCCCGGCTCCATGTCCGAGTCCCTGCCGCTTCGCATTTCCCCTTCCGGCGCCGACCGCCCCCTCACGCGCGACCAGAAGCGCTTCAACGCCCTGATCCTGGAGATCGAGCAGTCGCGCGCCACGCTGAAGGCGTGGCAGCACGGCATCGACGCGTACCGGAAGGGCTACCAGGAGGTGCTGGTGCCGCTGGAAGCGAAGTTCGCGCCGCTGCTGCAGCAATGGACGCGGGCCCTGCAGGCGGCCATGGACGCCGGCCGCTGGGAGCGCGGCGACCGGCAGGTGGCCGAGGAGATGCTCAGGGCAACGGCAGCCGAGTCGGACGACGGCGTCGCGGAGCAGGACGCGCCGCCGATCCTGGAGGACCTGCGCGGCGACACGCAGTCGGCGGCGCGGCGGAAGTCGGCCGCCCAGCAGCGGCGCGAGGCCAGCGCGCAGCGGGTGGGCCAGTCGCTGCGCGAGGTGTACCGCAAGCTCGCCAGCGCCCTGCATCCCGACCGCGAGCCCGACCCGGCGCAGCGCGCCGCCAAGACCGCGTTGATGGCGCGGGTCAACGAGGCGAATGGCCGCAAGGACCTGCTCGCCCTGCTGGAGCTGCAACTGGAGGTCGAACAGATCGACGCGGAGAACCTGGCCCGCGTCGATGCGACGCACCTGAAGCACTACAACAAGGTGCTGGCGGAACAGGCGGAGGAATTGCGGCGGGAGGTCGAGGGGGTCGAATCGCAGTTCAGGGCCGACTTCGGCCTGGACCGGTCCGGTCCGCCGCTGGATCCCCTGAAGCTGCACAAGGTGCTCCAGGCCCAGGCAGCGCACCAGCGCGCGGTGCTCGCGCAACTGCGGCAGGAGGCCCAGGCCTTGCGCGATCCCGCCTGGGCGAAGCAATGGATCGGCGCGCAGCGGCGCTATCGCCAGGAGGCGGCCGAATGAAAAAGGCCCGCGACAGCGGGCCTTCCGGGGAGCAGGGCGCGATCAGCGCGTGGCGATGGGCTTGACGTCGCGGCGCACCGAGCCGGTGAACAGCTGGCGCGGGCGGCCGATCTTGTACTCGGGGTCGCCGATCATCTCGTTGAGCTGCGCGATCCAGCCCACCGTGCGGGCCAGCGCGAAGATGGCCGTGAACAGGCTGACCGGGATGCCGATGGCGCGCTGCACGATGCCGGAATAGAAGTCGACGTTCGGGTACAGCTTGCGGGAGACGAAGTACTCGTCTTCCAGCGCCACCTTCTCCAGGGCCATGGCCAGCTTGAACATCGGGTCGTTCTGCAGGCCCAGCTCGTTGAGCACCTCGTGGCAGGTCTCGCGCATCAGCTTGGCGCGCGGGTCGTAGTTCTTGTACACGCGGTGGCCGAAGCCCATCAGCTTGATGCCGCTGTTCTTGTCCTTGACCTTCGCCACGAACTCGCCGATCTTGGCCACGCCGCCCATCTTCTGGATGTCTTCCAGCATGTTCAGCGCCGCCTCGTTGGCGCCGCCGTGCGCCGGGCCCCACAGGCAGGCCACGCCCGCCGCGATGGCGGCGAAGGGGTTGGTGCCGGAGGAGCCGCACAGGCGCACCGTCGAGGTGGACGCGTTCTGCTCGTGGTCGGCGTGCAGGATGAAGATGCGGTCCATGGCGCGCACCAGCACGTCGTTGGGCTCGAAGTCTTCGCACGGCGTGGCGAACATCATGCGCATGAAGTTCGCCGTGTACGACAGCGAGTTCTTCGGGTAGATGTAGGGCTGGCCGACGGTGTACTTGTACGCCATGGACACCAGCGTCGGCATCTTCGCGATCAGGCGGATCGCCGAGATTTCGCGGTGCTCGGGATTGTTGATGTCCGTGCTGTCGTGATAGAAGGCCGACAGCGCGCCGACCAGGCCGGTCATCACGGCCATCGGGTGGGCATCGCGGCGGAAGCCGCGCAGGAAGAACTGCATCTGCTCGTTGACCATCGTGTGGTTGGTCACGCGGGCGACGAAGTTCTCCTTCTCCGCCGGGTTGGGCAGCTCGCCGTACAGCAGCAGGTAGCAGGTCTCGAGGTAGTCGCACTGCGTCGCCAGCTGCTCGATGGGGTAGCCGCGGTACAGCAGCTCGCCCTTGTCGCCGTCGATGTAGGTGATGGTGGACTGGCACGACGCCGTGGACATGAAGCCCGGGTCGTACGTGAACATGCCGGTCTGGGCATAGAGCTTCCGGATGTCGATCACGTCCGGGCCGATGCTGCCGTGGTAGACCGGCATCTCGACGCTGGGGCTGCCATTGCTGAAGGACAGCGTGGCCTTGTTGTCAGCGAGTTTCATAGGTGTTCCTGTACAGGTTTCAATGCCCACGTTCCGGCAATGCTGCCAACGGCATGCGCAGCATCTCCAGCACTTCTTTCACGTCAGGCCGGGCCAGCGCACCTTCCGGATCCTTGCGCCGCAGCAGCAAATCCAGGAGGTCATTGTCGGCCAGATCCATCAACTCACCGAGCGCCTCGGCCTGGCGCACCGCCAGCCCGGACGCGTACTTGCCGAAGAACCGCTCGATCAGCAGGTCGTTCTCGAGCAGGCCGCGCCGGCAGCGCCAGCGCAGCTTGCTGAGACCTCGTTCGTCGAGCAGTGCTTCCATCTTTGCTTCAGACCGAGCGGCGGACCAGCAATTCCTTGATCTTGCCGATCGCCATCGTGGGGTTCAGGCCCTTCGGGCACACGTCCACGCAGTTCATGATGGTGTGGCAGCGGAACAGGCGGTACGGGTCTTCCAGGTTGTCCAGGCGTTCGCCCGTGGCTTCGTCGCGGCTGTCGGCGATGAAGCGGTAGGCCTGCAGCAGGCCCGCCGGGCCGACGAACTTGTCCGGGTTCCACCAGAAGCTGGGGCAGCTGGTCGAGCAGCTCGCGCACAGGATGCACTCGTACAGGCCGTTGAGCTCCTCGCGCTCCTCGGGCGACTGCAGGCGCTCCTTCTCGGGCGGGATCTGGTCGTTGACGAGGTAGGGCTTGATCGAGTGGTACTGCTTGAAGAACTGCGTCATGTCCACGATCAGGTCGCGGATGACGGGCAGGCCGGGCAGCGGCTTCAGCACGATCGGCTTGTCGCCCAGCTGCAGCAGGTTGGTCAGGCAGGCCAGGCCGTTCTTGCCGTTGATGTTCATCGCGTCGGAGCCGCACACGCCTTCGCGGCAGGAGCGGCGGAAGGCGATGGTCGGGTCCTGCGCCTTGAGCTTCATCAGGGCGTCGAGCAGCATGCGCTCGTTGCCCTCCAGCTCGACCTCGACCGTCTGCATGTACGGCTTGGCGTCCTTGTCCGGGTCGTAGCGGTAGATGTGGAAGGTGCGCTTCATGGGTTTCCGTTCTCGAATCTAGGCTCTGTCGGGGTCAGCAGAACTACGTAATCAGAAGGTCCGCACCTTGGGCGGGACCGAGTCGACCGACAGCGGCTTGAGCTTGACCGGCTTGTACGCGAGGCGGTTGCCCTCGCTGTACCAGAGCGAGTGCTTCATCCAGTTGGCGTCGTCGCGGCCGAGCGGCGATACCGGGTCGTCCGCCGGGCGCTCGTAGTCGCTCACCGTGTGCGCGCCGCGGCATTCGCGGCGGGCGGCGGCGGAGACGATGGTGGCCTGCGCGGCCTCGATCAGGTTCTCCACTTCCAGCGCCTCGACCCGGGCGGTGTTGAACACGCGCGACTTGTCGCGCAGCTCGATGCCGCCCACGCGCTCTCGGAGGGCCGCGATCTGGCGCACGCCTTCGTCCATGGACGCCTGGGTGCGGAACACGCCGGCGTGCTTCTGCATGGAGGCGCGGATGTCGTTGGCGACGTCCTGCGAATACTCGCCGGTGCGGCTGTTGTCGAGCCGGTTCAGGCGCTCCAGCGTGCGGTCGGCCGCATCGGCCGGCAGCGGCTTGTGCGCCTTGGTGCGGCTGGCGAAGTCGACGATGTGGTTGCCCGCGGCCTTGCCGAACACCAGCAGGTCGAGCAGGGAGTTGGTGCCGAGGCGGTTGGCGCCGTGCACGCTGACGCAGGAGCATTCGCCCACCGCGTACAGGCCGTTCAGCGCGCTGTTGTCCTCGCCGTTCTTCTGCAGCACGACCTGGCCGTGGATGTTGGTGGGGATGCCGCCCATCTGGTAGTGGATGGTCGGCACCACCGGGATCGGCTCGCGCGTGATGTCCACGTTGGCGAAGTTCACGCCGATCTCGTACACGGAGGGCAGCCGCTTGTGGATCGTCTCCGAACCCAGGTGGTCGAGCTTGAGCAGCACGTAGTCCTTGTTGGGACCGCAGCCGCGCCCTTCCTTGATCTCCTGGTCCATGGAGCGCGAGACGAAGTCGCGCGGGGCCAGGTCCTTCAGCGTGGGCGCATAGCGCTCCATGAAGCGCTCGCCGTTGCTGTTCAACAGGATCGCGCCTTCGCCGCGGCAGCCCTCGGTGAGCAGCACGCCCGCGCCGGCCACGCCGGTGGGGTGGAACTGCCAGAACTCCATGTCTTCCAGCGGGATGCCGGCGCGCGCCGCCATGCCCAGGCCGTCG
>JAJTCN010000018.1 GCA_021323335.1 Ramlibacter sp.
ACCACCAGGTCGGCGTTCTGCAGGCGCGCGATCTGCATCTGGTAAGGCATGCCGCCCACCACGTTGGCGATGCGCAGGCCCCTGCAATGCTTGACCAGGTCGATGGCGTCGGAGCAGACCTGCTGCGCCAGTTCGCGCGTCGGGCACAGCACCAGCGCGCCAGGGGTGGCGGCCTTGAAGGTACGCGGGTTCAGCGGGTTCTTGCGGACGCGCTTGGGCGGCGTCTCGCCGCGGGCGATGGCGTCGTCATACGCCTTCTTTTCGGCTTGCTCGGCGGCGGCCTGCTGGGCCAGCAGCGTGTGCAGCACGGGCAGCAGGAAGGCCGCGGTCTTGCCGCTGCCGGTCTGGCTGGAGACCATCAGGTCGTTGTACGCCTTGCCGTCGACGTGCTCGTGCGCCATCGCGAGGCCGATGCACTGCTGCTGCACCGTGGTCGGCTGGGTGAAGCCCAGGTCGGTCACGGCCGCGATCAGCTCGGGCGCCAGGCCCAGGGTCACGAAGCCATTGGCCACGGGCGTCGCCTCGACGGATGCCGGAGCGGCGTCGATGGGGGCGAAGGTGGCGTCTTCGGCCACGGGAGAGTCTTGAATGAAGTCAGTCATGGGTTTTCACGCGACGCTGCCCAGGGCGGGCGCGCCGTCATCAGAATGGTTGGAGAACATCAACCATTCCAACGACAAACAGGTCTTGCGGCCTGCGGCCCTATCTAGCTGCCGGAAAGCAGCAAGCCATCGATTATGACAGGTTTCGGGTTTTCCCGCATCCCCCTGCGTTCGGCGAACGTCAGGCGAGCTTCAGGAAGTGCTCGCGGTAGTGCACCAGCTCGTCGATCGACTCGTGCACGTCCGCCAGCGCGGTGTGCAGCTGGCGCTTGCGGAACGAGGCGTGCACCTCGGGCCGCCAGCGCCGCGCGAGCTCCTTGAGCGTGCTGACGTCGAGGTTGCGGTAGTGGAACCAGGCCTCCAGCGTGGGCATGTACTTCACCAGGAAGCGCCGGTCCTGGCCGATGGTGTTGCCGCACATCGGGGTGGCGTGCTTCGGCACGTAGCGCATCACGAACTCCAGCACCTGCTGCTCCGCCTGCGCCTCCGTCACCGTCGAGGCGCGGACCTTGTCGGTCAGGCCGCTCTTGCCGTGGGTGCCCTTGTTCCACGCATCCATCAGGTCCAGCTGGGCGTCGCTCTGGTGGACCGCGATGACGGGACCTTCGATGCGCGGCTCCAGGTGGGGGCCGGTCACGACGACGGCGATCTCGATGATGCGGTCGCGCTCCGGGTCCAGCCCGGTCATTTCACAGTCGAGCCACACGAGGTTCTGGTCGTTCTTCGCCAGGGTGGAGGTGGACTCTGCATTGCTCTCTGCCATGGGCGCATTGTCGCCGATGGCCTACCATTGCAGGCATGGATCCCTCCTCCTCCCTCACCCTGGCCTTCGCCGCTTTCCTGCTGGCGGGCCTGGCCGTGAAGTTCTGGCTGTCGACGCGCCAGGTGCGCCACGTGGCGCGCCATCGCGACGCCGTGCCGCCGGCCTTCACCGGCACCGTCTCGCTCGCGGCGCACCAGAAGGCGGCCGACTACACGGTGGCCAAGTCGCGCGTCGGCCTGCTCGAAACCGCCTTCGGCGCCGCCGTGCTCCTGGGCTGGACGCTGCTGGGCGGCGTCGACGCATTGAACCGCGCACTCGTGGCCTGGCTCGGCACCGGCATGACCCAGCAACTCGCGCTGCTGGCTTGCTTCGCCGTCATCAGCGGGCTGCTCGACCTGCCGTTCACGCTGTACCAGACCTTCGTGGTGGAAGAGCGCTTCGGCTTCAACAAGATGACCTGGAAGCTGTGGCTGGCCGATGCGGTGAAGGGCACGGCGATCGGCGCGCTGGTCGGCCTGCCGATCGCCGCGCTGATCCTCTGGCTGATGGGCGCCGCCGGCGACCTGTGGTGGCTGTGGGCCTGGGCCGTGTGGATGGGCTTCAACCTGCTGCTGCTGGTGATCTACCCGACCCTCATCGCCCCGCTGTTCAACAAGTTCCAGCCGCTGGAAGACGAGACGCTGAAGGCCCGCGTCACCGCGCTGATGCAGCGCTGCGGCTTCGCCGCCAAGGGCCTGTTCGTCATGGACGGCAGCAAGCGCAGCGCCCACGCCAACGCCTACTTCACGGGCTTCGGCGCCGCCAAGCGCGTGGTCTTCTACGACACGCTGCTGTCCAAGCTGTCGCCGGGCGAAGTGGATGCGGTGCTGGCCCACGAACTCGGGCATTTCAAGCACAAGCACATCGTCAAGCGCATCGTCGCGCTGTTCGCGCTCAGCCTGGCCGGCTTCGCCCTGCTCGGGTGGCTGGCGTCGCGCGCCTGGTTCTACACGGGCCTGGGCGTGCAACCCAACCTGGCCGGCCCGAACGACGCGCTGGCGTTGCTGCTGTTCATGCTGGCGGTGCCGGTGTTCACCTACTTCATCTCCCCGCTCATGGCCCGCTTCTCGCGCAAGCACGAATTCGAGGCGGATGCCTTCGCCGCGCGGCAGACCAGCGGGTCCGACCTGGGCCGGGCGTTGCTGAAGCTGTACGAGGACAACGCCTCCACGCTCACGCCCGATCCGGTCTTCGTCAAGTTCTACTACTCCCATCCGCCGGCCTCCGAGCGGCTGGCGCGCCTCGGGGCGCCGGCATGACGGATCCGCTGCTGCAGGTGCGCAACGGGCCGCCGCCGCGCCGTGCGCTGACGCCGACCGAGATCGTCCGGCGGCTCGCCGATGTCCCCGGCTGGCGCCTCAGCGGCGACGGCGACGAGGTCGCCATCGAGCGCAGCTTCCGCTTCGCGAACTATTACGAGACCATCGCCTTCGTCAACGCGCTGGCCTTCGTGGCGCATGCGCTGGACCACCACCCGGACCTGTCGGTCCACTACAACCGGTGCGACGTCCGCTGGCGCACGCACTCCGTCCACGGCATTTCGGACACCGACTTCGCGTGCGCCGCCCGCACGGACGGCCTCCTTGGCTGACGCCGGCGATTCCTACTCCGGCCTGGTGGTGGCCGCCCACGGCCGCCACTGCCTGGTCGAATCCGCCGACGGCGTGCGCCGCCTGTGCCACGCGCGCGGCAAGAAGAACGAAACGGTCGTGGGCGACCGCGTGCAGTGGCGCATCACGGGCGACGAGGGGGTCATCGCCCGCGTGGAGCCGCGCCGCAACCTGTTCTACCGCCAGGACGAAGTCCGCACCAAGTCGTTCGCGGCCAACCTGGACCTGGTGCTGGTGCTCATCGCCGCCGAACCGGAGTTCTCCGAGATGCAACTGGCCCGCGCGCTCATCGCCGCGGAAGCCGAGCGCATCGCGCCGCTGATCGCCCTGAACAAGAGCGACCTGGTCGAGCCCTTCGAGCGGGCCTGGACGCGCCTGCTGCCCTACCAGCACATGGGCTACGGCGTGCTGCCGCTGTCGCTGCGCCTGTCGAAGGACACCGACCACCAGCACCTGATGCAGCACCTGCGCGGCAAGACGACGCTGGTGCTGGGGCCGTCCGGCGCGGGCAAGAGCACGCTGATCAACCTGCTGGTGCCGCAGGCCCAGGCGCTGACCGGCGAGATCTCGCAGGCGCTCAATTCGGGCAAGCACACCACGACCGCGACCACCTGGTACTGGACCGACGACGAGCGAACCACCGCCATCATCGACTCGCCCGGCTTCCAGGAGTTCGGGCTGCACCACATCGACCGCATGCAGCTCGCGGGGCTCATGCCCGACCTGCGGCCGCACGTCGCCAACTGCAAGTTCTACAACTGCACCCACCTGCACGAGCCGGGTTGCGGCGTGCTGGCCGCCGTCGCGCAGCAGCCGGGCGCGCGCAAGGACCAGGTGGAGCCCAGCCGCCATCGCATCTACCGGACGCTGTTCGAGGAACTCTCGCAAACGCGGTACTAGGCTCTTGCAGCGGCGCGGCCCGCCCCTATCTTCGTGGGAGGAGGAACCCTCGCCCGATGAACCCGCTGCACGTCGTCTGCCCGCATTGCCACACCACCAACCGCGTCCACACGGATGACCTGGGGAACGCGCCCGACTGCGGCAAGTGCCACGAGGCGCTTTTCACCGGGCATCCGGTCAACCTCAATGCCACGGAGTTCGACCGCCACGTCATGCGCAGCCAGCTGCCGGTGCTGGTGGACTTCTGGGCGCCGTGGTGCGGACCGTGCCGCATGATGGCCCCGGCCTTCGAGCAAGCTGCGGGGCAGCTGGAGCCGCGCGTGCAGCTCGTCAAGGTGAACACCGACGAGGCGCAGGGCCTGGGCGCGCAGCTCAACATCCGCAGCATCCCGACCATGGCGCTGTTCATCGGCGGCAAGGAAGTGGCGCGCCAGGCCGGCGCCATGGGCGCGGCCGACATCGTGCGGTGGACGCAGTCGCAGTTGAGCCGGGCGTCGACGGCGGCGTGACGCGTGTCGGGGTCGCTTCGCGAACCCGACCTACGAAGTCCCACCCACTTCGGGGTCCCTTCGCGAACCCGACGCATCCGGCGTAGGTCGGGTTCGCGCAGCGACCCCGACATCCGGGCCTACCCGATCAACCGCGCCAGCGTCAGCAGCGCCAGCAGCACCATCCACAGCACCACCGAGCGCCACACCAGCCCCACCACGCTGCGCAGATGCGCGATCTCGGCCTCCCGGCCCGGCGTGCTGGTGGTGTCGAGCGGCGTGGCGGCGCTGTCGCCGGCGGCCTGGAAACCGCTGGTGGAGTTGGGCGCGAACACCGGCCGCAGCGCCTCGCCTCCGAGCCGCACGTTCACCGCGCCCGACGTCGCCGCGAGGATGACGCCGTCGTTGTCGTCGGGAAAGCGCTGGGCAAAGTGGCGCCAGCTGTCGATGGCTTCCTCGAAGCTGCCGACCACCGCGAACGCCATCGCCGTCATGCGCGCGGGCAGCCAGTCGACCACCTTCCACGCACCCGCCGCGGCGGATTGCAGCGCCTCGCTGGCCGGCTGCACCTGCATGCGGCTGCGATGGCGCCAGTAGCGCGCCACGAATTCGGCCATGCGGTACAACACCGCCCCGGCCGGCCCGAAGCCCAGCGCCGCGAGGATGGAGAACCAGGCCAGCACGCCGAACACATGGCGGTGCGCGGCCAGCACCGAATATTCGATCACGTGCCGCACGATCTCGCTGCGCGGCAATTCGCCCGCGTCCACCCGCTGCCATTGCGCCAGCAGCGTGCGCGCGCGGGTCTCGTCGCCGGCCTCCAGCGCATCGCGGATGTCGGTGAAGTGATGGCTGAATTGCCGGAAGCCGAGCGTCGCATAGAGCACCACCACGCTCCACACCACCGCCGCCGGCCAACCCACCCACAGCAGCAGGGCCCAGTGGATCGCCAGCGCCAGCACGGCCGGCCCGACGACGGCGAGCAGCCACGACACCCAGCCGTGCTGCGGGCCGCCGGCATCGAAGTTGCGGCTGACCCATCGGGCCCAGACCCGCAGGCCGGAGTGGATAGCGTTGTGCGGTCCCAGCGGCCGCACCTGCTCGATCAGCAGGGCGAACAGGATCGCGAAGAAGGACATGCGCGGATGATAGCCGCGCCGTCGGGATGCTCAGGCTGCCAGGAAGCGGTAGAAGTTGCGCAGCATGCCCGCTGTTGCGCCCCAGATGAAGCGCTCCCGGGCGCCATCGGCATAGGGCATGGAGAACCATTCGCGCCGGATGCCGCTGAACTCGATGGCGTGCCGGCGGTGGTGGGACGGGTCCATCAGGAAGTCCAGCGGGACCTCGAAGGCATCGGCGACCTCGTGGGGATTGAGGACGAGGCGGTAGTCCGGGTGAACCAGCGCGATGACCGGCGTCACGATGAACATCGTGCCCGTGGTGTACGTGGGCAGGTCGCCGAGCACCTCGGCGAGGCCGCGCTCCAGCCCGATTTCCTCGTGCGCCTCGCGCAGCGCCGTATCGGCGGGATCGCGGTCGGTCTCGTCCCGCTTGCCGCCCGGAAACGCCACCTGGCCCGAATGGGTGGTCATGTGCACGGTGCGCTCCGTCAGCAGCACCATGGGCCGCTCGCGCATGACGATCGGCACCAGCACCGCCGCGTGGGCCGGTTCCCGGTCGGTGAAGCGCGGCTCGGACCGCAATTCCTGCTCCCACGCCGGCGGCTCGGCGAAGCGCCGGCGCAGTGCCTCGGGCCGCAGGTGCGCGGTCGGCACCGGGGGCAGGTGGGCGTCGACGCCGACCACCGGAACTTCGCGGGGATCGAAGTTGGGCAGCTTGGACAGGGGCGTGTCCGGGGGGATGACGGCGGAAGGATCGATGGGCATGGTGGCGACAGAATGCAAAAACCGCCGCAAGCTCAGGCCGGCGGCGGTCTTGGCGGGGAGCGGTCTCCGCTTATTCGGCGGTGGCCGCTGCTGCCTTGGTGCCCCTCTGGGCCAGCTTTTCCTTGATGCGCGCCGACTTGCCGCTGCGCTCGCGCAGGTAGTACAGCTTGGCCCGGCGGACATCGCCGCGGCGCTTGACTTCGATGCCGGCGATCAGCGGGCTGTAGGTCTGGAAGGTGCGCTCCACGCCTTCGCCGCTGGAGATCTTGCGCACGGTGAAGGCGCTGTTCAGGCCGCGGTTGCGCTTGGCGATGACGACGCCTTCGTAGGCCTGCGCGCGCTTGCGGCTGCCTTCGACGACGTTGACGGACACGATCACGGTGTCGCCGGGGGCGAACTCGGGGATCTTCTTGCCCAGGCGGGCGATTTCCTCTTGCTCGAGGGTCTGGATCAGGTTCATTTGGGTCTCACTTCGATCTTGTCCGCGCTACACCGCAATGCGAAGGCGTTGCTTCTGGTTTTGTCCTGGAGTCCGCCTTTGGCGGATGAAGCCACCAGAGGTGGCTCCGAATTCGGACGGCCGGACAGAGGATCGGGAAGCCCGAGATTATAGCTTGGCGAGGAAAGCCTCGTCCACCGGGGTCAGGCGGCCGGCCCGGCGGGCCGCCGCGATCAGGTCCGGACGGTGCTTCGCCGTGATGGCCAGCCGCTGCCGGCGCCGCCATTCGGCGATGCGCGCGTGGTGGCCGGACAGCAGTTCTTCGGGCACCTTCCGCCCTTCCCAGTCCTCGGGCCGGGTGTAGTGCGGGCAGTCCAGCAGGCCGTCCAGCGCCGGGTTGAAGCTGTCCTCCTGGTGGCTGCCGGCGTCGTTCAGCACGCCCGGTTGCAGGCGGGCCACGGCGTCCAGCAGGGCCATCGCGGCGATCTCGCCTCCGGACAGGACGAAGTCGCCCAGGCTCAGCTGCACGTCCACATGGGTGTCGATGAAGCGCTGGTCGATGCCTTCATAGCGGCCGCAGACCAGGATGGCGCCCTGGCTGGCCGACCACCGCTCCACGCCCGCGTGGTCCAGCCGCTCCCCGATCGGGGAGAAGAGAACCACGGGCGCGGCATCGGAGCGCTCCGCCTTGACGGCGGCCAGGCAGCGCGCCAGCGGTTCGGCCAGCATCACCATGCCGGGGCCGCCGCCGAACGGGCGGTCGTCCACGCGGCGGTAGTTGCCCTCGGCGAAATCGCGCAGGTTCCACAACCGCACGTCGACCTGCTTCGCCTCGTAGGCACGGCGGGTCACGCCCGCTGCCAGGAAGGGCGCGAACAGTTCGGGGAACAGGGTGATGACGTCGAAGCGCATGGCGCCGGCGACTCAGTAGTCCGCCTGCCAGTCGACCGTGATGCGACGCGCCGGCAGGTCCACGTCGTCCACGTACGCGGCCACGAAGGGGATCATCCGCTCCGCCGGCTTGCCCTCTTCCTCGTACGCGATCACCAGCACGGTCTGCGGCCCGGTGGACAGCAATTCCTTGACGCGGCCCAGGGCCAGGCCTTCGCGGTTGACCACGTCCAGGCCGAGCAGGTCGACCCAGTAGAACTCGTCCCGGGCGGCCGTGGGAAAGGCGGACCGGGGCACGAAGACGCGGGCGCCCTTGAGCAGTTCGGCGACGGCGCGGTCCTCCACGCCGTCGGCGCGGGCCACCACGGAGTCCGAATGGTCCTTGCTTTCGCGCACGCGCAGCAGGACCGTGCCGGAGAAGGTCTTGGCGCCTCTCTCGGACGGCTGCAGGTACCAGCGCTTGGTGGAGAACAGCGCCTGCGGATCGGCGCTATGGGGGAGGACGCGAAACCAGCCCTTCACCCCCCAGGCATCGGCGATGCGCCCGACTTCGATGGCATCGGCGGGAAGTTCCGCCGGTTCGATGTCCGCCGGCAACGCGGGCGTTGCCGGACGGCCGGACGCCGCCATGGACCGGCCCTTAAGCGGCGGCCGGGGCGGTCGCCGGGAGCACGCCCGCCTTCAGCAGGCGCTCCACGGTCGGGGACGCCTGGGCGCCCACGCCGCGCCAGTAGGTGAGGCGGTCCTGCGCGACGCGCAGCTTTTCCTCGCCATCCTTGGCCAGCGGGTTGTAGAAACCCAGCCGCTCGATGAAGCGGCCGTCACGGCGCACGCGCTTGTCGGCGACGACGATGTTGTAGAACGGACGGGCTTTCGCGCCGCCGCGGGAGAGTCGAATGACGACCATGATTTATCCTTCGGGTTGACTTTGCGCCCGAGCACCGAGCAGGATCTTGCTGCCATCACGTGGATCTACGCCCACCACGTGACCCACGGAACGGGCACCTTCGAGACCTCGCCGCCCAGCGAAACCGACATGGCGGCGCGGCGCGCCGACGTGCTTTCCAAGGGCCTGCCCTACCTGGTGGCGGAGAACGACGGGCAGGTGCTCGGCTTCGCCTACTGCCAGTGGTTCAAGCCCCGCCCGGCCTACCGGTTCTCGGCCGAGGACTCGATCTACCTGCACCCCGACGCGGCGGGCCAGCGCATCGGCAACAAGCTGCTGACCGAACTGGCGAAGCAGGCCGAGGCGACCGGCCTGCGCAAGCTGATCGCCGTGATCGGTGACTCGGCCAATGCACGCTCGATCGGCGTGCACCGGGCGGTGGGCTTCCGCCACGTCGGCACCATCCAGTCCTGCGGCTGGAAGTTCGGCCGCTGGCTGGACATCGTGATGATGGAAAAGTCGCTCGGCGAAGGCAGCCGCACCGCGCCGGAAGCGCCCGCCGCATGAAGAACAAGACCATCGCCGCCTGGCTGGCCTTCCTCGGCGGCCCGCTGGGGCTGCACCGCTTCTACCTGCACGGCGCCGGCGACTGGCTGGGCTGGCTGATGCCGCTGCCCACGCTGCTGGGCGCCTACGGCGTGCTGCGCATGTGGAACCTGGGCCAGGACGACGCGATGAGCTGGCTGCTCATTCCCTTGCTCGGCTTCACCGTGGCGGGCTGCTGCCTGACGGCCATCGTCTATGGCCTGCGCAAGCCGGAGGAATGGAACGCCCGCTTCAATCCCGGCGCCGACGCGCAGGCGCCCGCCGGGCAGACCGGCTGGGCGACGATCTGGGCGATCGCCCTGTCCCTGATGTTCGGCGCCGCCGTGCTGATGTCCAGCATCGCCATCAGCTTCCAGGGCTACTTCCAGAGCCAGGTCGAGGAAGGCCGACGAAGCCGCTCGCGGGGATCGTGAAGATCCAGGCCCAGACGATGTTGCCGGCGACGCCCCAGCGCACCGCGCTCATGCGGTGCGTGGAGCCGACGCCCACGATCGCGCCGGTGATGGTGTGCGTGGTGGAAACCGGGATGCCGAGCCCCGTCGCGATGAACAGCGTCAGCGCGCCGCCGGTCTCGGCGCAGAAGCCGCCGACCGGCTTGAGCTTGGTGATCTTCTGGCCCATGGTCTTGACGATGCGCCAGCCGCCGAACATCGTGCCCGCCGCGATGGCGACGTAGCAGCTGATGATCACCCAGCCCGGCGGCGAGGACGCACCCGCGGCCACGTAGCCGGTGGCGATGAGCAGCATCCAGATGATGCCGATCGTCTTCTGCGCGTCGTTGCCGCCGTGGCCCAGGCTGTACGCGCCCGCGGACACCAGCTGCATCCGCCGGAACCACTTGTCCACCTTCGACGGCCGGGTCGAGCGGAAGACGTTGGACACCAGCACCATCATCAGCGAGCCCAGGATGAAGCCGAGCGTAGGCGAGATGAAGATGAAGATCACTGTCTTCCAGATGCCGGCGGCGACCAGGGCGCCCGCGCCCGCCTTGGCGATGACGGCGCCGCAGATGCCGCCGATCAGCGCATGCGAGGAGCTGCTGGGAATGCCGTACCACCAGGTGATCACGTTCCAGGTGATCGCGCCGACCAGCGCGCCGAACACCACGTGCGTGTCCACCACGCCGGGCTCGACGATGCCCTTGCCCACCGTCGCCGCCACGCTGAGGTGGAAGACGAAGATCGCGACGAAATTGAAGAAGGCGGCGAACAGCACCGCCTGCGCCGGCTTGAGCACGCCGGTGGAGACGACGGTGGCGATGGAGTTCGCCGCGTCGTGGAAGCCGTTCATGAAATCGAACAGCAGGGCGACGACCACCAGGAGAACCACGACCCAGAGGGCCGTCTGAGCGACTTCCATCGGTGGTCCTCAGGAGTTCTCGAGCACGATGCCTTCGACGACGTTGGCAACGTCCTCGCACTTGTCGGTGATGGTCTCCAGCAGCTCGTAGATGGCCTTGAGCTTGATCACCTCGCGCACGTCGGGCTCCTCGCGGAACAGCTTGCTCATGGCCGAGCGCATCACGCGGTCGGCGTCCGACTCCAGCTTGTCGATCTCCTCGCAGGTCTTCAGCGCCGCCACGGCCGTGTCATGGTCCGACAGCTTGCTGAGGAAGCCGACCGCCTCCTTGACGCGCTCGCAGCAGCGCACGCTCAGGTCCGTCAGCCGCGTGATCTCCTCCGTCATGTGCCGCACGTCGTACAGCGACATGGTTTCGGCCGAATCCTGGATCAGGTCCGCCACGTCGTCCATCGTGTTGATCAGCGAATGGATCTGCTCGCGGTCGATCGGCGTGATGAAGGTGGAGTGGATCAGGCGGTTGACCTCGTGCGTCACCTTGTCGGCGGCCCGCTCCGCGTGGTCGACCTCGCGCGCGTACTGCTCGCGCAGGTTCACGTCGGCATAGTTCGCCACCAGCTTGGCGAAGGCCTGCGCGCCTTCGACCATGCGCTCCGCATGCTGGTTGAACATTTCGAAGAAGTTGCCTTCTTTCGGGAGCAGTTTCTTGAAGAGCATGGCGCGCGTGTTGTTGTGTCGGACCGGCGACGAGTGTACCCGTGGGGTCCGCTCAGGGATTGCGGAATATGAAATAGACGGCGCCCGCCAGGCACAGCGCCGCCCACAGGTAATCCAGCTTCAGCGGCTGCTTCAGGTAGAACACGGCGAAGGGCACGAACACCGCGAGCGTGATCACCTCCTGCATGATCTTGAGCTGGCCGACGCTGAAGCCGGCCTGCTGGAAGCCGATGCGGTTGGCCGGCACCTGCAGCAGGTACTCCGCCAGCGCGATGCCCCAGCTGATGAGGGCCGCGACGTACCAGGGCGCGGTGGCGAGGTTCTTCAGGTGGCCGTACCAGGCCATCGTCATGAACAGGTTGGAGGCCACCAGCAGCAGGATGGTCTGCAGCGAGAACGGAATCGAGGAGAAGGTCGCGGTCATGGACGCATTATCGGAAGGGCTGGTGTACGTGGACGAGCACCTGCTGGTGCTGGACAAGCCGGCGGGATTGCTGGCCGTGCCGGGCCGGGGCGAGGACAAGCAGGACTGCCTGGCGCTGCGCGCGCAGCGCCTGTGGCCCGACGCGCTGGTGGTGCACCGGCTGGACATGGCGACCTCCGGGCTGTTCCTGATGGGGCGCGGCATCGCCATGCAGCGACGCCTGGGCCGGGCCTTCGCCGAGCGCGAGGTGGACAAGCAGTACGAGGCCGTCGTCGCCGGCCAGGTGGAAGGGGACGCCGGCACGATCGACCTGCCGCTGGCGGCCGACTGGCCGCGCCGGCCGCTGCAGAAGGTGGACGCGGAACACGGGCGCCCCAGCCAGACGCGGTGGACGGTGGCCGCGCGCGCCGCCGACAGCACGCGGCTGCTGCTGGAGCCGCTGACCGGCCGCACGCACCAGCTGCGCGTGCACCTGCAGGCCATCGGCCACCCGATCCTGGGCGATGCGCTGTACGCTCCGCCGCAGGTGCTGGCCCGCGCGCCGCGGCTGCTGCTGCATGCCACCCGCCTGCGGCTGGCGCACCCCGAGGGCGGCGAGCCGCTGGTGTTCGAGAGCCCCGCACCGTTCTAGGAGAAAGCCATGTCCCTGCTTGCCCGCCGCCGCGTCGCCGCCGCGCTGGTCGCCCTGCCCTTCTGCTGGACCGGCGCACGCGCGCAATCGGCTGCCGCCCGGCGGCCGACGCCGGCCCAGACCGAAGGACCGTTCTACCCGGTGGAGTTGCCTGCCGACGCCGATGCCGACCTGCTGCGCAACGGCCGGCTGGCGTACGCGCAGGGCCAGCCCGCCTGGGTGGACGGCGTGGTGACCGACCTCGACGGCAAGCCGGTCGCCGGCGCGCAGGTGGAGATCTGGCAGTGCGACCACGCCGGCCGCTACCACCATCCGGGCGACGGTGGCCGCGCGGACGCGGCGTTCCAGGGCTTCGGCCGCGTCACCGTGGGCAGCGACGGCCGCTACCGCTTCCGCACCATCAAGCCGGTGCCGTACAGCGGGCGCACCCCGCACATCCACGTCAAGGTGAAGCTGGCGCGGCGCGAGCTGCTGACCACGCAGCTGTACGTCGAGGGCGATGCGAACAACGAGCGCGACTTCCTCTGGCGCCGGCTGGGCGCGGAGCGCGCGCTCGTGACCGTGCCGTTCCGCGCCGGCAGCGACGGGCTGCAGGCGAGCTTCCCGATCATCGTGGCGGTATAGGATGGGGCATGACCCAGCGACACCTCACCATCCTCACCGGCGCCTCCCGCGGCATGGGCCTTGCCATGGCGCAGCAACTCCTGGCCGAGGGCCACGACCTGCTCTGCATCTCCCGCAAGCCGAATGAAGTCCTCGCGGCGCAGGCGATCGCCGCCGGCCGCGCGTGCGAACAATGGCCGCAGGACCTGGCGCGCGGCGAGACCGCCGCCGCGCGGCTGCAGACCTGGCTGCAGGCGCAGGACGCCAACAGCCTGGCTTCCGTCACCTTGATCAACAACGCCGGCCTCATCCCGCGCATCGCACCCCTCGACGACATTCCAGCCGACCAGCTGGTGGAGGCGATGCGGGTGGACCTCGAGGCGCCGATGCTGCTGACCGCCGCCTTCCTGCGGGCCACCGCGGGCTGGAAAGTGCCGCGCAAGGTGCTGAACATCTCCTCCGGCCTCGGACGCCGCCCGATGGCGTCGCAGGCCGCCTATTGCGCGGCCAAGGCCGGCATGGACCTCTTCACGCGCTGCGTGGCGCTGGAGCAGGAGAAGCTGTCGAACGGCGCCCGCGTGTGTTCGCTCGCGCCGGGCGTGATCGACACCGACATGCAGGTGCAGCTGCGCAGCGCCGACCCCAAGCGCTTCCCCGACATGGACAACTTCGTCGGCATGAAGGACAAGGGCATCCTGTCGTCCCCCGCCGATGCGGCCGCGCGCGTGCTGGCGTTCCTGCAGCGGCCGGATTTCGGCAGCAATCCGGTGGCGGATGTGCGGGACGCGTAACCGGTGAATTCGTAGGCCGGGGTGAGCGCGCAGCCGAACCCCGGTGGAGCATTGCCTTGATCACCGGGGTTCGGCTTCGCGCTCACCCCGGCCTACTTCAATCGCCCTGGAAGCCTCCCGCGCGCACCGTCACCACCAGCGTGTCGCGATGACCTGACGCGCCTTCCGGCTGGATCGGCGTGGTCTCGTGCACCACCCGCTCGTCATCGAGCAGCAGCAGGCTCCAGGGTTCGGTCAGCGTGAAGCGCTGGCCGGCCGGGCCGTCGGCTTCGAAGACACGGGTCTCGCCGCCCTTGACGCCCTCGCGCGCGACCAGGAACACCCCCACCAGGTCGACGCCGTCCCGGTGCGCGCCCTCGGGCGTGGGCCGGCCGATGCCGCCCTCGGTGTCGATGCGGAACTGGTGCGCCTCGATGGACCAGGGGCGCGGCCCCTTCAAGTCGGAACTGGCCTGCGCCATCGCCCGCAGCAGGCCCGACCACGCCGGCTGCGCCACGACCTGCGGCGCCACCGGCTCGAACCAGCGCTGCATGCCGCCGTGCAATGCGTTGTATTCCACCGGCTGCCAATGCGCGCGATGCGGCGCCTGCGAGAGCCGCCCGCCCTCGGCGACGAAGCACGAGTGGCGACGGCGCCGGTAGCGCCCGCCGTCCTTCAGGTAGCCATCCGGCGGCAGGTCGTCCCACGAGGGCCGCAGCGCCATCAGGTCGTCGAGCGTGCAGCCGGCCAGCTGGCACACGGCCTGCGGACCGAGCACCGCGTAGCCCTGGCGGCGCAGCTGGGCGCCGAGCTGGTCGGCGGGTGTGTAGGCAGGGCTCAGGTGCATGGCCCGAGCTTACCCAAAGCTCAGGGCGTCACGTCCACGCCCTTCCAGAAGGCCACGCGGTCCTTCACCATCTCCGCTTCGGGCTTCGGGTCCGGGTAGTACCAGGCCGCATCCGGATTCAGCTCGCCGTCCACCAT
Organism: Ramlibacter sp.; assembly: GCA_021323335.1. Classification (GTDB taxonomy): domain Bacteria; phylum Pseudomonadota; class Gammaproteobacteria; order Burkholderiales; family Burkholderiaceae_C; genus Ramlibacter. Next base: position 14,539 of record JAJTCN010000018.1, read on the forward strand.
CAGCGAGTAGTAGCTCGCCTGGCCTTTCCACGGGCAGGACGTCCGGTGGTTGCTGAAGGTGACGTACGCGCGATTCAGCGAGCTCGCGGGAAAGTAATGGTTCCCTTCCACCACCACCGTGTCGTCGCTCTCGGCGATGGTGACGCCCTTCCACGTTGCCTTCATCGGTCTCTCCTCAGGGTGCGTGCAGCCAGTGGACACTGAACAGCCGCTCCGGGTCGGTCCACGCCGGCCCCGGGCGGAAGCCCGCGCGCACGGCCATCGCGCGCAGGCCGTCCACGGTGAACTTGTACGAATTCTCGGTGTGCAGGCTCTCGCCTTCCTCCACCACGTAGCGCTCGCCGCCGAGCGTCACCACCTGCCGCTCGCGGCTGACCAGGTGCATCTCGATGCGCTGCAGCGCCGCGTTGTAGAACGCGTAGTGATGGAAGCGGGACAGCACGAAGTTCGTGCCCAGCTCGCGGTTGGCGCGCGCCAGCAGGTTCAGGTTGAAGGCCGCGGTCACGCCCTGCGCATCGTTGTACGCGCCGTGCAGCACGTGCGGGTCCTTCACCAGGTCCGCCCCCAGCAACAGGGCGCCGCCCTGCAGCATGGCGGCGGCGCGCTGCAGGAAGGCCACCGCCTCGTCGGGCGTGAAGTTGCCGAGCGTGGACCCCGGGAAGAAGCCGATGCGCTTGCCGCGCCCGGCGCGCGCTGGCAACGCGAGCGACTGCGTGTAGTCGCCCACCACCGGCTGGACGTCGAGGCCGGGGAACTGCGCGCGCAGGATGGCGGCGGAGTCCCGCAGGTGCTCGCCGGAGATGTCGATGGGCAGGTAGCGCGCCGGCCGGTCGAAGGCCTGCAGCAGCAGCCGCACCTTGCGCAGCGAGCCGGCGCCGAACTCGACGATCTCCGCGCCCTCCCCGGCCAGCGTGGCCATCTCGCCCGCGTTGCGCTGCAGGATGCCGATCTCGGTGCGCGTGGGGTAGTACTCCGGCAGCTCGCAGATGCGGTCGAACAGGCGCGAGCCTTCGGCGTCGTAGAAGTACTTGGGCGAGATGCTGCGCGGCCGGGTGGCCAGGGCCGCGGCGAAATCGATTGCGAATGCGTCCTGCGTCATGCCCCATCCCTGGCGAGCCTCAGCCCGCTGAACTGCCAGCGCGTGGCCGGCGGAAAGAAATTGCGGTAGCTCGAGCGCGCATGACCGGCCGGGGTGGCGACGCTGCTGCCGCGCAGCACCACCTGGCCGACCATGAACTTGCCGTTGTATTCGCCGACGGAGCCGGCCCAGGGCCGGTAGCCCGGATAGGGGTCATAGGAGGAACGGGTCCATTGCCATACCTGGCCGTGCAGGTCGCGCAGGCCCGGCAGGCCGGCCGCGGCCTCCCATTCCGCCTCGGTCGGCAGGCGCGCCCCGGCCCACTCGCCATACGCGGCGGCTTCGTAGAGGCTCAGGTGGCTGGCGGGCGCCGCGCGGTCCAGCGGCCGCACGCCGTCCAGGCCGTACACCTGCCAGTGCCCAGCCGGCGCGCGCGGGTCCCCCGGCGCGATCCAGTACGCGGGCGCCTGCCAGCCCTGTGCCTGCACCGCCGCCCAGCCGTCCGACAGCCACAGCGACGCGGTGCGATAGCCGCCGTCCTCGATGAAATCAGCGAACTCGCCGCAGGTCACCAACCGGTCGGCGATGCGGTAGGGCTGCAGCCACACGCGGTGGCGCGGGGTCTCGTTGTCGAAGGCGAAGCCCTCGCCGTCGTGGCCGATGTCCACGGCGCCGTCGGGTCCGGCGAGCCAGCCCGACCGAGGGCTGGTGGCCAGGCGCAGCGGTTGCGGCTCGGCGGCGCGGTAGGCCGGCAGCAGCGGATTGCACGACAGCGCATGGAGGATGTCGGTGAGGACCAGCTCCTGGTGCTGCTGCTCGTGATGCAGCCCCAGTTCCAGCAGGGGCGCGGCCCCGCACCAGGCCGCTTCGGTGGCCGTGGCGATGAACTCCTCGATGCCCGCGTCGACGTGCGCGCGGTAGCGGTGCACCTCGGCCAGGCCGGGCCGGGTGAGCAGCCCGCGCTGCGGCCTCGGGTGGCGTGGCCCGAGCGACTCGTAATAGGAATTGAACAGGTGGGACCAGCGGCTGTCGAAGGCACGGTAGCCCGGCGCGTGCGCGGCGAGGACGACGGCCTCGAAGAACCAGGACGTGTGCGCGAGGTGCCACTTGGTCGGGCTGGCATCGGCCATGGACTGCACGCACTGGTCTTCGGCCGACAGCGGCGCGGCCAGGGCCAGGGTATGGGCGCGGACCTCGGCGAAGTGGCGCGCCAGCGCGGCGCGTTCGTCATCCCGCTGCGCGCCGCGCGCGGGCGATGGGTTCAGGGACATGCGTCCGGATCTCCTGGAAACGCGCCGCCGGCGGCGGTGCTCGGCGGGGGCCCACCCTGCCAATTCATTACAGCACAGGGGAAAAAACCGCGGGGCGCGCCGCCCGCGGCACGGATCAATCGCGGTCCTGCCAGGCGACCTGGGGTTCGCGCAGCTGCTTCCACTGCCCCCAGCGGCTCGGGCTGTTGTCGACGCGGACGAAGTAGACCGGGGCATCGCAGGCCGCCCACTTGGCGCAGTTCTGCTTCCACTTGCGCACCTGGCCCGGCGGGACGTACAGGTAGACCGGCTGGCCGCGCGGCGCGCCGATGGTCTCGTTGGCCACCACTGGCTGGGGGTAGATCAGCGGCGGCGGCGCCGCCGCGTTGCGCACGGCGATGCGGCCGTAGATGCCCGGCTTGAGCGGGCCGCCCGTCGTCACGTTGCGAAAGTCGCCGGCCTTCTCTTTCTGGGCGACGGCGGGGCCGCCGGCGGTGAGCGCCGCCAGGGCGAGGACCAGGTGCGTGGCTGGTGCGATCGTCGTTCTCATGAGGGGCTCCCGTCGTTACGGCTGTGTTCTACCCAAGCCGGCCGCGATCTCCGTGTAGGCGCACGTGAACTGAGAGGCGGCGAATTTCCTCGCGGCATGTCGGACGGCGCCGACAGGACAGGGGCGCGCAATTCTGCTGATCCATGGGAAGTCCCCGCCAGGCGGTGCTTTTCAGTCCGCGCCCGGCTTTTTAGAATCCCGCCTTGCTCGCCACCCCCTGCCAACGGACCGGAGATCCCCATGGGCAAATGGTTGAAACGCGGCGCCCTGGCCGCAGCGCTGCTGGTCGTCCTGGCCGCCGGCGCGGTGTTCGCGGGCCTGCAGCTGGCCGACCGGCGCATGGAGCGCCAGGTAGCCGTCCAGGTGAAGCCCGTGGCGCTGCCGGGCGATGCCGCTTCGCTGCTGCGCGGCAAGTACCTGTTCGCTTCACGCGGCTGCGTCGACTGCCACGGCGCGGAGGGCGCCGGGCGCGTGTTCGCCGACAACGGCGGCGACCTGCGGATCAAGGGCCCGAACATCACGACCGGCGCCGGCGGGGTGGTGGCCTCGTACCGGCCCGAGGACTGGGTGCGCGCCATCCGCCACGGCGTGGCGCCGGGCGGGCGACCGCTGCTGGTGATGCCGAGCGAGGACTACAACCGCTTCACCGATGCCGACCTGGCCGCGCTGGTCGCGTACGTGAAGTCCCTGCCACCGGCGCAGGGCACGGGCGCGGAGGTGCGGCTGCCGCTGCCGGCCCGCGTGCTCTACGGTTTCGGAGCGATCCAGGATGCCGCCGGGAAGATCGACCACGGCCTGCCGCCGGCGCAGGCGGTCGCGCAAGGCGTGAACCTGCAGCACGGCGCCTACGTCGCCAACATGTGCCTGGGCTGCCATGGCGCGCAGCTGGCCGGCGGCAGGATTCCCGGCGGCCCGCCGGACTGGCCGGCGGCGGCCGACCTGAGGCCAGTGGCGAAATCCGGGATGGCGCCCTATGCGGACCCCGAGGCTTTCCTGCGGATGTTCAAGACCGGCCTGCGCCCGGACGGCACGAAGATCCAGGTGATGCCATTCGAGTCATTGCGCGAGATGAACGAGACGGACGTGCGGGCGCTGCACCTGTACCTGAAGAGCTTGCCGGCGCGGCTGCAGGGGTGATGCATCGCCGGGGTGCGGCGGCGCCGCAACCCGGCCTACGAGCCGTAGCGCTCGCGCGCCAGCGCGGCACCCTTGGCCAGCGCCTCCAGCTTGCGCAGCGCCACGTCGCGGTCCATCGGCGCCATGCCGCAGTTGGTGCACGGCATCAGCCGCTCGCGCGGCACGAACTGCAGGGCGCGGCCGATGGTGTCGGCCACCTGCTCCGGGGTCTCGACGACGTCGCTGGCCACGTCGATCACGCCGACCACCACGTCCTTGCCCTTCAGCAAGGCCATCATGTCCGGCGGCACGTGCGAGTGGTAGCACTCCAGGCTCACCTGGTCGATGCTGCTGGCGGCCAGGGCGGGGAACACCTGCTCGTACTGCCGCCACTCCTCGCCCAGCGTCTTCTTCCAGTCGTTGTTGGCCTGGATGCCGTAGCCATAGCAGATGTGGACCGCGGTGGTGCAGGTGAGCCCCTGCGCCGCGCGCTCGAGCGCCTTCACGCCCCACTCCGCCGCGTCCTTCATGTACACGTTGAACGCCGGTTCGTCGAACTGGATGATGTCCACGCCGTCGGCCTGCAGCGCCAGCGCCTCCTGGTTCAGCAGCTCGGCAAAGGCGAAGGCCAGCTTCACGCGGTCGCCGTAGAAGCGGTCCGCCACGGTATCGACGATGGTCATCGGCCCGGGCAGCGTGAACTTCAGCTTCTTCCGGGTGTGCGCCCGGGCGAGGCGCGCCTCGGCGGCGTGCACGCGGCCCTTCAGCCGCAGCGGCCCCACCACCTGCGGCACCATGGCCTTGTAGCGGTCGGCGCGGATGCCCATCTCGACCTTGTGCTCGAAGTCGATGCCCTCGACCTGCTCGAGGAAACCGTGCACGAAGTGCTGCCGTGACTGCTCGCCGTCGGTGACCACGTCGAGGCCCGCGTCCTCCTGGGCCTTCAGCCAGAGCAGCGTGGCGTCGGCCTTGGCCTGGCGCAGTTCGTCGCCTTGCGCGCGCCACTGCGGCCAGAGCTTCTGGGTCTCGGCCAGCCAGCCCGGCTTGGGCAGGCTGCCTGCAATCGTCGTCGAGAACATCCGCCGGTCTCCTCCCGGGCGCCTTCTGGCCGGGTGCCGGACACCATACACCAAAGTATCATCGACGCTCCAGCCATGCGTACCCTGCCCGACCCACAGAAGGCCAAGCCTTGCGTCCTGGTCGTCGACGACGACGAGGCCGTGGCATGGGCCATCGCGGGCCGGTTGGGCGGGGACTTCCGCGTCGTCGGCCTGACGGAGCCCGCGCAGGCGGTGCGGCGGGCGTGCGAGGAAAGGCCGGGGGTCATCCTGTGCGACATCCACATGCCTGGCCTGCAGGGCGACGAGGTCGCCTTCGCGCTGTCGCAGGATCCGCGCACGGCGCGCATCCCGCTGATCTACCTGACCGCGCTGGTCACGCCGGAGGAAGTGGCGGACCTCGATGGCGTGTTCGGCGACTACCCCACGGTGTCGAAGAGCGCGACCACCGAGGAACTGCGCGACCTGGTGAGCGCCGCGCTCGGCCTGCCGGACGATTGCTGATCACGCCGGGGCGAGGGCGAACTCCCGCGCCAGCAACTCGTACGACCGGCGCTGCGCCTGCGGGTCCCACGTCCACGTGATCACCACCAGCTCCTCCAGCGCCAGCTCCTGCGCCAGCGCGCGCAGCTTCGCGGCGACTTGCGGCGCGCTGCCCACCATCGCCTTGGCGCGCAGCCCGCGGCGGTAGGCTTCCTCCGCCCCGGTGTAGTCGCGCGGCGCTTCGTCCGGTGGCAGCAAGGCGCCGAAGCGGCCGGTCTGCCGGTCGACGCGGGCGCGCTCGCGGCTGGCGAAGAGGCGCCAGGCTTCGTCTTCCGTGTCCGCGGCCAGCGCCCAGACGCAGGCGTTGGCCTGCGGCTGCTGCACCAGCCCGGGCTTGAACAGGTGCCGGTACAGGGCCAGCGCCTCGGCGCAGCCCTCGCCGTCGGTGATGAAGTGCGCGAAGGAGTACGGCGTGCCGAAGTGCGCCGCGAGCTGCGCGCCGTAGTCGGAGCTGCCCAGCATCCAGAGCTGCGGCGAGGTCGCGCCGCGCGGATAGGCCCGGATGCCGCGGCCGGGGTGGCCTTCCGGCATCTCCTCGCCCGCCACCCAGGCGTGCAGTTCGCGCACCTGCTGCGGGAAGTGCTCGCTCGATCGCGGATCCGGGTTCAACAGGCGCGCGGTGCGATGGTCGCTGCCGGGCGCGCGGCCCACGCCGAGGTCGATGCGCCCCGGCGCCAGCGCGTCCAGCACGCGGAACTGCTCCGCCACCTTGAAGGGTGAATAGTGCGGCAGCATGACGCCCGCGCTGCCGATGCGGATGCGCGAGGTGCGCGCGGCCACCGCGGCCATCAGCACCTCCGGCGCGGTGCCGACGATCGTAGGCATGCTGTGGTGTTCGCTCACCCAGAACCGGTGGTAGCCGAGCGCTTCGCAGTGTTCGGCCAGCGCCAGGGTGGCGCGGATGGAGGCGTCATCCGGCTGGCCGGCGCGGGCGACCGACTGGTCGAGGACGGAGAGGCGCAAGGTGGGGGACATGCGCCGATTGTGGTTCAAGCGGCAGGGGCGGGTGCTCTGCTAGGCTTGCGGCCATGGCCATCCGCATCGTCCGGCTCGGGACCCCGCGCGCTCCGGGGGAGGGGCTGCGCCTGGGCACCGTGCGGCGGCCGCCGCGCGGCGTGCCGAAGGAGGAGTTCGCCAGCCGGGACTTCTACGACGTCTGGCTGCCGAACCTGTCGCCCACGGCGGAACTGGTGGCGCAGGGGCTGGCGGTGGACGACGACAGGGAGTGGGCGACCTTCCGCCGCAAGTTCGTGGCCGAAATGAAGAAGCCCGATGCGAGCCACCTGCTGGACATGCTGGCGGCGCTGTCGCACCAGGCGAACCTGGCGGTCGGCTGCTACTGCGAAGACGAGAGCCGGTGCCACCGCTCGATCCTGCGCGAGCTGCTCCAGGATCGGGGCGCTGAAGTGGTTTGAACGCCGGGGTGCGCTGGCGCGCAACCCGGCCTACGAAACGCCGGTCCCGGTAGGTCGGGTTGCGCGAAGCGCACCCCGACGCCCTCAGATCCCGAGGATCTTCTTCGCCTCGTTGAGATCCTTCATCGACTCGGCGTGCTTGCCGGCCTTGTGGTGGTCTTCGCCGCTCTTGCGCAGCTTGGCCACCTTGTCGGCGTTCTCCTTCGACAGCGCCGGCTTGGTCGACAGCTTGGCGTCGATCGCCTTCATTTCGACGGGGCAGTTGCTCGCCCAGGCGGCGCCCGCGAGGGCGATGCCGGCTGCGAGGACCAGGATTTGGCGCATGGCAGTCTCCACGAAAATGAAAACGTAAACATTAGCGCGGCGGCCCGGGCGGCGCCTGAGCGTTTACCCCATCCTCCCGCTCCAGCGGCACCCCGCAGGCCCGGCAGTACCGCGCGTCCGCCGCGTGCCCCGTGGCGCCGCAACCGGGGCAGGCCTGCAGCAGCAGCAAGGGCTGCGTGTAGCGCAGGGCCGTCATTTCGGCGGTGACGATCCCCGTGGGCACCGCCAGCGTTCCCCAGCCCATCAGCATGATCACCGAGGCGATGAACCGCCCGACGTCGGTCTTGGGCGTGATGTCGCCGAAGCCCACCGTGGTGATCGTGGTGATCGCCCAGTACACGGACGTGGGGATGTCGCGGAACCCGTGCTCCGGCCCTTCCACCACGTACAGCAGCGTGCCGAGCACCAGCACCACCATCAGCACCGCCGACAGGAACACCATGATCTTGCGCCGGCTGGCCGCCAGCGCCGCGCCGAGCATCTGGTACTCCACGACGTAGTCGGTGAGCTTGAAGATCCGGAAGATGCGCAGCAGCCGCAGGATCCGCACGTCGATGAGCGCCTGCGTCTCCGGCAGGAAGAAGGCCAGGTAGGTCGGCAGGATGGACAGCAGGTCGACGATGCCGAAAAAGCTCAACGCGTACTTCAACTGCCGCTGCACGCTCACGAGCCGAGCGATGTATTCCACCGTGAACAGGATCGTGAAGAACCACTCCAGCGCGTCGAGCACGGGCCGGTTGTCGCGGCTCAGCGCCGACACGCTGTCCACGATCACGACGGCCACGCTGACCAGGATCGCCGTGACGATCACCTTGTCGAAGAGGCGCCCGGCCGGCGTCTCCGACTCGAAGATCACCTCGTGCATGCGCCGCCGCCAGGGCTGCGGCGGCTTGCCCAGTTCGGATTCGTTGCCGGGGACCATCGCGTCAGGCGGCGGGTTGGCGGAACCGCTCCCACGCCTGCGGCGTCGGCGTGGTGCCGGCGCCGGGGACCTGGGGCAGGCGGAAGAAGCCGTCCACCACGTCGGCCGGCTCGGTGAAGCAGTCCTTGATCCAGGGGATGTACTCCAGCACCTGGCAGGCCGGGTGGGCGTAGCTGAGGTGCACGTGCACCTGGCTCATGTCGCCGGCGTGCGGCGCCACGGGCAGCCGGTAGCTGTGGGCCGTTTCGCAGACGCGCAGAACCTCGGTCAGGCCGCCCATGCGCGTCACGTCCGGCTGCACCCAGTGGATCGCCTGCTGGTGGAAGAACTCCGTGAAGGCATCCTGCGTGTACAGCTGTTCGCCGAGCGCCACCGGGATGCGGGTGGCCCGCGCGAGCTGCGCATGGCCCTTCACGTCGTCGTACCAGAGCGGCTCCTCGAACCAGTACACGTCGTGCTCCTCCGCGCCGCGGCAGAAGCGCAGGCAGGTGGCCAGGTCCCATTTGCCGTTGCCGTCGATGGCCAGGGTGACGTCCGGCCCGACCGCCTTGCGCACCGCGGCCAAGCGCCGCAGGTCGCGTTCGACCGTCGAACCCACCTTGATCTTGATGCCGCTGAAGCCCTGCTCCACCGCCCGGCGCGCGCCGGCCACCAGCTGCTCGTCGCCGATCGACAGCCACCCGATGTCGGTGTTGTACGCGCGGACCTGGTCGCGCACCTGGCCGCCCAGCAGCTTCCACAGCGGCACGCCGTCGGCCTTGGCCTTCAGGTCCCAGAGCGCGACGTCGATGGCGGCTTGCGACAGCGTGGTGATGCCGGCACGGCCGATCCATTGCAGCGCCGGGTTGCGGGCGAGCTTGAGCCACAGCCGCTGGACGTCGCGCGGATCCTCGCCCACCAGCAGCGGCGCATGGCAGGTCTCGATGCAGCGGGTGATCAGCTGGTCGCCGGGCAGGTAGGAATGGGTGCCGGTGAAGCCGTAGCCGGAAAGGTCCGTGTCGGTATCGATGCGGGCGCCGACCACGCCCCAATGCGTGATGCTGTGCGTGCTGTCGGCGATCTGCGAGCCGGTGACCGGCACGTGCAGGATGAAGGGTTCGACCTTCGTGATCTTCATGGTGTCTCCGTTCGTTCTGGCGCCATGCTACAAGCGGTTGTGGATCGCCGTGCTGGCGATGGCGGCATGGCCCGTCGCCACGCTGATCTGGTTCAGGTCCACCGCCACGTCGCCGGCCACGTAGAGGCCGTCCACCGTCGTCTGCTGGTGCGAGTCGACTTCGAGCTGGCCGTTGTCGCGCGCGCGGGCGCCCAGCGCGGTGGCGAGCTCGCAGGCGGTGACCAGGCCGAGCGCGGGATAGAGGGTGTCGAACTCCAGCACCTGCCCATTCTGCAGTTCCACCCGCACGCCGGCGCCGTCGACGCCGCAGTCGATGCGATGCGGCGGGCTGTCGGCGATGCGCACGCCCGCTTCGCGCAGGCGCGCCAGGTCCGGTGCGCCGACCTCCTCCTGCGTGGCCATGGAAAGCCACGTCACCTCGTTGTCCCAGTTGGCGATGAAGAGCGATTCGCGCAGCCCGTGGCCGGCGCGCCCCAGCACCGCGACGCGCTGGTGCTGCGTCTCGAAGCCGTCGCAGATGGGGCAGTAGCGCACCTGCCCCGCCTTCATCGCCTGCAGGATGCCGTCGATCTCCGGCTCGACGTCGCGCGCGCCAGTGGCGAGCAGGACGAAGCGGGCGCGCCACGTGCCCTGCGCGCTCTCGGCGCGGAAGGTGCCGTCGTCCAGCCGCCGCAGCGACTGCACCCGCGTCTGCTCCGCGGGCACCGCGTACTTCGCCGCATGCTCGCGCAATCGCCGCAACAGCTCGGGCCCCTCGATGCCGTCCGGAAACCCCGGCACGTTGCGGGTGCGCGGGATGCGCTGCAGGCGGCTGCCGCCGTCGTCCAGCACCACGGCGCGGCGCTTGTAGCGGCCGAAGTAAACGGCCGCGGTCAGGCCGGCCGCGCCGCCGCCGATCACCAGGCAATCCAGCAATTCATCGTTCGTCATGGGTTCGTTTCAGTCGGCCCAGGGCAGGCTCTTGGCCACCATCAGCCAGAAGATCAGGAGGAAGACCAGGAAGGCGACGCAGCCGAGGCCCGTCCACCAGTGGAACAGGCGGTCGTACGCCGCGGGCACCGGCGCCCCGCTGCGCTGCGCCTGCGCCATCAGGTTGCGCATGCGGATCTGGATCACCACCACCGGCAGCCAGCACGCGATCGCCACCCCGTACAGCACCAGCGACCAGGCCACCCAGGGCGTGGAATACGGCAGGTCCAGCATGTGGACCAACGCCAGGCCGCTGACCGGCTGCAGGACGGCGGTGGTGGTGGTCAGCAGCCAGTCCGCGAGCACGACGTTGCGGGTGGCCATGGCGATCCCGCCCACCTGCCGGCGCAGCGTGGCGGCGAACAGGTGGAAGGCCGAGCCGACGCCCGCGCCGAACAGGATCGTCGACGACAGCACGTGGATCCACTTCAGGACGAGGTAGTCCATCAGGCACGCCGGGGCTCCAGGCCCCACAACAGCAGGATGGTGGCGAGGATCGGCAGGTTCTTCGAGATCGGCCCGTAGGGGTGCAGCCAGTATTCCGGCAGGAACAAGGTGACGAGCGCGGTGTAGCCGGCGACCAGCGCGAACTGCGCCAGCCAGACCCGGCGGCGCCACCGCGCGGGCGCGGTGAGCGTGAGCACGCCCAGCAGCAGGTCCAGCACGGCGGAGCCGTAGAGGGCCAGCGCGGCGGGCATGCCGTGCAGGCCGACGCGGGCCAGCAGTTCGTAGCTGTCACGCACCGGGTAGAGGCCGAAGGAGACGATGGCCGTCCAGATCCACATCAGGGCGAGCGCGATGCGCAGCACCGGCAGCCAGAGATCGAGCACGGCCTCGCGACGCGCCGCCTCGCTTGCTTGCGGTCGGATGAACTCGCGCGGCGGCCGCGGAGCCTGCGGCAAGAGGCCGACCAGCCCGTTGTCGTCGGTGGCGTTGCCGGCCAGCAGCATGTCCGCCGTTTCCGCGTCCAGCATGCTGCCCGGCAGGTGGCCGGCGATGGCGGCGCCGAGACGGAACAACGGCGCGGGCATCGGCACGATCCACTGGCGGCGGCTTTCGCCCAGCGCCTCGCGCAGGTCGCCGAGGTAATCGCGCAGTGCCATCGGCCTCGGCCCGGCGAACGCAAGGGTCTCGATGCCGCGCGGCGGCGACTCCAGCAGGCGCACGATGCCCTGCACCACGTCATCGATGTGCACGGGCTGCACCAGCATGCGGCCCCCCTGGGGGAACGGCAGCAGCGGCGCCACCGCCAGCTTGTTGAACAGCGTCGTGCTGGAGCCGCCCGGCCCATACACGAGCGACGGCTGCACGATCGCGCCGCGCAGCGGCAGCGTCCGCAGCACGTCGTCGGCCGCCTTCTTGCTGAGGTGGTAGCCGGAACGCGCGCCCTCGTCCGCGCCCAGGGCCGAGACTTGCACCACGGTGCCGACCCCGGCCGCGACGCAGGCGCGGAACAGTTCGCCCGGCGCCTCGGCGTGCAATGCGTGGAATGTCTGTCCGCCCTGCTCGCGCAGGATGCCCACGGCGTTGACGGCGGCGTCGATGCCGGCCAGCCGCGGCAGCCACCAGTCGCGCGAGGGAACTTGCGCGTAATCGGCCTGCACCACCGCTTGCCCGGGCGGGCCGGCGCTCCGCTGCACGCGCACCACCACGTGGCCACGCTGCTCCAGCGCCTGCGCGACAGCTCGGCCGATGAATCCGGTGGCACCGGTGAGGAGGATTCGCATGGGAAAAGCAGTCAGTGCCTGCAGTCTAGCCAGCGCGGGCACCACGCGGGGCCGTTACCCTTTGAGAGCACGGCCCCACGGATGCGGCCGGCCTGCCTAGACTGGGCCCCATGACGACCTGGAAAGAAGCCTTGCGCGAAGGCGCAGTCTCCGGCAGCCTGGCCAGCGTGCTGTCGGGCACCTACCTGGCCTGGCGCGGAGCGCGGCACGGCGAGATCGCCGCGCCCCTCAATGCGGTGAGTCACTGGTTCTTCGGCGACCGCGCGCTGCGGCAGGACGAGCCGAGCCTGACGTACACGCTGACCGGCTACCTCACGCATCACGCCGCGTCCATCTTCTGGGGGGTGCTGCATGCCAAGGCGTGGGGTGCGCGCGAACGGGCGAAGCAGCCCTTGCCGGCCGCCGCCGGCGCGGTGGCCGCGGCGGGCGTGGCCTGCTTCGTCGACTACCAGCTCACGCCGAAGCGCCTGACCCCCGGCTTCGAGCATCGGCTCGGGCGGCCGGAGATGGCGAACGTCTATGCCTGCTTCGCTTTGGGGTTGATGATCGGCAGCATGGCGATGCGGGGCCGCCGGTGAACGGCAGACCGGCGGTGAGCGGTAGGCCGGCGGTGAGCGCGTAGCCGAACCCCGGTGACCGAACCCCGGTGATCAGACCTCCGCCTTGTCCCGGTCCTTCGCCGACTCCAGCATCGCGCTGACGGCGTCGCCCAGCTGCGCGATGTCGAAAGGCTTGCGCAGCAGGCGCGGCTTGCCCGCCAGGCGTTCCACGGCCGCCATGTCGGCATAGCCCGTCGCCAGGATCACCGGCACGTCGCCGACCAGCTTGCGCGCCTCCGAGATCACCTCGGCGCCGGTCATGTCGGGCATCGCGTAATCGACCACCAGCAAGTCCGGCTTGATCGTGCGCAGCTGCACCAGGGCTTCGGCGCCGTTCGCCGCTTCGGTGACCTTGTAGCCGATGAGGCTGAGGCACTCGACGATCACGCGGCGGACGTCCGGGTCGTCTTCGACCACGAGGATGTGGCAGGCGCCGGCCATGGCGGGCATGGCCGTTTCGCGCGCCACGACTTCATCCACGCCGTCCTCGTCGGCCTGCGGGAACAGCATTTCCACCGTCGTGCCCTCGCCTTCGACGCTGCGGATGCGGGCGATGCCGCCGGACTGGCGGGCGAATCCGTAGACCTGGCTCAGGCCCAGGCCGGTGCCGCTGCCCACCGGCTTGGTGGTAAAGAAGGGGTCGAACACCTTGGGCAGCACGTTGGCGGGAATGCCCGAGCCGTTGTCGCTCACCGAGAGCAGGACGTAATCGCCGTCCGGCACGTCGCGGTCGCCGTCGATGTAGCGCGTGCCGGTGGTGATCTTCAGCTTGCCCTCGGACATGGCGTCCTTGGAGTTCACCGCCAGGTTCAGCACCGCCATCTCGAGCTGGCCCGGGTCCAGCAGCACGGTCGCCTCTTCCTCGCACAGGTCCATCTCGACCTCGACGCCGGAGCCGACGGAGATTTCCAGCAGGTCCTTCATGCCCAGGATCAACTGGTTCACCCGCGTGACCTTGGGCATCAGCGACTGGCTGCGGGCGAAGGACAGCAGCTGGTTCGTGAGGCGGGCGCCCCGGCGCGCGGCGCTCTTGGCGCGATCCACCACGGGCTTGACCTTCTCCTCCTTGGCGTAGAGGGAGACCAGCTCGAGGTTCATGTTCACCACGTGCAGCAGGTTGTTGAAGTCGTGCGCGATGCCGCCGGTGAGCCGGCCGATCGCCTCCATCTTCTGCACCTGCGTCAGCGCCGCCTGCGCGCGCTCGCGCTCGTTGATCTCCTTCATCAGGCGATCGTTGGCGCTGGCCAGCTCCCTGGTGCGGCGCAGGATGCGGTCTTCGAGCTCGCCGTTCAGGCGCTCGAGCTCGGTGCGGGTGCGCTTCAATTCCTCGAGGTGCTCGCGCGCCGCATACTGGCGCCTGCGCGCGCGCACCGCGGATTCGGCGGCGCTGGCCAGCGTCTCGGCATTCAGCGGCCGCTCCAGCAGCACCAGGTTGCCCAGGCTGTGCAGCGAGCGAAAGTCCTTCTGCGGCCGCCGCCCCTCGCGCTTGGTGGCCAGAACGACGAAGGGGAAGTCGGACCATGGCGGCTGGTTGTTCAGCCAATGCAGCAGCCGGTCTTCGGCCATGAGGTCGGGCAGGGCCTCCTCCGTCAGGATCACGGCGGCCGCGCCCTCCTGCAGGCATTGGAGAAGCTCGTCTTCCGTGGTGCAGACCTGGGCCTCGATGCCCTGGTGGGTGAGCACGCCATGGACCACCGCACCATCGCGGCCCCGGGGCGCATGGATGAGGACACGAAGTTCCATCAGGACCTTCCGCGCCGGTCGCTGTCGCCAAGCAGCGGCAGGTCGCCGCGGTACGCGGTGACGCCGCTCAGCACGCCTTCGAAGTCGGTCAGCTCGTTGCCGAACTCCAGCCCGCGCGGGCCCAGGCGAAATTCGCGGATGGTCTGCTCATGGTGGTTGGTGCGGCTCTTGACCATCGAGACGGCCTTCAGCAGCTTGCCCCGCGCCTCGAAGAAGCGGAACAGCAGGATCGCGTCGGACAGGTAGCTCATGTCCACCTCGCTGCGGATCTCGCCCAGCACGCCGTGCTGCCCGAGGATCAGGATGGTGACCACGCCCCGATGGTTCAGGTAGGTCAGCAGCTCGTGCATCTGCAGCAGCAGGTACTTGCTGCCCGGCATCGCCTGCAGGTAGGCATTGATGCTGTCGATCACCACCATGCGCGAACCGTCTTCCTCGACGGCGTTGCGCACCATGTGGGAGAACTCGCCGGCGGACATTTCCGCGGGGTCGAGCGGGACGATCCGCAAGCTGCCCGACGCGATGTAGGGCTCGATGTCGAGGCCCAGGGCCCGGGCGCGGACCACCAGCGTCGGCAGGCCTTCGTCGAACAGGTAGTAGGACGCCTTCTCGCCGCGCTTGAGAGCCGCGAGCACGCAAGCTATCGCGGTGGTGGTCTTGCCGACGCCGGAGGGGCCGCTGAACAGCGTGTTGGTGCCGGCGACGAGCCCGCCTCCCATCATCTCGTCCAGCTTCGCCACGCCGCTGCTGACGACGCCGGTGTCGTTGAGGAGGCGATGTTCCGATGCCACCAGCCGCGGGAACACGGCCACGCCGCCCGTGTCCAGGATGTAGTCGTGCTCGCCGCCGCGGAACTTGATGCCGCGCATCTTCATCACGCGCAGGCGGCGGCGCTCCGGCCCGTACTGGTCGACCGCCTGTTCGAGGTTGATGACGCCGTGGGCGATGCTGTGCAACTGCAGGTCGGTGGCGCTCGTGGACCGGTCGTCCAGGAACAGCACGGTGCAGCCATGGTCGGAGAAGAACTTCTTCAGCGCGAGGACCTGGCGCCGATATCGCAGCGGGTCCTGCGCCAGCAGGCGCATCTCCGACAGGCTGTCGAACACCACCCGCCGCGGGCCCAGCTTCTCCACCTGCGCGATCACGCCCTGGACCGTCTCGCCCAGTTCGATCTGGGCCGGATGCAGGATGGACTGTTCGAGCTCCGGGCTCAGGCCCTCCTCGCTCACCAGTTCGAAGAGCTCGATGCCGTCGAGGGTCCAGCCGTGCGAAGCCGCGACCGTCCGGAGCTCGGCTTCCGTCTCGGAGAGCGTGACGTACAGCCCTTTCTCGCCGTTGCGCGCGCCCTCGATCAGGAAGTGCAGGCCCAGCGTGGTCTTGCCGGCGCCGGGGTCGCCCTCGACGAGGTAGACATGCCCGGTGGGCAGGCCTCCGCCCAGGACGTCGTCGAGCCCGGCGATGCCGGTCGAGGCGCGTTCCTGTACCGGAATGTGAGAAGTGGGTGTGGGTCGTTTCATCCAATGCCAACAGCCGCGCAAGGACGAGCGGCTGCTGCGGGGCAATGCTATCTGCAACCCGGCAGCGGCCATGTAGGCCGTGGCCGACAATGCCGATCCGACTGGCTCGTCAGCCGGCCTCCGCCTCCTGCAGGCTGCGCCACATCACCTTGCCGCTGCCGCTCTTGGGCAGCGCCTCCACGAACTGGACGATGCGGGGCACCTTGTAGACCGCCATGTGCTCCCGGCACCAGTCGATGACGTCCTGCTCCGCGACCTGGCCCTTGAAGGCGGGCCGCAGCACCACGACCGCCTTGACGGTCTCGCCGCGGTACTCATCCCGCGCGGAGATGATGCAGGCCTCCTGGATGGCGGGGTGGCGGAACATCAGCGCCTCCACTTCCGCCGGCCACACCTTGAAGCCCGACGCATTGATCATGCGCTTGAGGCGGTCGGTGAGGAAGAAGTAGCCGTCCTCGTCCATCCGGCCGAGATCCCCCGAACGGAAGAAGCGCTTGCCCTCGAACTCGATGAAGGCGGCGTCCGTGGCCTCGGGCCGCTTCCAGTAGCCGTCGAACACCATCGGCCCGTGCATGATGATCTCGCCCTGCTCGCCGACCGGCATCTCGGCGAAGGTCTCCGGGTCCACCACCCGCGCGTCGCAACTCATGAAGGGGATGCCCAGGCACTGCTGCCTGGGCGCGTCCGGCGGGTTGCTGTGCGAGGGCGCGGCGGTCTCGGTGAGGCCGTAGCCCTCCACGTAGCGCAGGCCGAACTGATCGAACAGCCGCTGCGCCACGGCCTGCGGCATCGCCGCCCCGCCGCCGCCGATGTGCGCCAGGCTCGACAGGTCGTACTGTTCGAAGTTCGGGCTGGCCAGCAGGTCGATCACCATCGTCGGGATGTTCGTCCAGGTCGTGACCCGGTAGCTGGAGATCAGCCGGCCCGCCACGTCGCGGTCCCAGCGCGGCATCATGACCAGCGTGGAGCCGGTGTAGATGTTCGCGTGCATCACGCTCACCATGCCGGTGATGTGGAACATCGGCACCACCAGCAGTGTCACGTTCTCCGGCGTGGCGTTGCCCCAGACACTGGAGGCCATGGCGTTGTGCAGGAGGCTGCGATGCGGATGCATGCAGCCCTTGGGATGCCCGGTGGTGCCGCTGGTGTAGGGCAGCACGGCCAGGTCCGCCGGGCCAACGTCCGGCTGGGGCAGCGGCAGCGTGTTGTCCATGGCATCGGTCCATGCCATCACGTCCCCGCCGGCCAGTTGCGGCAGCGGGTGGCGCGTGAGCAGCCAGGGCTTCCACGCATCGGGCATCGCGCGGGCTTCGTCCGCATCCGCGTCGAACGCATCGGTGAATTGCGTGACGATCATGTGCGCGAGGCGCTGCTCCGGCGGCAGCTGCGCGTCGGCCTTCGCGATCTCGGCGGCGAGGTCGGCGGTGGTGATGGCCACCTTCGCATCCGGGTCGACGATGTAGTGCTTCAGCTCCTCCGCCCGGTTCATCGGGTTGACGGGCACCACGACGGCATTGGCGCGCAGGATCGCGAAATGCGCGACCAGCAGCTGCGGGCAGTTCTGCATGTCCAGCAGCACGCGGTCGCCCTTGCGCACGCCCATGGCATGCAGCCGCGCGGCGAGCCGCTCGGCCTGGCGCTGCACTTCGGCATAGGGATAGTGCCGGCCGAAGAAGACGACGGCGGACCTGGCGGGGTAGCGCCGGGCGCTGATGGCGAGGTTGTCCCACAGCGAGGTGGCGGGGACGGTGAGGGCGTGCGGCAGGCGCCGGGGCCAGAACTTGTGATGCGGGCGGTCCATGGAACGGGAATCTCCTGGGCCCGACGATAGCCAATGGGTCGGCGCGCGGCATGGGGGGAAGCCCCACGCGCGGTCGCGCAGGCGACGCGCGGGCGGCTGGCGCGGCCGGGGCACAATGCGCCGATGAGAAGTCGTTCCATCCCCACGCTGGTCGCGGCCCTCCTGCTGCTGGCGGCCCAGGCCGGACTGGCCTTCGACCTGCAGGGCCATCGCGGCGCGCGCGGGCTCTCGCCGGAGAACACCCTGCCGGCGTTCGCCCGCGCCCTCGATCTCGGCGTCTCCACGCTGGAGCTCGACGTGGCGGTCACCGCCGACGGCCAGGTGGTGGTCGCGCACGACCCCTACCTGAACCCGGCGTTCACGCGCGACGGCAACGGGCAGTGGCTGGAGGGCGCCCGCGGGCCGCTGATCCGCTCGCTGACGCTGGCGCAGCTGCGCGCCTACGACGTCGGCCGCATCCGCCCCGACGCGCCGTATGCCCGCACCTTCGCCGGCCAGCAGGCGGTGGACGGCACGCGCATCCCCACGCTGGCGGAAGTTTTCGAGCTGGTGCGCGAACGCAAGGCCGGCCACGTGCGCTTCAACATCGAAACCAAGCTGTTCCCGAACCGGCCGGACGACACCGTGGGCGTGGAGGCGATGGTGGAGGCCGTGCTGCGCGTGGTCCGCGACAGCGCGATGCGCGAGCGGGTCAGCATCCAGAGCTTCGACTGGCGCAGCCTGCAGCGGGTGCAACAGCTGGAGCCGAACATCCGCACCGTGTACCTGACGATCCAGACCGCCAACAACGACAACGTGCGCGACCCCGCCTGGACGGCCGGCATCCAGTTGGCCGAGCACGGCAGCGTCCCGCGGCTGGTGAAGGCCGCCGGCGGCGGGACCTGGTCGCCCAATGCCGGCGCGCTGACGCAGGCCCTCGTCGACGAAGCGCACGCGCTGCGGCTCGCGGTGATCCCGTGGACCGTCAACGACCCGGCCGACATGGACCGGCTGGTGGGATGGAACGTCGACGGCCTGATCACCGACTACCCGGACCGCCTGCGCGAGGTCCTCCAGCGCCGCGGCGTCGCCCTGCCCCCGCCCGCGCCCGCCGCCGCCCGCTGACGTGGCGGGGCACGACCACCACGGCCACGACCATGGCCACCACCACCACGAACTGCCGGACGGACCGGTGCCGCCGGGCTATCGCCGCATCCTCTGGATCGCGCTCGCCGTCAACGCCCTGATGTTCCTGCTGGAGGTGGGCGGCGGCGTCTCCTCCGGCTCCGTGTCGCTGCTGGCGGACGCGATCGACTTCTTCGGCGACGCGGTGAACTACGGCCTGTCGCTGGCCGTGCTGGCGATGGGCCTCGCGGCCCGCGCGCGCGCGGCCCTGTTCAAGGCGGCCACCATGATCCTGTTCGGCGTGGCGGTGCTCGCCCGCGCTGGCTGGGCCGCGTGGAACGGCGAGCCGCCGCAGGCGCTGACGATGGGCGTGATCGGCACGCTCGCGCTGCTGGCGAACGTCGGCGTGGCCGTGCTGCTCTATGCGTACCGGGAAGGCGATGCCAACATGCGCAGCGTGTGGCTGTGCACCCGCAACGATGCCATCGGCAACGTGGCGGTGCTGGTGGCTGCGGTGGGGGTGTTCGGCAGCGGGACCCGCTGGCCCGACCTGCTGGTCGCGGCGGCGATGGCGGCCCTGGCGCTCACCGCCGGACTGAGCGTCATGCGGCAGGCCCGGCGGGAGCTCGAGAAGACGGGCGCCTGAGCGCCCCACAAAGGAAAGGGCGCCTGAGCGCCCGGTCAAGGAAAGGGGGCGACTGCGCGCCCCGGGGATCAGCGCAGGATCTTTGCGATGATGAAGCCCGCGGCGAAAGCGGCGCCGAGCGCTGCCAGCGGGTTCGCGCGCACCTGGTCGCGCGCCATGTTGCCGTACTCTTCCTGCAGGCCCATGATGCGCTCGCTGCCGCTGCCGAACTTCTGCTCGAGCGAGTCGACGGCCTCGTGCAGGCTCTGCGCCATGCGGCGGACGCGGTTGGCGTCGCCGTTCAGGCTGCCATTGGCGGCGCTGGACGCCTCGGTGCTGGTGGGGAAGGGGTTCTGGGTGGTCGTGTCGGCGTTCATGTGTTTTCCTCTCTCGGCGGGTCGTTGGGAAACGAATGCCGGCGCGTGCCGGCGGAAGGGTCCACTGTAGGAAGCCCAACGATAGCTTACTGTCGGAGAATGCTCTGGACCGCATGTAGGACTTGTCCTGCCGGTTTGCGGTCGAGCTGGCCGGACGCAGTGGACAATAGGGCATGGCAAGCTCCATCACCGACGTAGCCGGCATCGAGGTCGGACATTTCACGGACACCCGCCGTCCCACCGGCTGCACGGTGGTGCTCGCGCGTGGCAGCGCGGTCGGCGGCGTGGACGTGCGCGGCGCCGCGCCCGGCACGCGCGAGACCGACCTGCTCCACCCTTCCAACGTGGTCGAACGGGTGCACGGCATCCTGCTGGCCGGCGGCAGCGCCTGGGGCCTGGATGCGGCGAGTGGCGTGATGCGCTGGCTGGACGAGCAAGGCGTGGGCATGACGGTCGGCCCCGCCCGGCTGCCGATCGTGCCCGGCGCGGTGCTGTTCGACCTGCCGCTGGGAGACGCGTCGATCCGCCCCGACGCCGCGGCCGGCTACGCCGCGTGCCAGGCCGCGTCGCGGCAGGCGCCGGCCGAAGGCAACGTCGGCGCCGGCGCCGGCGCGGTGGTCGGCAAGATCTTCGGTTTCGACCGGGCGATGAAGGGCGGCATCGGCACGGCGTCGGTCACGGTCGCCGGCGTCACGGTGGGCGCGATCATCGCCTGCAATGCGCTCGGGGACGTCATCGACCCGGACACCGGCGCCGTGCTGGCCGGCGCGCGCACGCCCGACGGCCGCAAGTTGCTGGACACGCGGCGCGCCCTGCTGCGCGGCGACGAGGCCAAGCCCATGCTGGCCGGCAGCAACACCACCATCGGCGTGATCGCCACCGATGCGGTGCTGGGCAAGATGCAGGTCGGACGCCTGGCGACCGTGGGCCACGACGGCCTGGCGCGCACCATCAACCCGGTGCACACCCTGTCGGATGGCGACACGCTGTTCGCGCTGGCCACCGGCGAGAGCGGGCGCACGCTGGGCATGATGACGCTGGTGGCCATGGCGGCCGAAGCGACGGCGCTGGCCGTCGTGCGGGCGATCCGCACGGCACGGGCCGTCCGCGTCGGCGCCATCCATCTTCCTGCTGCTGGCGACCTCGCCTGACGCGGGCTACCAGCCGATCACCTTGGGCAGCCAGGTGGCGATGGCAGGGAACTGGAACACCAGCAGCAGCCCCAGCGCCTGCAGCGCGATGAAGGGGAGCACCCCCAGGTAGATGTGCTTCGTCGTGATCTGCGGCGGCGCCACGCCCCGCAGGAAAAACAGCGCCCAGCCGAACGGCGGCGTGAGGAACGAGGTCTGCAGGTTCACCGTGATCAGCATGGCCAGCCACACCATGTCGACGTTGGCGGCCACGAAGATCGGCAGGAACAGCGGCACCGCGATGTAGCTGATCTCGATCCACTCGATGAAGAAGCCCAGCACGAAGATCAGCGCCATCAGGAACCAGATCGCGGTGTTGATGCCGCCCGGCAGGAAGGCGAACAGGTCCTCGATCAGCTTCTCGCCCTGCAGGCCGCGGAAGGCCAGGCTGAACACCTGCGAGCAGATCAGGATGAACAGCACCATCGCCGACGTGCGCGTGGTGCTGCGCATCACCTCGCGCAGCACGCCCAGGTTCAGCCGGCCGGCGAGGCCCACCACGAGGATGGAACCCAGCGCGCCCATGGAGGCGGCCTCGGTGGGCGCGGCGATGCCGGCAATGATGGAGCCGAGCACCGACAGCACCAGCGCCAGCGGCGGCAGCGCCACCTTCAGCACGCGCAGCCAGAGCTCGCGGCGCGGCAGGGCGTCGCGCTCGGCCCGCGGGACCGGGGGCATGGCATCGGGCCGGATCATCCCGTAGACGACGATCCACGCCATGTACAGGCCGGCCAGCAGCAGGCCCGGCAGCACGGCGGCGGCGAACAGCGTGCCCACCGACAGCTGCATGATGTCGGAGAGCAGGATCAGCACCAGGCTGGGCGGGATGATCTGCCCCAGCGTGCCGGAGGCGCAGATCGCTCCGCAGGAGATCGCCGGGTCGTAGCCCCGGCGCAGCAGGGTGGGCAACGTCAACAGGCCGAGCGTGATCACCGTGGCGCCGACGATGCCGGTGGTGGCACCCATCAGCACGCCGACGCCGATGATGCCCAGCGCCATGCCGCCGCGCAGCCCGCCCGCCAGGTGGCCGATGACGTCCAGCAGGTCCTCGGCCAGCCTCGATTTCTCCAGCATCACGCCCATGAAGACGAACAGCGGAATGGCGAGCCACTGGTAGTTGGCGACCACGCCGTAGATGCGCGCGGGCAGCAGGTTGAACAGCGACTCGCCGAAGCCGAGGAAGCCGAACAGGAAGCCGCTGGCCGCCAGCGTGATCCCGACGGGCACGCCCAGCATGAGGAAGGCGAAGAAGCCCACCAGCAAGCCGATGGCCAGCCACTCTTGCGGGCTCATCGCCGGACCCCGCGCAGGCGCAGCGCCGCGGCCACGCCCTGGGCCGCGGCCTGCAGGCCGAACACCGCGAAACCGACGGGGATGAGCGCCTTGAGCACCCAGCGGTGCGTCAGGCCCCCGGGGTCCGAGGAGATCTCGTTGATCGCATAGGCCTGCTGCACGAACTGGATCGAATAGCGGATCACCAGCCCGGCCAGCGCCACGGCGAACAGCGCGGACAACAGGTCGACGGCGGCCTGCGCGCGCGGGCCGAAGCGTGCATAGAACACGTCGACGCGGACGTGGTCGCCTTTCTGCAGCGCGTAGGTCATGCCGAACAGCACCAGCGGCGCGAGCAGGTGCCACTCCAGTTCCTGTGCCCAGACCGAGCCGATGCTGAACGCATAGCGCAGCAGCACGTCCACTGCCATCAGGGCCACGATGGCGACCGACAGCCACGACGCCGCGCGGCCGATGCCGTCCACCACAGCGTCCACCGCGGCCGTGAACCGCACGGCCGCGCCCTCCCCCGCGGGTGCGGGCCCGCGCTCCCCGGAAGCGGTCATCGCGTCAGGCCGCCAGGATCTTGTCGTGGTAAGGCCCCTCGCTGTAGCCGGACCACGCGTCGAACTTCTTCTTGTACGCCATGTACGAGTCGTGCACCTTCCGCGTCAGCGGGTCCTTCGCCGCGGCTTCCGCCAGCACCTGGTTGGTGGTCTCCCGCAGCTTCTTCAGCACTTCCTCGGGCAACGGTCGGGCGATCACGCCCTGGTTCTTCATCAGGTCTTCCATCGCCTCGGCGTTGGTGCGCTGGCACCAGGCTTCGCTGATCACGTTGCAGGCGGCCGACGCGTTCTCGACGATCGCCTGCAGGTCCTTGGGCAGCTTGTCCCAGGCCGCCTTGTTGATCAGGAGTTCGGAGACGGTGGCCGTCTCGTGCCAGCCCGTCGTGTAGTAAAACTTGGCCGCCTTGTGCAGGCCCAGCTTGCGGTCCTGGAACGGGCCGACGAATTCGGCCGCATCGATGACGCCGCGCTCGAGCGCGGGGAAGATTTCGCCGCCCGGCAGCAGCTTCACGTCGACGCCGAGCGACGCATACACGCGGCCGGCGAGTCCCGGGATCCGCATCTTCAGGCCCTTGAAGTCAGCGCTGGAGCGGATCTCCTTCTTGAACCAGCCCGTCATCTGCACGCCGGTGTTGCCACAGGGCATGGCGACGAGCCCGAAGGGTGCATAGACCTCGTTCCACAACTGCTGGCCGCCGCCGTCGTACAGCCAGCCGTTGATGCCCTGGAAGTTCAGGCCGAAGGGCACGGCGCAGAAGTACTGGGCGGCGAAGGTCTTGCCGGTCCAGAAGTAGCTGTTGGCATGGTTCATCTCCACCGTGCCCGCGCGCACGGCATCGAATCCCTCGAGCGCAGGAATCAGCTCGCCGGCGCCGAACACCTGGATCTTCAGCCGGCCGCCGGACATCGCTTCGATGCGCCTGGCCAGGTCGGTCGCGCTGCCGGGCCCCTCCATGTAGAACGGCGAGCCCTTGCCGTAGGCGCTGGTCATCTTCCAGCTGAACGTCTGCTGCGCGTGCGCCACCGCGGGCAAGCCGAGCCCCGCTGCGGCGGCGACGGCGCCGCCAGTCAGCAACCTGCGTCTCTTCTGCATCATGCCAAGTCCTCGTTGCCGGCGGCAGCACCCGCCCCGTGGCCCCCGCGATTCGCGGGGAGCGAACCGTTGGCATGCAACCACCGTGCCCAGTCCCAGGCACCGCGGCGGTGCGGCTGAGCCACCGCACGCACCCAAAAGGAAAGCCGGCGGGCTGCGCGCCGGCCGGCTTTGGTGCGGGGGAGGGGAAAACCTAGCCGCCGTTGCCCTGGAACGAGGCGGTCATCAAGGCCGGCTGGTTCATGCGCGACTTCAGCTGGGCCAGTTGCGACTCCAGCTCGGCGGCTTCGCGGGCGCCGACGCGCGCGTTGGCGATGTGGCGCTGGGTCTCGATCGGCAGCTTGGCGGTGTTCAGGCCGTTCCAGGTGCTGCGGCCCTTGCTGGACAGGTTGTAGTAGATGGAAACGCCCTCGCGCAACTTCGTCGCGTGCTCTTCGGGCGTGAGCTTCAGGTTGGCGATGCGCCTGGAACTCCACCGGGCCGCGTCCTTCAGGTGCAAGGCGGCAGCGTGCACGGCCTGCACCGGGTCCAGCGGGTCCGTCAGGCCGACGGCGCGGGCGGTGGCCGGCTCGAACTGGGCGATGCCCAGGTTCGGCGTGCCGTCCTTGCTGGCGCCCATGCGGGGGATCCACGAAGTCTCGGCATTGATGATCCCGTAGACGTCCGCATAGCTCAGGCCCACCTTGTCGAGGCCGGCGCGATGCGCCGCGGACTGCACGAGCAGCAGCCGCGACTGCGCGTCGGGCGTGTGCAACACGTCGCCCGCGAAGCGCACCGGCAACCAGCGCAGCTTGGTGCGCAGCTGGTCGTAGTACGCATCGACCTTGGCATTGAACGTCGCGGGCGGGGCCGGCTGCGTCGGCGCGGCTTCGGCCACGATCCTGCCGCCGTGCACCCGCTGGGCCAGCGTATCGGACACCGATGCGGAAGAGCCTCCGATCGATCCACTCAGCCCCGCGCCGAGCAGCAAGCCCAGCATCACGACGTTGTGCATGGAAGTCACCTGCGAGGCAATGCGCTCTGTCATCCGGTCTCCTGCTCTGCGAAATGGCGAAGAAGACCAATGGAGGGGGCGTGTCGGAGAAAGTTCTGGCTGTTACAGCGTCCTGTCCTACATCGCTTGCCGGCGTGAAAAACTCTTGCGCTCCGGCGGCAGCCGGGAGCCGGCGCGTGAATTTTCCCGCTGCGCGGATTGCGGAACGGATTGTATACATGTATAACTCAGCCGGTGCCAACCCCTTCCATTGCGACCACGACCTCCTCCGCGGTGACGGCGCTGCTGAGGCAGGCGCTCGATGCCGGCCGCTGGGCGTCCGGCCACCCGCTGAGGCAGGAGGAGATCGCGGCCGAGCTGGGCGTCAGCCGCGTGCCCGTGCGCGAGGCCCTGTTCCAGCTGCAGGCCGAAGGCCTGCTGCGCATGGTCCCCAACAAGGGGATGTATGTCCGGCACGAAAGCGCGGCCGACCTGCGCGAGCTGTTCAGGCTGCGCCGGCTGATCGAGACGGACATGCTGGAGGAGGCGGTGCCGCTGCACACCGCGGCCACGATCAACCGCGTCGAAACCGTCCAGGCGGCGCTGGACAAGGCGCACGCGGTCGCCGACTGGATCGCCGGCGATCGCGAGTTCCATGAATGCCTCTACGCTCCCGCGCAGCGCACCGAGTCGATGACCATCGTGCGGCGCCTGCGCTGGCGGGTCGACCGCTTCTACTTCGCGCGGATGAAGCCGGGCAGCCGCGCCCAGGGCTGGCATGAGGAGCATCACGCCCTGATCCGGGCCGTGCGCCGGCGCGACGCCAAGGCGGCCGCGCGCGTGCTGCAGGCGCACCTGGCGGAGACCGAGCGCAGCGCGCTGGCCGCGCTGCCGAAGACCTGAGGGGAAAGGCCATGGCGAGCTACGGATGCACCGTCGAATGGAGCCGCGCCGACGCGGTCTTCACCGACCAGAAGTACAGCCGGGCGCACGCCTGGCGCTTCGACGGCGGCGCCGTGGTGGCCGCCTCGAGCTCACCGCATTCCGTGCGTGTTCCGCTGTCCGACCCGGCGGCGGTGGATCCGGAGGAGGCGCTGGTCGCCGCGGTCTCGAGCTGCCACATGCTGTGGTTCCTGTCGCTCGCGGCCCAGCGCGGCATCGTCATCGAGAGCTACCGCGACGCCGCGGAGGGCCGCATGGGCACGTTCGGCGACGGCCGGCGCGGCATCGTCGAGGTGCTGCTGCGGCCCGCCGTCCTGGTGGGCGGCGGCGTGGCGCCGGCCGACGGCGAGATCGAAGCGCTGCACCACGCGGCGCATGAACACTGCGACATCGCGCATTCCATCCGCGGCGAGGTGCGCGTGCAGGGCAGCTGGCGCGCCGGGGACGCGCGCTAGCGATGGCCCGGCGCGGCAGGCAGCACTATCACGTCTACGTGGTGGAGCTGGGCGACGCGGTGTGGAACAACGCGCGCTTTCGCCGCTGCAACCCGGATTACCGGCTCGGCATGCCGTTCGTGTATGTCGGCATGACCGGGCTGGACCCCGACGTGCGTTTCGACAAGCACAAGGCCGGCATCCAGGCCAACAACTTCGTGCGCGAGCACGGCCTGCGCCTGCTGCCGGCGCTGTACGAGATGTACAACCCGATGCCTTATGGGGCGGCGTGCGAGATGGAGGTGGAGTTGGGGATCGCGCTGCGCGAGAAGGGCTTCGGGGTGTGGCAGGCGTGAACCTTCACCGGGGTTCGCCTTCGGGCTCACCCCGGCCTACGACGAACGCCGGAAGACCGTAGGCCGGCGGTGAGCCCGAAGGCGAACCCCGGTGGTGCCGGCGGTGAGCGCGAAGCCGACCCCGGTTCAAGCGCTCAACGAATTCCGCCAAGCCGCCTGCGCCACCGCGTCGAGCGCGCCGTCCACCACCGGATGCGCGGACACCAGACGCAGCGTGCCCTGCGCCAGCATCTGGTTCAGCTTGCGGCGCGTCATCGACCGCGTGGTGCCGTTGGCGTGCGTGAACATGAACAGCAGGCCATGCGGGCTGCACCACGTGAGCTGCCAGCGCTCCCAGCCATCGACCTGCAGGTCCACGAAAGCGCCGATCGCCATCTCCTGCGCCGGCAGCGTCTCCGGCTCCCACGCCGAGGAGCCGAGCGGGATCGGCTGCTCGGGCACGTAGCCGGATTCGTAGATCTCCAGCGGCGCCAGCCAGGTGTCCACCTTCTCGGGCACCGGTTCCGGCGGCCGCGTCGTCGCGCCGCTGGCGGACAGCGCCAGCTCGTGCAGCGCCGCCAGCAGGTTGAGCCAGCGCTGCGTGTCGGCCGGCAGGTGGTCGATGCCCGCCAGCCCCGCCCGGATGCGCTCGGCCAGCAGCGCCTGCTGGCTGGCCACGCGGGCGGCCAACGCCGGCTGCACGCCCCACAGGACCGTGGGCACCACCCATCCCTGGCCGCCCGGGTCTTCCGCGCCGGTGGTGTCCACCAGCCGCGCCTGCGCCATCACCTGGGCCCACGGGCCGGTCAGGAAGGCCAGCGCTTCCGGCGGCGCACCGGCCGCATCGGGCCGCTCCAGCACCTGCCGGCCCATGCGCTCGGCCAGCAGGTTGCGCTGCTCCGCGCGCATCAGCGCGCGCACCGCGCGCTCCTTGTTGCGGCGGCTGCGCGGCTGCGCCTCGGCCCACGCTTCCTCCAGCGCATGCAGCGCGATCTCGAAAGTCTCCGGCCCGCTGCTGCGCGCGTCCAGCATCGCCTCGGTGGCCTGCTGCAGGCCCTCCATGAAACCGGCGAAACCGGGCTCTTCGCCCGACGTCCAGGCCAGGCTGCGCTGCGTCACCTGCTCCAGCAGCTGGCGGGCGGGATGCGAGCGGTCGCTGAAGAAGCGCGGATCGACCAGCGCCAGGCGCAGCAGCGGCGGCTCCAGCTCGCGCACCACCTCGCGCACGGCGGGCACCAGCCGCGGGTCCCGCGCCAGCTGGTCCACCATCAGGTGCACGACCTCCAGCCCCAGCGCCTGCGAGGGGCGCCTGGCTTCCTGCCGCAGCGCTTCGCGGAAATTCACCATGCTGTCCTGGCTGTCCGCCGGCATGGCGGCCTGCCGCTGGCGCAGCTGCAGCATCAGCTGGTCGACCTTGCGCAGGTCCTGCACCATCTCCAGCGCCGCCGGCACGGTGTGCGAGAAGTCGGTCTCGCCGAAGACGATGACGGCCTCGTCGGCGCCCTCGCCCGGCTCGCCCGCCAACAGCTTGCGCAGCTCGCGGATGGTGAGCTGGGTGGCCTGGTCGCGCGCCTCCTGCGGCACCGCGTCGCCCGCCGGCTCCGGCGCGGCGCTTCCAGGCGGCTGCAAGCGCTGGGCGATAGCCACGTAGCCTTGCGCGAGTTCCCCGGCCATCAGCGGCGGCAGGTAGCGCAGCCAGCGGCGCCGCACGCCCGGTGACACCGGGCTCTGGCGGACCAGCCGGTTGATGCTGCGCACATAGACCTCGGGCCGCAGCGGATGGCGGCCGGGTGCGCCGTGCGGGGTGAGCTGCAATGCGGCCAGCGCCGACTCGAGCCGGGCGAGCTGCGGCCACACGCCGGCTTCGAGGTCGCGCACCGCGCGCACCAGGTCCGTGTTGTCCTGCAATTGCTCGTCGCCCAGCAAGGGCAGGGCCTCGAAACTGAGGGGGGAGACGCGTTCGCCGGCGATGGCCTGGGCGAATTCCGCCAGCAGGGCCTGCGGGAAGGCCTCGACCAGCGCCTGCTGCTGCTCACGCAGCACCTCCAGCGCCTCCAGCAGCAGGCTGCGCTCCACCACGTCCTGCAGTCCGGCCGCCACTTGCGGCAGTTCGGCCGCGGCCCGGGCCAGCGTGGTGTTCAGGAGGGTGGCTCCGCCCAGCGCCGCATCCTTGATGCACGCCCGGTACAGCGACTGGTACTGCGGTTGCTTGCTGGTGCCGCGCATGCAGCCCGCCCCCTCGTGTTTTTGGAAGTCCTGGACCCCCGCCTGCTCTTGAACGAATGGGCCCCCGCCTGCGCGGGGACGCTTCAAACGCTCGCTGCGCTCGCTTTTATTTCAGCGCCTTATACCGCACCCGGTGCGGTCTTGCACCCTCTTCTCCGAGGCGCTTCTTCTTGTCCGCCTCGTATTCCTGGTAGTTGCCGTCGAAGAAAACCCACTTGGCCTCGTCTTCGGCAGCCAGGATGTGGGTGGCGATGCGGTCCAGGAACCAGCGGTCGTGGCTGATCACCATCACGCTGCCGGCGAATTCCAGCAGCGCGTCTTCCAGGGCGCGC
>JAJTCN010000112.1 GCA_021323335.1 Ramlibacter sp.
CACGATCTTCATGAACTTCTCGGTGCGCAGTTCGCGCGTGACCGGTCCGAAGATGCGGGTGCCGATGGGCTCCAGCTTGTTGTTGAGCAGCACGGCGGCGTTGCCGTCGAACTTGATGAGGGAGCCGTCGCCGCGGCGGATGCCCTTGGCGGTGCGGACGACCACTGCGCTGTAGATCTCGCCTTTCTTGACGCGACCGCGCGGAGCGGCTTCCTTGATGCTCACCTTGATGACGTCGCCCACGCTGGCGTAGCGACGCTTCGAGCCCCCGAGCACCTTGATGCACAGGACGGACTTCGCGCCGGTGTTGTCGGCGACTTCGAGCCGAGATTCAGTCTGGATCATTTCAGTTGTTCCCAACTTGTCCCGAATGCACCCTGAAGGACAATCCGTCAGGACATCGGGGCAGTCTTGGTCCCGCCGTCGCCTGGGAGCCACCGTTGCGGGGCTGCGCCTGACTTCGTTTGGGTAGAGTTCGCCTCCGAAAAGGCGAGCCCGCGATTATGGCAGATGTGCGGCGTTTGTCAAACGCCTCCTACAAAACGCCGGGTCAGGCCGGCATCCGCAGGTAGCTGGCGGCGAGTTCGCGGAAGGCCGCGGCCTGCGGATCCACGCCCGTTTCCGCCTGGAGCAGCGCGCCGACTTCCGCTGCAAGCTGGGCCGCCAGCGCCGCATCGGTGAACAGCAGGCGGATGCGGCGGGCCAGCACGTCTTCGACCGTCCGCGCATATTCATGGCGCGCGGCAAAGCAGACCATCGCCGCAGTCAATCCGCCGCCCAGGTGCCGGTCGCTGCCCGGGAGCGATCCCACTTCGGCCGCTTCGGTTCCATACAAGTGCAGCCCTGGCGCGGCACTGATGGAGGTTGCCACGGCACCCTCCGACGGCGCCCCGACCAGCGGCAAGTTGGTGGTCACTCCCGCCGGGCGCCTTGCCACAAGCTGGGCGTCGAAGCATTTCTCCAGGACGTCCTCGGCCATCGCGCGGTACGTGGTCCATTTCCCGCCGGTCACGGTGACCAGGCCGCTGCGGCTGACCAGCACCGTGTGCTCGCGGCTGATGGCCTTGGTCGGCTCGCCGTCGTCGCCGCCGGGCTTCACCAGCGGCCGCAGGCCCACCCACAGGCTGCGGATGTCTTCGCGCCGGGGCGCCCGGACCAGGTAGCGGGCCGACTCGCCCAGGATGAAATCGAGCTCTTCGCGGAACGGCCGCGGCTCGCGGGGGAGGTCACCCCGGGGCGTGTCCGTGGTGCCCAGGATGAGCTTGCCCATCCAGGGCACGCCGAACAAGACCCGGCCGTCCGCGGTCTTGGGCACCATCAGCGCGTGCGTCCCTGGCAGGAATTCCCGGTCCACCACCGCGTGCACGCCCTGGCTGGGTGCCACGATCGGCCGCACGGTCCGCTTCAGCGCCTCGGCGTCCTGCCGCCGCAGTTCGTCCACCCAGACGCCGGTTGCGTTCACCACGCAAGTAGCGCGGATCGAGAATTCGCGACCGGTCTCGGAATCGCGACAAGTCAGCCCGCTGAGCTTGCCGTCCCGGTGGGTCAGCGTCGTCACCGGGCAGTAATTGACCAGCAATGCGCCATGCGCTGCGGCCGTCCGGGCCAGCGCCAGCGCCAGCCGCGCATCGTCGAACTGGCCGTCCCAATATTTCACGCCGCCCTTCAGGCCCTGCGGCAAGGCGGTGGGCAGGCACGCCAGCGTCTCCCGGCGGCTGAGGAATTCGGTGGGTCCGAGCCCGGCGGACCCGGCCAACGCGTCGTACATCTTCAGCCCGACGCCGTAGAACGGCGTCTCCCACAGCTTGTAGGAAGGCATCACGAAGGCCAGCGGCTGCGCCAGGTGCGGCGCGTTCTTCAGCAGCGTGGTGCGTTCGTGCAAGGCCTCGCGCACCAGGGCGACGTTGCCCTGCGCCAGGTAGCGCACGCCGCCGTGGACCAGCTTGGTCGCGCGCGACGAGGTGCCCTTGGCGAAGTCGTGCGACTCCAGCAGCAGCACCCGCAGGCCGCGCGCCGCGGCGTCCACCGCCACGCCGAGGCCGGTGGCGCCGCCACCCACCACGACCAGGTCCCATGTTCCGGCCTGGCCGAGCCGGGCCAGCAGGTCTTCGCGCCGCGTCGGCGCGGCGCCCGGGTTCGAAGCAGGGGTCAAGGCCGGGCCCAGCCCTTCGCGCGCTCCACCGCTTCGCGCCAACGGGCGAGCTTGGCCGTGCGATCGTTCTCGCCCATGTGCGGCTCGAAGCGGCGGTCCACCTGCCACTGCGCGGAGATTTCTTCCGCGTCACGCCAGAAGCCCGTGGCCAGGCCGGCCAGGTAGGCCGCCCCCAAAGCCGTCGTCTCCGTCACTTGCGGACGCACCACCGGCACGCCCAGGAAATCCGCCTGCATCTGCATCAGCAGATTGTTGCGCGACGCGCCGCCGTCCACCCGCAGCTCGCGCAAAGGAATGCGCGCATCGCGCGTCATCGCACCGAACACGTCAGCCGACTGCAAGGCCACGGCCTCCAGTGCGGCGCGCGCGATGTGCGCCCGCGTGGTCCCGCGCGTCATGCCCACCAGCGTCCCGCGGGCGTAGCCGTCCCAGTCCGGCGTGCCGAGGCCGGCGAACGCCGGCACCAGGTACACGTCGCCGGTGTCGTCCACCTGGGCGGCCAGCGACTCCACCTCGGCGGCCGACTTGATCACCTGCAGGCCGTCGCGCAGCCACTGCACGGTCGCGCCCGCCATGAAGACGCTGCCTTCCAGGCAATAGGCCGTCCGATGCAGGCCTGGCGGTCCCTGCCAGCCGACCGTGGTGAGCAGGCGGTTGCGGCTGGCCACCGGCTGCGCGCCGGTGTTCATCAGCATGAAGCAGCCGGTGCCGTAGGTGTTCTTGGCCATGCCGGGCGCGAAGCACGCCTGCCCGAAGGTGGCCGCCTGCTGGTCCCCGGCGATGCCGGCGATCGGCAGGGCCGCGCCGAACACGGACGACTCGCTCTCCGCGATCACGCCGCTGGAAGGCACGATGTCCGGCAGCACCGCCCGCGGCACCCGCAGCAGTTTCAGGAGTTCGTCGTCCCAGTCCTGCGTGTGCAGGTTGAACAGCATGGTGCGCGAGGCGTTGCTGGCATCGGTCGCGTGCACGCGGCCCGCGGTCAGGTTCCAGACCAGCCAGCTGTCGATGGTGCCGAAGGCCAGTTCGCCGGCCTCGGCGCGATCGCGCGCGCCGGGCACGTTGTCCAGCAGCCATTCGAGCTTGGTGCCGGAGAAGTACGCGTCGATCACCAGCCCGGTCTTGCGCTGGATGCGCGCCGCGTGGCCTTGCAAGCGCAACTGGTCGCAGCGCCCGGCGGTGCGCCGGTCCTGCCAGACGATGGCGTTCGCCACCGGGTGGCCGGTCTCGCGGTCCCACAGCAGCGTCGTTTCGCGCTGGTTCGTGATGCCGATGCCGGCGATGTCGCTGCCGCGGGATGCGCCGCTGGTTTCCTCGAGGGCGTCGAGCGCTTCCAGCGCCACCGCGTGCTGCGTCGCCCAGATCTCGCGGGCGTCGTGTTCCACCCAGCCGGGCTGGGGAAAGATCTGCTGGAACTCCCGCTGGGCGACGGCCACCACCTCGCCCTGGCGATCGAACACGATGGCCCGCGAGCTGGTCGTCCCCTGGTCGAGGGCGAGGATGTATTTCATGGGCCGCTACTGTAGTGCACCGCTAGCGCTGGAGCGCGGGCGCGGCAACGCGAAAGCCGACATTGCTGGCGCTGCTGCCGGGCGTATTGGAGCCCCGGGCCGCCAACCGATAGCGGTTGCAATAGGACGCGTGGCACAGGAACGAGCCGCCCCGCATGGACTTGCGGCCCGTGGCGCGCAGCTGGATCGGATCCCTTGCGCCGGTTTCGGTGTGGTACGCGGGGCTGAACCAGTCGGCGCACCACTCCCACGCGTTGCCTGCCATGTTGAACAGGCCCCAGCCATTCGGTGGAAAGCTGTCCGCGGGCATCGTGCCCGGCTGCCACCCGGTCGCCGGCTGCGACGGGAAGCTGCCCTGCCAGATGTTGCAGCGGCGTTCCCCGCCCGGTTCCAGATCATCGCCCCAGGGATAGCGCTGCGCCGCAAGGCCGCCGCGCGCCGCGTACTCCCATTCCGCCTCGGTGGGAAGGCGCGCGCCGGCCCAGGCGCAGTAGGCCGCGGCGTCATTCCACGACACGTGCACCACCGGATGGTCGAGCCGGTCCTGGATGCCCGATCCCGCTCCCCACGGCCGCTGCCAGCAGGCCCCTTCGACCGGCAGCCACCACGGCAGGTCGCGCGAGACCTGCCGGACGGCGCGGCGCCGCTCCTCGTCCACCTGCAGGTAGAACACGAAGGATGAACCGAGCTGCTCGGCTTCGGTGATGTAACGGGTGGCGCGGACGAACTCGCGGAACTGCGCGTTGGTGACGGGGGTGGGTGCGATGGCGAAGGGGCTCAGCTCCACTTCGCGTGCTGGCCCCTCGCCGTCTTCGGCGAAGCCTTCGGTGGAGTCGGTGCCCATCCTGAAGCTGCCGCCCGCGAGTTGAACCCACGTAGGCTGGTGGTGAGCGGAGCGAACCCCAGCTGCCCCAGGCGAGCTGGGGTTCCTGCCGTCACCCCAGCCTACTGGAGTCCCGTCGCTCGCCGGCACGCAGCAGGATTTCACTCGTCTTCCCAGAACGCCTTCGTCACGCCCTGGCTGCGCATCAGCGCGACGATCTTGTCGCGCGGCAGCACGCCGCAGCGCTTCGCCCACGCTTCGTACTGCTGCTTCATGTCGGCCACGCGCTGCGGCTGCGCCGCGGCGAGGTTGTTGGTCTCGGTGCGGTCGGCCTCCATGTCGTACAGCTCCCACTCCTTGGGGTACTCGCGCACCAGCTTCCACTTGCCGATGCGCACCGCGGCATTGCCCTCGTGCTCCCAGAACATCGGCGGGCGGTCGCCGATGTCGGCTGCGAAGGACTGCTTGAGCGAATGGCCTTCCAGCGGCAGGATGCTGCGGCCGTCCAGGTTCGCCGGATAGGCCGCGCCGGTCACGTCGCAAATGGTGGCCATGATGTCCGGCAGGTAACCGGGGGTGTGGCGGATCTCGCCGCGCTGCTGGATGCCCTGCGGCCAGTGGAAGATCAGCGGCGTCGAAATGCCGCCTTCGTGGATCCAGTGCTTGTACAGGCGGAACGGCGTGTTGGACAGGTTGGCCCAGGCCTGGCCGTAGCTCTGGTAGGTGTCTTCCGGGCCGGGCGCGATGTCCGGGTTGTTGCCGAAGCGGACCACGGCGCCGTCGCGGGTGTGCGAGCGCGCGATCATCAGCTTGTTCACCAGCTCGTCGATGGTGACGTTCTCCGGGATGTCCTCGGCGCAGGCGCCGTTGTCCGCCAGGAAGATCACCAGCGTGTTGTCGATCTGGCCGGTTTCCTCCAGCGTGCGCAGGATGCGGCCGATGCCCTGGTCCATGCGGTCGATCTGCGCGGCATACACCTCCATGCAGTTCGCCAGCCAGGCCTTGTGCTCGGTCTCGGTCCACGCGGGCTGGCTCGGATCGCGCCCGGTCAGCTTCCACTGCGCGTCGAGGATGCCCGAGGCAACCAGCCGCTCCAGCCGCTGCTCGCGCAGCTGGTCCCAGCCCGCGTCGAAGCGGCCCTTGTACCTGGCGATGTCTTCCGGGTGCGCGTGCAGTGGCCAGTGCGGCGCGGTGTAGGCGACGTACTCGAAGAAGGGCTTGTCGGCGTGCTCCGCCTTGTGCTGGCGGATGAACTTCACCGCCTCGTCGCTGATGGCGTCGGTGTAGAAGAAGCCCGGCGCGCGCGCCTCGTCCTCCGCGTTCTCGTTGCGCCGCGTCAGCGTGTTCGGATCGTAGAAGCTGCCGGCGCCGATGATGGTGCCGAAGAAGTCGTCGAAGCCGCGCTGCATGGGCCACGAATCGGTGGGCTGCGTCAGGTTGCTCGACACGTGCCACTTGCCGCTGAGGTAGCTGCGGTAGCCCGCGGGCTTCAGCACTTCGGCGATGGTGGCGCAGCGCTGGTTGAGGTTGCCCGCATAGCCTTCCGGGCCCGAGTCGTAGGTCAGGATGCCGATGCCGGTCTGGTGCGGATGCAGGCCAGTCAGCAGCGACGCGCGCGACGGGCTGCAGCGCGCGGTGTTGTAGAACTGCGAGAAGCGCAGCCCGTTGGCGGCCAGGCGGTCGAGGTTGGGGGTCTCGACTTCGCCGCCGTAGCAGCCGATGTCCGAGTAGCCCATGTCGTCGTTGAGGATCAGCAGGATGTTGGGTCGCTTTTGCATGGCAGGTCCTTCTTGCGGGATTCAGTTCAGGCGCACGCCGCTGGCGCGGTCGAACAGGTGCGCGGAGCCGGGGTCGAAACTCAGGTGCGTGGTCTCGCCTTCGCGCAGCCGGGCCTGGCCGTCGGCCTTCAGCCGCAGGCGCTGGCCGGCGCCGGCCAGGTCGACGATGGAGTGGTCGCCGAGCTCCTCGATGTACTCCACCCGCGCCGCCGTGCCGGTGCCGCCGGAGCGCAGCTCGCCGGGCCGCACGCCGAGCATGATCTCGCGCGGCTGCGGCGTCGTCGCACCCACCGGGTGGGCCACGCCGTCGATCACGGCCACGTTGCCGCGCCAGGTCGCCGGCACCAGGTTCATCGGCGGCGTGCCGATGAAGCCCGCCACCGACACCTGCGCGGGGCGGCTGTAGATGGCGCGCGGCGTGGCGATCTGGACGATGCGGCCGTCCATGAAGACGGCGACGCGGTCGGCCAGCGTCATCGCCTCTTCCTGGTCGTGGGTCACGTACACCGTGGTGACGCCCAGCGCACGCTGCAACTGCTTCAGCTCCAGCCGCGTTTCGAGGCGCAGCTTGGCGTCCAGGTTGGACAGCGGCTCGTCCAGCAGGAACAGGCGAGGCTGCCGCACGATGGCGCGCGCCAGGGCGACCCGCTGCTGCTGTCCGCCGGACAGCTGGCCCGGCCGGCGCTGCAACAGGTGGCCGATGCTCACCCGTGCCGCCGCATCGGCCACCGCCTGGGCGATGGTGTCACGCGCCGTGCCCACCATCTTCAGCGGAAAGCCGATGTTCTCCGCCACCGTCATGTGCGGATACAGCGCATAGCTCTGGAACACCATGGCGACGTCGCGCGCGCCGGGCTCCGCGACCGTCACGTCGACGTCGTCCATCAGCACCTGGCCGGCGCTCACCGATTCCAGCCCCGCCATGATGCGCAGCGTCGTCGTCTTGCCGGAGCCTGAGGGCCCCAGCAGCACGAAGAACTCGCCGGCGCGGATCTCCAGGTCCACGCCATGCAGCACCGTGGTCTCGCCGTGCTTCTTCACCACGCCCTGCAGGCGCACGTTTCCTTTTCCATCGCTCATCGCCGGCCCCCTCCCTTGACCGCTCCCACCGTCAGGCCCTTGACGATGTGGCGCTGCGCCAGCAGGCCGACGATGATGACCGGAGCCATGGCCACCATCGCCCCCGCCGCCAGCCGCGCCCATTGCGTCTGCTCGACCGATATGAAATTGAACATCGCGACCGTCACCGGCCGCACCTTGTTGCCGCCCAGCACGACGGCGAACATGAACTCGTTCCACGCATTCAGGAAGACGAACACCGTGGTCACCGCGATGCCGCCGCGCACCTGCGGCAGGATCACGTACCACAGCGCCCGCAGCCGCCCCGCGCGGTCCAGCAGCGCCGCCTCTTCCATCTCGTAGGGCACGTCCTCGAAGTACGACACCATCAGCCAGATCGCGAACGGCAGCGAGAAGGTGAGGTAGATCACCACCAGCCCGCTGTACGTGTCCAGCCCGCCGATGCGTTGCAGCACCAGGTAATAGGGAATGATCAGCCCCACCGGCGGCAGCATCTGCGTGGCCAGCACGTAGAAGCCGCTGGCCTTCTTGGCCGGATAGCGCAGGCGCGCGAGGGCATAAGCGGCCGGAATGGCGAACAGCATCGTCAGCAGCGTCGCCGAGAAGCTCACCACCATGCTGGACCACAGGTTCGGCAGGATGGTGGAGCTGCCGAACAGCACCTCGCGGTAGTTGGCCAGCGTGGGCGCGAACACCAGCGTCGGCGGGTAGGCCAGCACGTCGCGTTCGCTCTTGAACGAGGTGAGCAGCGCCCACAACACCGGAAACGCCCACATCGAGACGATCAGGCCGGCGACGGCGAACAGCGCCACCTTGCGCGGAATGGAACGGTTCATCCCACCGCCTTCCGCCGCCGGAACAGCAGCCAGGAAACGAACAGCGTGATGGCCAGCAGCACCATCGCCAGCGCCGAGCCGTAGCCGATGTTCAGCTCGGTGAACGAAGTGCGATACGCATACAGGTTCAGGATCTCGGTCGACGTGCCGGGCCCGCCGCCGGTGGCCGCGAAGATCGCGGCGAACGCCGACAGGGCCGTCATGGTGCGCAGGATCACCACCATGACCACGGCGGGGCGGATCAGCGGCAGCGTGATGTAGCGGAAACGCTGCCAGGCGCTGGCCCGGTCCAGCCGCGCCGCTTCATAGACATCGGGGGGCAGCGTCGCCAGCGTGGCGAGCAGCACCAGGAAGGCGAACGGCGTCCATTGCCAGGTGTGGATGGCGATCACCGAGATCAGGGCCAGCTGCGGATCGCCCAGCCAGTTGTGGCTGCCCAGGCCGAGCGTGCGGGTGACCACGTCGACCAGGCCGAAGTCCGGCGCCAGCACCAGCGTGCGCCAGAACAGGCCGACCACCACGGGCGCCAGCACGATCGGCAGGATCGCGGCCACCCGCAGCAGGCCTTGCCCGCGCGGGATCTGCAGCACCAGCAGGGCCAGCGACAGGCCGATGATCACTTGCAGGATGACCGTGGAGGCCGTGTAGACGACGGTGAGCCACAGCGAGTTCCAGAAGCGGGGGTCGCCCCCCATCTTCGTGTAGTTCTCCAGCCCCGCGAAGCCGGACAGCCAGGGCATGCTCAGGTCGAGCTTCTGCAGGCTGTTCCAGCCCAGGAACACGAGCGGCGCGGTGGTGGTGAGGAGCAGCAGCAGGAACGCCGGCGCGAACAGGGCCAGCGCAAAGCGCCGCTCCTGCCGCTCCAGCGTTCCCGCCACGCCCGCGGGC